>JAKSTT010000119.1 GCA_024413635.1 Treponemataceae bacterium | reverse complement strand
TCAGGGGATACGTGCGTAAAAAACGCTTATTGTGTGCTGCAGGATGCCGATACCAATAAAGAATATGAAACGTCTCTTTATTGGCATTCTTGTTGCCGCCATGCTGACTTTTCCTCTGTATGCAAAAGAGGATGAGGTACAGGTCTATGATGACCAGTATACGATTGACATCATCATTACCCAGATCCGGGGGGCCGGTGAGCCCTATGTATCCGGGAACTACGCGGTGTTTACTGCTCCCAAGGACGCCCGTCATGTGGGAATCTGCTTTGATTTTGAACAGTACCGGCAGATTCATTCACTGCAGGAACTGGTAATCTATGACTACAACGAAGAACCGGTGGACTCTTTTCTGTTTTATATTCTGGAACTGCCGGAAAACTCTACCGGCATACGGTACCGCATGGTTATTGACGGGCTGTGGACCACTGACAGCCTGAACCCGCAGAAAATCTACGATTACGACTGCGGCACCTACCTGAGCTATCTGAAAGTTGACCGTCCCTTTACGGTACGTACGGAAGAAAAGGATCCCCATCTGGTGACCTTTGTGTATGAAGGGGAAACAGGGAAAAGCATCCGGCTGGCCGGCAATTTTTCCAACTGGGACTCGTTCATTTACTATCTGACGGAAACCGTGCCCGGACGGTACGAAATTACCCTGCCGCTGACGACCGGAACCTGGTATTACCAGTTCTATTCCGGAATGACGGCACTGCTTGACCCGAAAAACACGAACCGCGTATACACGCCCGAAGGACGGGCAGCCAACGTTATTTCCGTAAACTGATATTTCCTCACCAGGCCGGGGACCGGCTGTATCCATGCAGGATAACCGGTCCCACAGCAGGTATGCTTACGCTATGGTGATGATTATGTGCTGGTAGTGTGCCAGCCGGTAGTGTCCCATGGAGCGGGCGCAGACGATGACATGGGCCTGCTTACCCGGCTGTGCGACAACCGGCACCTCAATTTCTGCCGTATTACCGCGGACCCGGATTTCCATGACTTCACCACAGGGCGCACTGGCATCCTTATATACCCGGTAGCGGACCGTTACCGGATTACCGTCATGAGCGGTAATATCGTGATGCAGCGTCAGGGTCTCTCCCGCTTCTACCGTAAAGTTGAGCCCTTCCTGTATGGTTATATCAGGAGCATGCTCACAGTCTTCATACCGGTCACTGGCAGCCCAATGGGCACGGGCCGCAAAATCCCGCTGAATGTCAGCAACATAGGGCCACATTGATTCTACACGCATATACTTATGGTCAGGACTGAACACGGTGGCTGGATCCGGACCGTATGGCGGTGGTGCAATCCGTGGCAGGGGCAGACCAGGCTTCAGCAGGTAGTAATCTTTTGATACATCCCACATATTCAGCGGCTGACCTTTAGAGTTGGTTTCACCCTCCACCTTGTGATAGCGGCCGGCTATTCCTCCGTAGGAAAAATCTTCCAGCGTACGGAAGCCCCAGTTCAAGAGAGGAAGGAACGTCGGGCTGTCACCTTCTGACAGGAAGTCATAGGGCTTGGGTGTTTCCATACCCATACGGGCACCGAACCATTCACTGGTGATGTTGGGGTTGGAACCAAACTGGGCATGCATTGGTTCACCTTCATATTCTGTGCCGTCCATCCAGGTACAGTATCCTTCTGTCAGATGGCATACCCCCAGAATCTCATTCTTCATGAAAGAAGAACGCAGGGTATCCTTACTCTCCCCTTCCGGCATCATATACCAGGGATAGGCATAGCTCTGCATCTGCAGGGTCTTTATGAACTGCATGTCAGGCCATTCTTCTGCAATGTAATCCCGGTAGCAGGAGTCCTGTTCACCGCAGGCCGTAATGATTACTTTCTTACAGATTGTTTCGTGCAGCTGTGGCCATTCCGCCTTCTTTCCATATTCATCCTGAATATCCATTAGGGCACGGGCTATGGTATTGCAACCTCCCCATACCTGCAGATACAGGGGCCGGCAGTCATCAGCAAGAATATGCTTGCGGATCAGTTCAGAGCCTTCAGTGCTCTTTTCGGTTTCACCTTCGTACCCGATGTTCCCGGTTTTGATGATGGAACGGATGTAGTCCGGGGATGGGTATCCCTCTGCGTGGCGGCACAGGTTGGGATAATCCTTTTCGTAATCATCGGCAACCCGCTGCATCCAGTCAGTACCGGTCCAGCGGTATTCCGCATCCCACGCTCCGTTTTCTTCAAAGGCAAAATCCTTTGACTGCGGTGCTTTCTCAGGCTTTCTGGCCCCCGGAATACCCTTCCAGTGGAATTTGGAAGAAGTCTGCACTATTCCCAGCAGTTCTACCTCATTGGCATATAATAAAAAGTGACGCAGCGAGTTCTGGTCATCAACTTCAGCATCCTGTGTAATGATTGTTCTGATTTTATCCATACAGACAGTATACTACGGCTTTGTACAAATCAGCAGGAAAGATACAGGTGTTTTTTTTTGTTTCTTTTCACAGAAACATACTTGACAATGTTTCTATGTACCGATACAGTGTTACTATAAACAGTAACAGCCGGTAGCCTGACGTCCTGTCAGGCTACCTTCGGTAGTTTGCTGTTGCAAACTACTTTCTGTTCTGCGCCGTCCATGGCGCAAGATGTAATGAGCATTATTGAAAGGAGACATTATTATGAAACACACAAAACTGATTGCTGCCACACTGGCACTTGCACTCACCGCTACCATGGCTTTTGCCGGCGGTAAAAAAGACGAAGGTCCTAAAAAATACAAGATTGGTATTGCAAAGATCGTACAGCACGTTGCCCTTGATGCCGTAGAACAGGGTATCATCGATGTTCTGACCGAAAACGGCATTGAAGCCACCTATGACCTGCAGAACGCCAACGGCGATGTAAACACCGCAACCCAGATTGCTGCAAAATACCGCGATGAAAAAGTAGATGTTGCCGTAGGTATTGCAACCCCCGTTGCCATTGCCCTGGCAAACACCCTGCACAACACTCCGGTAGTTTTCGGAACCGTTACTGACCCAGTTGGTGCAGGACTGGTAAGCACCGTTGCACACGGCGAAAACAACGTAACCGGTATGAGTGATGCCATTCCTACCGAAGACCACATTGCCCTTTTTGCAGAAATTGCCGGTATCAAAACTCTTGGATATATCTACACTTCTTCTGAAGCAAACAGTGTAAGCGCACTGGAACTGGTAGAAAGCGGCTGTAAAAAAGCAGGCATCAAACTGGTTACCCAGGCCATTACCAACAGTTCAGAAGTTAAACAGGCTGCAGAAACCATCGTAGACCGTGTTGACGGAATCTACCTTACCACCGACAATACAGTATTCAGTGCATTGGCTTCTCTGGTAGATGTATTCGGTGAAGCTAAAAAACCGGTATTCAGTGCTGACGTTACCGGTGCCATGAACGGCGGCTGTATGATCGCCTTTGGTTTCAACTACTACAAAGCCGGACGCGCTACCGGTGAAATGGTTCTTGATATCCTGAAGGGTGCAGATCCTGCAACAATGCCGGTACGCTTCATGACTGATGCCAGTGACAGCGACTTCCTGCTGGACCTGGATGCTGCTAAAAACTGCGGTATCACCATTCCTGCAAAATACGTTGCACAGGCAAACATGATTATTGAAAACGGAGTATTAACGGAAAAATGATTGAAAACATCCTGATTGAAGGTCTTATTTACGGGATGATGGTCCTGGGACTGTTCGTAACGTTCCGGGTCCTGAACTTCTGTGATATGACTGTGGATGGCAGTTTTCCTTTGGGCGGCTGTGTTCTGGCCGCCTGCTTAACCCACGGTATGGCACCAAGCCTTGCTGTGGGTTGTGCTTTTTTAGCGGGAATGATTGCCGGACTCTGCACCACCCTTATTTACACAAAACTGCGCATTCCTGACCTGCTGGCCGGTATCCTGATGATGACCATGCTGTATTCCATCAACCTGCGCATCATGGGAAACCACGCCAACGTATCGTTCTTAAAGATTCCTACCACTTTCAGCCGTCTGACCGCCTGGGTAAAAGCCACCATGCCGGGATTCTCTCCTGACTGGGCACTGGTGATTTTCCTGGTCATCATCATGATTGTGGTAAAACTGCTTCTGGATCTGTTCTTCCATACAGACCTTGGTCTTACCATGGGAGCACTGGGAAGCAACGAACAGATGGTTATCAGCCAGAGCGTAAACCCCAGTATCGTACGGGGAATCGGTATCTGCATTGGTGACGGACTTGCAGCCCTTTCGGGAGCTCTGGCAGCCATGTATTCCGGATTTGCCGATGTAGGAAGCGGTACCGGCGTTGTAGTATCAGGTCTTGCCTCCCTCATGCTGGGCGAATTTGTCCTGAAAAGCAACAAAATCGGCATGCAGACCCTTCGTGTCATCATCGGATCCATCATTTACCGCGGACTCATGTATCTGGGACGCCGGTACGGATACGCCATCGGTATGACAAGCAATGACCTGAAACTGATTACCGGTATCCTGATCATCATCTGTCTGATTGTCAGCCAGAAGAACGTAGGCGGATACCTGAAAGACCACCTGAAGCGCCCTGCAAAATCTGAAGGAGGAAAATCATGCTGACACTGAAAGACATTGACATGACCTTTGCTGCCGGCACTCCTGACGAAAACCGGGCATTACAGAACATCAACCTGACCATCAATGAAGGTGACTTCATTACCGTCATCGGCAGTAACGGCGCCGGAAAATCAACCCTGATGAACGTTATCAGCGGAAACCTTTCGCCCTCTGCCGGTACCATTACCATGGAAGGCCGTGACGTTACCAAGGAAGCAGAATACAAACGTGCTGCCTACATCGGCCGCATTTTCCAGAACCCGCTGTTGGGCACCGCCGGAAAAATGCGCCTGGAAGACAACATGATGATCTGCAGCAAAAAAGGCTTTAAGGGCCTGAGAATCAGCCTGAACAACAAAAAGCGCTCTGAGTTCAGGGAACAGCTGAAAGCTCTGGATATGGGGCTGGAAAACCGTCTGGGCGACAACGTGGAACTGCTTTCCGGCGGACAGCGGCAGGCACTGACACTGCTGATGGCTGTAATGAGTAAGCCGAAACTGCTGCTCCTGGATGAGCACACGGCAGCCCTGGACCCGACCAATGCCGCCATTGTTATGGAACTGACCCGCCGCTTTGCAAAGGAATACGGGCTTACGGTCATGATGATTACCCATAACATGCAGCACGCCCTGGAATACGGCAACCGCCTTTTGATGATGGATGCCGGTGAAGTAATTCTTGATATTGACGGCGACGAAAAGGCCAACCTGACCATGGATGAAATCCAGAAGCGGTTCCGCGCCATCAAGAACAAGGACCTGAACAACGACCAGATGCTGCTGCAATAGCCGGAAGCGTAGGTGAGATTCCGACTCTGTAATATGTGATCCCGGGCACGTACCTGTCATCCCGAACTTGTTTCGGGATCTCATCTACAGATGCTGAAACAAGTTCAGCATGACGGAATATTTAGTTCAGCATGACAAAAGATATAAAATGATTCAATTAACAAAGTACAACAACGAAAAAGAAGCGCTGGCAGAACTTATCAAACGGTTCTGGATAGCCCACAACGATTACACCCCCACCGCCGAAGAATGCCTGGAAGACGTTCAGGCCTGGACTGCAAACGGTCATCAGATATATTTCATACAGAACGATACCACAACCATCGGCTTTGTCCATCTGGCTTCCCGCGGCTGCAGAATTGACTGGCTGGAAGACCTGTTCATCCTGCCGGAATACCAGGGACACGGATACGGCTCTGAAGCCCTGCGGCAGACAGAAGAAATCGTACAATCATATTCTGACTCCATCTATCTGGAAGTAGCCGCACGAAACCCTGAAGCGCTGAAACTGTATGTCCGGAACGGCTACAACTGTCTGAATACCATCACCATCCGGAAAGATTTTCAGCCCCAGGAGTATGTGGTAACCGGAACAGAAACCATTCTTGGCCACACCTTTGACGTAAAGGACTACGCAGAGTAACCCTATGTTTTTTGATTTCCACACCCACTTTGACTTTTATGGCCGGAACCTGAGTAATTCGGTGCCGCTTACAACCACCCTGAATGCCGCCATTGACTGCGTGGTGCAGAACAATATCTTTACGGTAGGATCCAGCGTCAACATCGAAAGCTGGGAGCGGAACAAGACAATTGCTGACCGGGTGAACGCTGCTGCCGGCAGGATCCTGTACCTGCCCACCTTTGGCATTCATCCCAGCTACACGGCAAGCCTTCCCTCCTCCACCCAGGAACTGCAGGCTGCCATAGAGCCATATCTGGCCGCCAGCGCGATTATCGGCGAGGCAGGGTTAGATTACTTCTGGGAGACAAAAACTCCGCCACAACGGCAGGAAACGGTTCTGGCAGTGCAACTTGACCACTGTGAGCGCACGGGGAAATATATCGTGCTCCACACCAAAGGCGCAGAACAGCGCATTCTTGAAATGCTTTCTGACTTTCCCCACGCCCGGCCCATTATCCACTGGTACGACGGTCCGGAAGACGTGTATAAAAAACTGCTGGACCGGGGCTACCCGCAGACCTTTGGCGTGGGCTTACGGTACAATCCGGTGGAACAGCGCCAGCTGCGCCTGACGCCCCGGGAGCTGATCCTTTCTGAAACCGACAACCCGGAAAGTGACCGCTGGCTTGGCGGAACAGATGACAGTCCTGCCCTTATCTGCCGGGTAGTAGCAGACATTGCCTCGGTGCTGGGCATACAAAAAGAAGAGGCTGCTGCGCTCATTGAGCACAACAGCCTCAATATCAGGAGTGATTTTTCAGATCACGGGGATCCAATCAGAAAGTAACGCAGGCCCCCAGCTGTACAAAGCTGTTGTCTTTCCAGGCTGCAAATTCACTGTCGTTATCACGGTTCCACAGGTACATACCGCTGGCAGTCAGGGTAACATCTGCGGCTGGTTTTACAGCCAGTTTCGGCAGTACTACCACATCACCGTTTTCAATACCGTACATAACCGTTACTTCCGGCAGAATCTGGTCGTTTTTGAACGAAGTAGTAATGTTGGTAACAACGCGGTTGTTTGAGTATCCGTTGCTGTTGTAGTCAACATCAGCTTTTTCAGTTGCGCTGCCGGTAATCCGGTCGTTGTTCAGTACATAGGTACCGGTTTCCTGTACGTTGATGTTCATGTTCCACAGGGGTACATCAATATCAAAGCCGGCAAGCCACTGTACTGAGTTGTTGTGTACCCATGGGTCGGTACCGTCAGTATCTTCAGTCAGGTTGTATGCAGCTTCACCGCGTACATTGAAATGCCAGAGGATGGTAGCAGCTTCAACACCAAAGGTCTGCTTCCGGTCGTATGCAAGGAATTTGTCATCTTCGGTAATCTGCTGGTTATTCATGTACTTTGCAATGTATGAATCAAGTTTGGCAGCGTTAACGGAAGGCTGTTTGTAATAGCCGTTGTAGTAGCTGGCACCCAGGTCAAACTGTCCCAGGGAGAAGGTCAGGCGTGCACCGGCCTGTCCGTATTTCAGGCTGTCTGTTGCCGGATACAGGATTGAAGCATCTGCTTCCAGGGCAGACGCATTGTTCAGTGCATAGATGTACCGGGTGTTGGCACTTTCCAG
>JAKSTT010000118.1 GCA_024413635.1 Treponemataceae bacterium | reverse complement strand
AAGCCGCCAAAGCTTCCGCCGCTAAAACCGCCGCCACTGTGGCCACCGCGTCCTCCACGATGGTTATTGTTACTTAACATGCTTAACCAGAACAGGTCACGCCACAGACTGTCATTGCGCCGGCGGCTGTAGCCGTATCCCCGGTATCTGCTGGCATGACGTGCTGAACTGATAATCTTCAGGAATATGATGAAAATTATGGCAAGAACCGTAATGACATCAGCCAGATCTTCACTGTCATAGTCTGCATCGTTTACCGAATAGCTGCGGTTAGTCTTAGATGCACCGCTTACTGTTCCTGCTGCATCTCCTGCAGCGGCCTGTGCCATGGCTTCTACACCGGCGACAATACCCGTAGAATAATCACCGTCCTTAAAGTAAGGGGTCAGTACCTTTCTGATAATCAATCCGCTTCTGGCGTCAGTCAGGTCACCTTCAAGACCGTATCCAACTTCAATGCGCATGGCGTGCTCATTCATGGAAACCAGCAGCAGCGCACCGCTGTCTTTCCCTTTTTTACCGATACCCCATTGTTCTGCCACTGCAAGGCTGTAATCTTCCAGCGATGCGCCGTTCAGGCTTTTAAGGGTAAGAACGCAAATCTGTACACCAGTCTTGTCATACAGCTGGCTCAGGTAGGTTTTCAGGGCTGCTTCATCCTTACTGCTGATGATATTTGCCTGGTCAACCACATAATCAGCTGCCGGAATGGTATATCCTTTTGCAGCCAGAGGGGCTGCAACTGCCAGCAGAAGCAGCAGGAGTACAAGGAGTTTCTGAATCTGTTTCATGAGCCACTCTCCAGAATAATGAATGCCTGTGAAATTTCATCAGGGTTATCTTCATGGGGCGGAAAATGTTCAGCCAGCAGTTCTCCGCAGGAATTGACGGCCTTTGTCAGGGCATCAGCTGTTTTCATGCCGCTTTTCGGATTCAGGTCATCTGCCAGCGTTGCCGCAATAGTGTCCCATACCGCCTGCTCAATCTTTGCATTGATGCCGCTATCCGCAATAATCCGCACCTGCCGTTCCAGATAGGACACAAAAATAAGGATGCCGCTCTGTTCCCGGGTCTGATATACACCGCTTTCTGCAAAGCAACGGATAGCGCGGCGGTTAGCAGCGGTAACCTGTACTGAGTGGGGAATAATCATCCGGTCAACAGGCATCCAGTTGGCGGCAACAGTCATGATGCAGGTAAAAAGATAACTGGCTGCACCGCAGAACAGTGCATAGGTCCATTCCGGCATATCCCAGAAACGGGCAGCCAGCCAGGGAATGATGGATTCATGCATGCCAATAAGAAAACTGAAGCAGATGGCGCCAAAGACAATACCGAACAGCAGTTCAAAAAACGAGTAGGTATCGCTTTCCGGTGCCAGGGCAACGACAATCTCCCCGGTTGTCCGGTTTTCTGCTGCATGGACTGCATCTGTAACCTGCTGTACGCCGGCATCAGTGAGATGCAGTTTTTTACGTAACGTCGTGCTGGTCATCAGAACTGTACCACAGGTGCGCTCTGTGCAGATTCAGAAGCGGTAAAGTAGGCTTTTGCGCGGAAGCCGAACATATTGGCAAAGAATACGTTAGGGAACTGACGTACGGTTTTGTTGTACGCACTTACTACATCGTTGTACCGTTTGCGTTCGGTTGCGATGCGGTTTTCAGTTCCTTCCAGCTGGTCCTGCAGAGCCAGGAAGTTTTCATCTGCTTTCAGTTCAGGATAGTTCTCAGTAACTACCAGAAGGCGCTGCAGGGCAGAACCAAGTTCGTTCTGGGCTTTCTGGAAACGGGCAAATGCTTCTTCATCTTCCAGCAGTTCGTCAGACATCTGCAGCACACCGCCAGCTTTAGAGCGGGCATTGGCAATGTTTGTGAATACATCGCTTTCATGGGCAGCATATCCCTTAACGGTGGCAACCAGGTTAGGAATCAGGTCATAGCGGCGCTGATACTGGTTTTCTACCTGTGCCCACTGGGTTTTTACCTGTTCATCCAGGTCTACCATGCTGTTATATTTGCCCTTGATGCTTGAAACGCATCCGGCCAGCAGCACCAGCAGTACTGCAATGACGATCAGAGTGATTTTCGTTCCTTTTTTCATCTTTTTCTCCTTCAGGAAAGATTGATATTGGTCTGTATTTAACATACAGATTATATCGCGCCGTGACTACAAAAAAAGCCCGCCGGCATTTTCTGCCAGACGGGCTTCTCTCTATGGACGGGTAAACCTTAGTCCAGTTTAGCTTTTCTCAGACGAACCTGTTCAATGTCACTTGAGAACAGTTCACGCAGGTCATTCAGTCCCAGTGCCATCAGGGCCATACGGTCAATACCGATACCCCATGCCAGTACAGGACAGTCAACGCCCATGGCTTTGGTAACTTCCGGACGGAAGATACCGGAACCACCAAGTTCAAACCAACCCAGTACCGGGTGCTTGATATGAACTTCTACAGAAGGTTCAGTGAACGGGAAGTAACCTGGTACGTATTTAACTTCAGTTGCACCGGCAATTTCTACGGCGAACATTTCCAGGAATCCCAGCAGGGTTTTCAGGTTAACGTCGTCGCCCAGTACGATACCTTCAGTCTGATAGAAGTCTGAAAGGTGGGTAGCGTCTACTTTGTCGTAGCGGAAACAGCGTGCAATACCGAAGTATTTGCCCGGAATCTTAGCTTTTGCCAGCTGGTGGGCAGAAAGTACGGTTCCCTGACTGCGCAGAATCAGGCGGCGGGTAAATTCAGTATCAAAGTTGTAGTTCCATCCGCGGCTTCCGGTGTTACCACCGTCACGGTGGGCTGCAGCAACGTTGGAAAGGAATGGTTCTTCAATGGTTTTTGCATGGGTTGGGTTTTTAACGCTGTAAACGTCGTGGATATCACGGGCAGCGTGGAACTGCGGCATGAACAGGGCATCACAGTTCCAGAATTCTGACTCAACCAGTGGTCCGTCAAATTCTTCAAAACCGAGTGAACACAGCTTGTCCTTTACGCTTTCAAGGAATGATACGTAAGCACTGGTACGGCCGGGAATAATACGGGCTGGTGGAACGTTAACGTTGTATCCACGGAAGGTTCCGTTTTTCCATTCGCCGGTAGCCAGCATTTTAGAAGTAATGGAACCGATTTCGTTACCGGTAACACCGGCAGCTTCCAGAGCTGCTTTTACTTCATCTGCAGCAGGAGTCAGACGGAAGGTAACGGTTTCGCGTTCAACAATACGGAATGCACTGTCAGCTGCCCCTCGTTTTTTAGCCAGAGTTCCCATAACGGCAATTTCTTCTTCAGAAAGAGCGTTCTGATCCAGCATGCCGTCTTCTGCTGCGGCTGCTTTTTTCAGCAGTTCGCGGGCAACTTTAATGCTTTTTGGCGTGTCCTTACCGGTGTGGGAAGCTTTCTTTTCACCGTCCATGGCAAGAACGCCTTCCTTTGAAAGCTGACCGAATGCAGAACCTACGTCTTTGTTGTCAAGTTTCAGGGCTTCTGCAATTTTTGGCAGTGCGTGGGCACCTTTTTCACGAACGAATTCGATAATGCGTTCAACAGGCTGACCTACTTTTTCAAAGTGACGGCCCAGTTCGGTGATTTCATAGTAGGTATGTGGTACACGACCGATTTCTTCACAAAGCTCTTTCATACCCAGCCATGAGAATGCCTGGTTTGCATGACCTTCCTTGTATTCCAGGTCAGACACCAGTTTTGCAGAAGTCAGCTCATCTTTGCTGGTGTATGCACGCAGAACTTTGATTTCAAGCGGGTGCAGGTTTTTAATAATTGTTTGTGTATCCATTTTTTTCCTTCTGTCTGAACGCAGCGTTTTTAATTAGCGCTCAAACTTTACGTATGCAGAATAAATTGTACGTTCCGGGTTTACGTTTTTATCAAACCGCAGTTCATCGCGGGTCATGTAGGTATACGAAAAGTAACTGTGCTCCATCTGGAACTTCATGATTCTCTGGACAACAGCAGCATAAGCATCACCGGTATCAAACAGTGAAGATGGCTTTGAATAGTAGAAGCGGGCTTCATCTACAGACGGCCAGTATTCAATCTTAATCTGTACCAGACCATTCTTTTCTTCGATTACCTCAACTCTGCTGTAGTCATCGCTTGCAGGAGGAATATCCTCTTCTTCAGACTGTGCAAAAGCTACTGCAGTGCAGAACAACAGTGCAGCCAGAACAAAAAAAGCCTTCTTGTATGCCTTCATAGTGTATAAACTCCTCGAAATACCGCCAATACTGAAAAAATCAGTACAAGTAGTATTGATTTATTGTAACCACATAAAGAAAAAAATCAAGTTCAGCCACGTATTGGCCGTTCCTGATGCCGATTTTCGGGCTCTCATCGGCCAGCACAATGGAACCGGAAATTTCCTTCGGTTTGTTTTTGGTATAGGTTTGAGCCCAGGCCCTGACGCCGTTTTTTATGGCATCTTCTATCATAGACTGCATGGCTTCCGTACCACCTGCTACGCTGGCGCTGCCTTTCCCCGTAATTTTTATGGTAGTCAGACTCTGCCAGTGCTTCCGGTTCTGCATCATGTAGGGGGTTCGTTCGTATTCGGCCTCGGTTGTGATGCGGATGTCGGTACGGATACTGTCGTGAAAGGTCAGGCGCGGATCCTGCAGTTCAATGGTGCCGCGGGGAACGGCTTCAAAATATTCGGCAACCTGCCGGGTTTTATCCGATGGCGTATAGGAAAAATCCCAGCCGTAAATCATGCCGGTAAAGATATAGGGGGCCAGCTGGTGCATGGCACGGACTGCGGGCATCCATTCGTCTTCATCTGCGGCTGGTGCCACTGCAAGGCCGGGGAACTCGTCAAAGGGAACCCACAGCTCAATGCGCAGTGTCGAGTCAGCTTCGGCAGTCTGTGCCGAAAGCTGAGGGGGGAGAAAAATCAGTAACAGAAGTGCTGCGGTAATCAGCGGTAGGCGTCTTTCCATACCTTCAGCGGGTGGATTCCCATGCGGATGATGAAATACAGCCAGGCAAAGGCAAAGCCTGCCAGATGGGCAGTATGGGAAATACCGGCTTTCAGGCTGAAAATCTGGTCAAAAAGTTCAATGGCTGCATATGCCAGTACCAGAAGCGGAGCCGGAACCGGCAGGACGTACCAGACAAAGATTTTTGCCCGTGGAAACAGCACTGCATAGGCAAACATGACGGCATATACGGCACCAGAGGCACCATAGAGGAATACGTTCCAGCTGCCGGAAACAATAAAAATGGCCAGTGAAATCAGCCCGCAGAAAATGCCGCTTAAAAAGTACAGCAGCAGAAACTCTTTTGAACCCAGAGTCCGTTCCGTAACGTAGCCAAAGAAAAACAGACCCAGCATATTGAACAGCAGGTGCTGGATGCTGGACAGGTCATGCATCCACATGTAGGTAAACGGCTGCCAGTACATATGGAACTTAATCAGGTTGTAGGGATTCAGGGCCATATAGGTTCCCAGACCGGGAGCCAGGCGCATCATGAACCAGATGAACACATTAATGGCAATGATATACAGCGTGGCGTTCCAGCAGGTATATCTGAAAGGTTTGTGAATAAAACTCATTATCTGTACTTTCGGTAAACCGTTACCGTATTTTTACCGGCTTTTTTTGATTCATACAGCGCCTGATCGGCACAGTTGGTTATGGTTTTCGGCGTATCGCAGATACCTTCCCGCATGGTGGCAACACCGATTGATACCGTTACCCGCATGCGGCGCCCATCGTATTCCAGTTCCTGCTCAGAAATCCGTTTCCGGATCCGTTCTGCTACCTGTTCGGCCTTCCGGATATCAGTATCGGTCAGCATGACGATGAATTCTTCGCCTCCGTACCTGCCTGCCAGGTCCCGGCTTCTGATGCATTCAGAAATGGCGCGGGCGGTTTCCTGCAGGACAAAGTCACCGCACTGGTGTCCCCAGGTATCATTGAACCGCTTGAAGTCATCAATATCCAGCATGAGAACGCTGATCGGAAATCCTGCAATCCGGCTTTTTTCCATGTGTTCGCTGAGAACCGCATAAAAGTAGTGTTTCAGCTTCAGCTTGGTCATCATGTCAGTGGTGGTCTGCTCAACCATCAGTGAATTGCTGATGGCTACGGCTGAAAGGGATGCCAGAGTTGATATCTGGTCTTTTTCATATTTCGTATACCGCAGCCCTTCTCCCAGATCGATGCGTTCGCCAAGAATAAGGAACCCTACCAGGCGGTTCTTTTGCTTCAGGGGAACAACAAGAGAAGGATTCAGGGATTCCAGCTGGGAATAGTCACCTTTTGATCCGACGGAATATTTCAGCTGGCCAAGGGTTTTGGGACTGGGGTTTTCCTTCATGTACACCACTACCGGATCCTTGTCATTTACGGAATAGACCAGGTCTTTTGACAGTTCAAAACCGCTATAGTTATCTTTCAGGTCATAGGAATCAGAATCGTAGTCTGTCTGGATATACATACCTGCGCTCAGAACGCGCATCTGGCACATGCAGATGTACAGAATGGATTCAATCAGGGTGGAATATTCAAAAACGGAGCAGAGGCTTTTGGAAAGCTCTATCATCTGTGAAAGGTCATATATCTTTTTATCTTTTGAGGCGCGCCGGGGTGTACGGGTCATTATTTTTCTTCTCTTACTTCGCCGATGATGGCATAGTTTTTCATGATATCCATGAAGATATCCCACTGGGGGAACGAGGATTCAAGGAATGTGGCATTATCATGGTTACGCGAAGAAGTAAAGAATCCCTTGATGTTGGTAACAATTTCAGGTGCGGATTTTTTTGAATCCGGCAGTACGTTTCCCAGGTATGAATACAGCTGGTGCAGGGTAGTTACGGAAGTCTGGATCAGTTTTTTTGCCTGAGTGTTTACGTCTTCAATCATCTTATCCAGGCTTTTCATGAAGGTCGGATCTGAACTGCTGTCGCGGATATAGCCTTCCATAACGGCTATATCGTTCTTCTGACCCTTTTCAAAGGATTTTTCAAACTCTTCCAGGTGGTTTGCAACTTCAAAACCGGCAAATACGGCTTCTGAAAATTCAGATTTGAACTGCGGGTTATTAAAGTACCCTTCTACTACAACGTCGTTGAGGAACGTAGAAACACGCTCATCCAGGTACATGCGGGTAAATGACTTAATGATCTGCAGGGGCAGGATCCACAGGAATGAACCGGAACCGGCATTGCGGAAAATGGTGCTGTTGTTCTGGGTGTATCCAACCATATCTGTCAGCGGTATGTTGTTGAACAGCTGGTTGATTTCCGAGGTGATGCGTTCATCCTGGATTTCGCTGGTCAGGCGCTGGGTATCGTTATCAAACTGGGCTTTGAACTTTGTTGCGTACTGTTCCAGATACCGTTTCTGCGACAATGCGGTTTTCGTCTGGAAATGGGGATCGTTTTTGGCAACGCGGATCAGGTCCAGAATGGTATCCGGTGTCAGTATCTGGGTCAGTACCGATGAGATTTTCCGCAGATGGGTCTGGATTGCCCCGGATTCAGAACTGGTCAGGGGAGCCCCTTTCCGTTTGAACTGTACGGCTTCTATGGCGCGGGCTTCTGCTGCCGTCAGGTGGAAATTGCCAATGAGGAAGTAAAAATCCATGAGCATGTTTTCCAGCCGTTCAATTTCTACCGGGTCAAAAC
>JAKSTT010000117.1 GCA_024413635.1 Treponemataceae bacterium | reverse complement strand
CGGTCTTCAAAACCATACCGGTCAATGACATCTGCAGCCTTAATATGGGTAATGCCAAAATTATCCAGCATCTTCTGTGCTTCAGCCGTCATTTTCTTCATGTTTACAAAACCGAATTTTGAAAACTCATCTACACGGCCGGCAAAAAGGTTTTCAGCAACGGTACAGCCGGGGATAGTGTTGGCTTCCTGCAGAACCATACTGATACCCTGATTCTGGGCATCTACCATCGAAGTTGGATTCCAGGGTTTTCCCTTATAAAACATTTCACCACTGGTTGCTTTCTGCATACCGGCAGCAATAGATGTTACCGTAGACTTACCGCTTCCGTTTTCACCTACAAGACCGCGGATTTCTCCGCCATAAAAGGCAATATCTACATTCTTCAGCGCTACTGTTGGACCGAAGTTCTTGCACATACTCTTGATTTCAATAACAGGTTTCTGTTCCATGCAGCTTCCTCTATTCCCAATTTTTTATAGGGTATAATGGGTTTACAGATAAAGATAGGTAATGTTTAATATGATTTAGCACAATATTACGAAAATCTACGGAAAATAAGAAATAAGAATACCTATGGCACAAAACAGTACAAATCGTTTAATTTCACTTGAACAGTATAAACAGGATATCCTCTTGGCATACCGGCTGAAAGAAACCGTTGTTTCTTCGGATTCTGCCCTGTTTTCAGATATTGATAACGGTTACCGGAAACAATTATTTCCGGATTATGACTATACTGCCTACTTCAATAAATTGATTTCCCAGGTACTGCCGGAACAGCCGGTAGAATTCCGGGATAATTTCGGGCTGTACTTCATCATCTGGCAGGAGAAATCTGATACTGCTCTTGAGTATCATTTTATCGGCCCCTATCTGTATCAGTTGCCATTCATTCTTGATGACCCGGAAAGTTATCATCATTTTGCTGAATCAAAACATATTCCTGAAGAAGGAAGGAATCAGGTCATCGGATATTTTTCGCAGATTACAGTGGTACAGGATATGTCGGTCTGGAAAACCCTTACAGCACTTTTTTTCAGTACCTATTTCAATAAAACCATTACGATTCCCACCATTGACTATGATAACCGTACTGGAACCCCGCTCCTGGTTAATTCGGCATCCAAAGAGGGAGAAGCCGTGAATTACAAGGCAATAGAAGCCCGGTACCTGACGGAAAAGAAAATGATGGACGCCATTACCAGAGGTGATACGGCCGCGGCATTACGGTATCACCATGAATTTATGGGTTTTTCACTTGAAACCCGTGGCTCCAGCGAAATTTCAAGTGCCAAAATGTACATTATTGCAGCCAATACTTCCATGCGGAAGGCGGTAGAGGCAGCCCAGGTGCATCCCCTGTATATAGATCAGGTCAGCGGACAGCTGCATGTAGAAATTGAAAATGCCCAGAGCATGGCAATGCTGAACCATATTAATACTGACATGATCAGACGCTACTGTACGCTGGTCCAGACCTATTCCCGCAGCAGTTTCTCCCCGGTCATCAGGGATTGCCTGAACTACATAGACTTTCATTTTCAGGAGCCCATTTCGCTTCAGTATCTGGCAGAAAAGTTTTCCGTTACGAAAAACCACCTTTCAAGCCAGTTCCATAAGGAAGTAAAGCAGACCATTACTGAATACATCAACACTACCCGTGTCCGGCAGGCGTTGTACCTGCTCTCTACCACCGCACTTTCCATGGAGAATATTGCGGAACAGTGCGGATTTTCTGACAGCAACTATTTTGCCCGTACCTTTAAAAAAATTCAGGGACTTCCGCCACACCAGTACCGGAAATCCCTGAGGAATCAGCCAAAATAAACGGACGTTAAATGATCATCAAGACTGGCAAAATACTCTTTCAGCCGGTTTCTGCCTTTTATTTTTTCGGTTTTCTTGGGAACCGCTTCCGTAATATGACCAAAGTAGCTGAAGATCCGGGATACGGCAACGCCCAAAGCCCCCGATAACCGTATATCTTTAGAAAATGCCAGCTGACTGAGGAATACGGAGCCAAGAAGAATACTGGCACGGCGGATACCGCTGAACAGAGCACCCTGGGTAATGCGCCATTTGCCGATGGAAAAGAGTACTTTTCCACCGGGAACCAGCAGCGCAAAGAGCAGTACGCTGGTAAATATGAACACCGACTGCATGATGCGCACCCGTTTACCGTTCCGCCGGCGTACAATGAACACGGTAATGAATGCCAGAATCATGACAGACACGGCTATCCAGGTATTCTTTACAAAACAGAGAACGATAATACCGGCAGCAAAAACAGCAAGTCTAAGTACTTCATGCCATACCGCAGGCTTAGCACCTGACGGCAGTACGGAATCTGCAGTGCTATTCTGCAGGTCTACATCATGTTCTTCCGTAGCAAAACGGGCAAGGAATGCAGAGTGATGGATGCAGTAGTTTGCCACCACTCCCAGCAGGATACCGGTTATAAATGCGCTGCCAAAAAGTAACGGTGCTATATATGTTGCGCCTTCACCAAAAAGAACCACCAGCGACAGTCCGTACTGAACGGCAGCATTAGCCATGGAACCTGCGGTGCTGACACCGATAAAGGACATGGACTTCCTGAACACCCGGTAAAAAACATACATAACCACGGCAGAAGACATGGTTCCACCGATGGAGAACAGGAAAACGTAAGAAAAAAAGGTACCGCTGACTAAAGCCTGCAGACAGATTTTCAGTACCACCAGCACAAAATACTGACCGGTGGTAAGAAACCCTAATCCCAGCAGTAAGGGCAGGTTTGCCAGCCCCAGCCGCATGAAAGGCAATGGCTTGGGAATTGCCAGTTCTACCAGAGAAAGAGCCATGCATAAGGCTGCAAGAAAGGTAACCCGTTTAGTAATCAACTGCTGCATTTTCATCTGCTTCTCCATCTACAAACACCACCACATCATTTGGTAAACAGGCAATAAAGTGAATGCCGGTAGCCGGTCCTGCCTGGCCCATGTTTTCACAGATATGGTCACGGCACGGAGATTCCGTAAAATAGATGACTCCGTCCTTGATTTCCAGAACCGACCGCCCGATATTTCCTTCTATCGTAATGGTCTGATCCTTATTCAATGAATAGATATATTGTTCTCCACGGCAGTTTATGATTGCCGTATTGGAATCTGCAGCACTTTTTCCTTTTTCTATGGCACCGGCAGATACCCAGACTACCAGAATCAGCGCAAGGATAATAACAAAGAAATCTCCACGTTTCATATTCTGAAATTGTATACTTTTTTATCCATTTAGTCATGGTTATTGACACTATTTCTCTGCTATAATCAACCCATGAAACTGTTCCGTCATACTCTTGCCCTTTGTGCCGCAGCACTTTTTATTACTGCAAACCTCTTTGCCCAGGTTTTTCCTGTAGATTACATCAGCCGTATCTGGACCGCATCAGACGGTCTTGCCGGCAATACCATTACGGATCTCATCCAGGACCGTAACGGATACATTTATCTGGGAACCTACGAAGGTCTGGTCCGGTTTGACGGCCAGGACTTTACGGTTCTGAACCGGCATACCCACGGCGGTATCAATTGTGTTTCAGCCCGTGCCGTTTTTGAAGATTCACAGGGTTACCTGTGGGTCGGCAGTAATGATGAAGGCCTGTTCCGCATTGACGGACTGAACACCGTATCATATACGGTAGCAGATGGCTTACCGAGCAATTCCATCCGTGATATCTGTGAAGATAAGAACGGAAATATCTGGATTGGTACTGCAGCCGGTGTCGTGTACCTGACCAAATCCGGAGACTTTGTCCATCCGCTGGGCTTGGCAGAATATGACGATGACCAGGGAATGACGGTAAAACTCTACTGCGATACTGCCGGACGCATCTGGCTTTCAACGTCCCGTTCCGGCGGTCTGTACTGTTATACTTCCGGTCGGTTTACCCGCTTCCGGCTTCTGGACCAGTACGTTCATGACACGGTTTCTACTATTTCCCAGGACATTACGGCAGCCATTCTTTTTGGCGTTACCAATAATGGGCTGTACCGTTTTGACAACGGAGAAATTACCCCCTTTGCTGAAGATAGTCCTATTATGGGCCTTACCATCAACGATATTGCCCTGGACAGCAATAATAACCTGCTTATGGCTACCAACGGCGGTGCATTCCTGTACAAAGGCGGTAAATTCTACTCCTATACGGAATCTGATGGTATAACTGATTCCAACGTAGTCCGCATCATTGAGGACCGTGAAGGTAATATCTGGCTTGGTACCGACCACGGTGGTATTGAAAAACTTTCCATGGGTAAATTCCAGATGGTCAACCTGAACATTGCCGTAAATGCCATTGCAGAAGGAAAGGACCAGCTGATTTACGTAGGAACGGATGCCGGACTGTACTGTTACGACCGGAAAACCGACAGCATTGAAAACGACATTACCAGACTCTGCAGTGGTATCCGTATCCGCCATGTAGGAAAAGCAAATAACGGAGACCTGCTGATCAGCTGCTACAGCAAACTGGGACAGCTGCGGGTAACGGATGACGGTATTACCCAATGGACTATTGCAGATGGTCTTGCCGGTGACAAAGTCCGCGTAGCCATTGAGGACAGAAACAACAGTCTGTGGGTAGGAACCACCACCGGATTAAGCTGCATCAATGCAGACGGAACAATTACCAACTATACCCGCAGCTCAGGTCTTGCCAATGACTACATTATGGCGTTGTTTGAAGATTCTTTGGGAAGGCTGTGGGTCGGCACAGACGGTGGCGGTATTGCCATTTTTGAAAACGGTTCCATTGTGCAGTTGATTTCTACTGAAGACGGATTGGCCGGTAACGTTATCTTTAAGATTATG
Source organism: Treponemataceae bacterium (assembly GCA_024413635.1). GTDB lineage: Bacteria > Spirochaetota > Spirochaetia > Treponematales > Treponemataceae > Treponema_I. The sequence continues at coordinate 2,946 of JAKSTT010000117.1, read as the reverse complement.
GAAGATAAAAACGGCATTTTCTGGATCTGTACCGGTACCGGTATCAGCCGTTTTGACGGTACTTCGTTCTTTAACTACACCACTGCCGAAGGACTGGGTACTGACTCTGTATTCCAGATGCTCATTGACTACACTGATACCGTATGGATGACCAGTAACCTGGGTATCAGTACCGCATCCCTTGAAAGCATGAATCAGATGGTAACGGATCCTACAGCACACATTGACAGCAAACTGTTCAATAAAAATGACGGTCTCCGCTCTGGCGGTGTTACTTCAACGTCCCTTTCCATGACAGACAGTCTGGGACGCATCTGGTTTACCCTGCTGGACGGTTTTGCCGTGTACGACCCGGTTAAGATCAAGAGCAATACCACATTGCCCCTGGTACATATTGAAACCATTACCGTTGATGATGAAGTTAAGCCATTCCGCAATGACCAGGTACTGGTAGTATCTGCCAACACCCGCCGTATCGATTTTAAGTATACTGGACTCAGCTATATTTCCAATGAGGGACTCCGCTTCAAGTATCAGCTGGAAGGCTTTGACAAAAACTGGTCACGCATTACATCTTCACGGAATGTTTCCTACACCAACTTAAAGCCGGGAACCTATACCTTTAAGGTTATGGCAGCAAACAGTGACGGACTGTGGAGTGAAACGGACTCTTTCATCGTTTTGCGGAAAAAGGCAAAATTCTATGAATTCTGGGGATTCTGGCTGGCAGTAGCCCTGTTCATTCTGTCCGTTATCTATTCCTTTTTCCGACTTCGTGAAAAACGGCACCAGGCAACACAGAAACGCCTTGAAACCATGGTGCAGATTAAGACTATCGATCTGGAAAACGAAAAGAACCGTTCTGACCGGCTTTTGCGGAATATCCTGCCGGATGTCATTGCAGAAGAACTGAAAGCTGATTCTGGAAAAACCATAGCCCAGCGGTTTGATAACGTAACCATTCTGTTTGCTGACATTGTCAGTTTTACCCAGATTACGGCCCATATTGCGCCAGAAGACCTGGTAGCAGCATTGAATGATCTGTTCAGCCGTTATGACGAAAAGGCAAAACAGTTCGGTATTGAAAAAATCAAGACCATGGGTGATTCCTACATGGCAGTGTGCGGTCTTCCTGTAGAAAATCCTGAACATGTACACAAAATCATACAGTTTGCCCGCGCCATGTATGATGCCCTTGATGAATACAACAAAACCGCAAAGGTCCCCTTCTCCATGCGTATCGGTATCAACTGCGGAAGTGTTGTCGCCGGTGTCATCGGAAAGTCAAAGTTCATTTACGACCTGTGGGGAGATCCGGTAAACGTGGCATTCCGCATGCAGAACCTGTGTGAACCCGGCAAACTGCTGGTTACCGATGCCGTTAAGGAATCTCTTGGTGATGCCGTAACGTATGAATCCAGTCAGGTGTATGACGTTAAAGGCAAAGGCCCAATGACCACCTGGACTATTGGTAGATAAATAAAAAGACCTGCCCGGATACCTGAGCAGGTCTTTTTGTTTTATAAGCGGTATTACTTACAGATTGATTTTCTTAACGTTAACCGGGTCTACGCAGCAGGCATCCAGGTCTGCGGTAATCTTGGCCTTGTCCATTTTACGGCCGATGAATACCATTTTAACCATACGGTCACCTACGTTTTCATCCCAGTTCTTTGCAAATTCAGGATCTGAAGCAAGTGCGCGCTTAATCTGTGCTTTTGGAGCGGTTGCCATCCATTCGCCGCTGAATCCGGCAGTAATCTGACGGCCAGCCTGTTCCAGAATGTACGCACCTTCGTTATCGTCACTGAACCATACAATACCTTTTGCGCGGATTACACTGGCAGGCCAGTTCTGGGCAAAGTCTTCCAGCTTCATGCGGTCAACCGGGCGGCGTGAGTAGTATACAAAGGTACCGATTCCGTATTCTTCAGCTTCACCTTCGCCGTGATGGTGATGATGATGGTGGTGGTGACATACGCCATGTTCGTGGTCGCAGTCTGAGTGATCTTCATCTTCATCGTCATCATCGTCGTCATGGTGGTGATGTTCGTGTTCATCATGATCATGGTCATCATCATCGTGATCGTGGTGGTGATGGTGTTCATGTTCCTCGTGATCATGGTCGTCATCATCATCGTCACCGTGGTGATGTTCTTCGTTTTCTGATTCTTCCAGTTTCTTGATCCATCCGGCAGTTGAATATACCTTTTCAAAATCGAATGATTCAGTTCCCAGAACGTATTCCAGGTCAACAACACCTTTCTGGGTTTCAATCATGCGTGCCTGTGGCTGCAGTTCGCGGACTACGGCTTTTACTTCTGCCAGTTGTTCAGGAGTTACCAGGTCTGTTTTGTTGATGAGGATGGTGTTACAGAATTCAATCTGCTGGATCAGCAGGGCTTCAATATCTTCTTCATCCAGATTTTTGTTCAGCATGCTGTTGCCGCTGCCGAACTCAGTTACCAGACGGTAGGCATCAACAACGGTGATGATGTTGTCCAGTTTTGCACATGCCGGGATTTTTTTGTCGCCGGTAATGCCACTGAGTGCTTCAATGGTCTGGGCAATAGGCATTGGTTCACAGATACCGCTGGCTTCAATAAGGATGTAGTCAAAGCGGCCGTCAGTTGCCAGCTGGATAATCTGGTTCATAAGGTCAGTTTTAAGGGTACAGCAGATACAGCCGTTCTGCAGTGGAACCAGTGAGTCTTTGTCTTCTTCTACAATGCTGGCACCTTTCTGAATAAGGTCTGCATCAATGTTAACTTCACCAATATCGTTTACGATAACGGCAACTTTGTAACCTTTCTGATTGTTCAGTACGTAGTTCAGCAGGGTTGTTTTACCTGCGCCAAGGTAACCGGTCAGCAGAGTTACCGGAATAAGTGGTTGTTTAGCTTTCATACCTTGAAATATAGTGATTTTTTCTTTTTGGGGCAAGAA
>JAKSTT010000116.1 GCA_024413635.1 Treponemataceae bacterium | reverse complement strand
TACTAACCTTGGAGAAGATGGATTTGTCCGTGCATTCATTGAAAAGATGTATGGTGCCGGCCGTCTGGTTTCTGCTATTTGTGCTGCCCCTGCTGTTGTACTGGGGCACACTAGTGTGTTGAACGGAAAGAAGTTTACCTGTTATCCCGATATGGAAAGCCAGGTTGCAGCAGGCTGTACCGGTGAATGGTGCGCTGACCGCGTTGTAGTGGACGGCAACCTGATTACCAGCCGTGGACCGGGCACTGCCATGGAGTTCGGGTATGCGGTGGCTGAGTACTTTAACGGAGCTGGCTCCTGCGATCAGCTGAAGAAAGGTATGCTTTTTTTATAACTTTGTGATGCAGATTTTTCGTGATGGCAAGACGCCGGCGTGGTTGAGAGCGCAGGCGTCCTGCCGGACGTTGAGCACCGAAACCGCGTCGGCAACGCCGCCAGCGCGGAAAAGATGCATCACAATTTATTTTGCCAGAATGGTAGCCAGTTCAGGCAGCTCTTTCAGTTCTTTTTCGAGAGCAGCGGCGCGGGCTTTGTTTACGTAGTCTGGGCTTTCAAAAGTGTAGGTGAAGTTGGTGTGAACATCGTAGGTGCCGTTCATGATTGCAAAGGCATCTTCGGTCATAACCAGTTCTTCATCAGTTGGGATTACGAAAATCTTAACTTTTGAATCATCAGCGCTGATGCAGGTTTCTGCATTGCTGGTGTTGGCCAGGGCATTCTTTTTAGGATCCAGTTTGATTCCCAGGAATTCAAGACCTTCAACAGCTTTGGCGCGGATAGCAGGTGCATGTTCACCAACACCGGCGGTGAATACGATGGCGTCTGCACCACCAATGGCTGCCATATAAGAACCGATGTATTTCTTCAGGCGGTAGCATTCCATATCTACTGCCAGCTGGGCTTTTTCGTCACCTTTTTTAGCAGCGTCCTGAACGTCGCGGCGGTCAGTGTACTGTCCGGTAATACCCAGCAGACCTGATTTCTTGTTCAGTGCGGTATCCATTTCGTCAGCAGTCATGCCGGTTTTGCGCATGATGTAGAATGGCAGGGCACAGTCCATATCGCCTGAGCGTGAACCCATAACCAGACCTTCAAGTGGGGTAATACCCATTGAAGTATCGTAACAGCAGCCGTTTTTAACGGCAGCGGCAGAAGCACCGTTACCTACGTGGCAGATGATTACGTTGGTATCTTTAGGAGCTTTGTGCAGCAGGACTGAAGCACGTTTTGCACAGTACAGGTGAGAGGTTCCGTGGAAACCGTAGCGGCGTGCACCGTATTTTTCGTACCAGTCGTATGGAATTGCATACATGAATGAAGATGCAGGCATGGTCTGATGGAATGCGGTATCCATTACTGCAGTATGTGGTACGTTCGGCATAACTTTCTGTGCAGCTTCAATACCCATGATGTTTGCAGGCATGTGCAGGGGACCAAGGTCGATAACTTCTTTGAATCCTTCAAGAACTTCAGGAGTTACCAGAACAGATTTCTTGAATTTTTCGCCGCCGTGCAGAACGCGGTGTCCTACGGCTCCTACTTCGCTCAGGTCAGAAATAACACCAACTTCTTTGTCGGTAATCATCTGGAGGATGAGTTCAATTGCTTCTTTGTGGGTAGGGCATGGGCTTTCCTTTACAACTTTGTTGCCCTTTGCTTTGTGGGTAATTACGGAACCGGCCTGTGTAACACGTTCTACAACACCTGAAGCCAGTACATCTTTATTGTCCCAGTCATATACCTGGTATTTTGCGGAAGAAGAACCGCAGTTAAGAGTAAGAATTACCATATCAACCTCGTTTTCTTACAGTGGAATAGTGATGAAAAGTATACCGTATAATGGTGATAAAAGTACACTGTTGAAGTATACTGATTTTATGGAGCAGCGTTTACACAACTTAAGTATGTTCAGACTCATTGTATGGCTGTTCATTGCGGGGCATGCGGCTTTGCTGGTGATATCGTCAATCATTGCTCCTTTTCCCGTTTTCTATGCACAGAATGTCTTCGGTATCCTCTATTTCCTTACATTGCTGTTCATCAACCGGCACCACTGGATTTCCCTTGATAATTCCATTTTCATGACGGTCATCGGCATCTGGATACAGGTGTTCATTGCATTCCTGATTGTCGGCATAAAGGCCGGGTTCCAGGTGTACTGCTTTGCTACCCTCAGTGCCTCGTTTTTTATCATGAATTCTTCAGATTCCCGGAAGTGGCAGTCGGTACAGCCCCGCATTGTAGAAATCGGCTCTGCCACCCTCTGCCTTGGCATGCTGATTCTTTCGCGGTTCATGCAGCCGGTCTATGCGCTGAAAACGCCGATACTACGTGCAATATCGTTTTGCAATGCCCTTTTTGCATTACTGGAGCTGCTGATTTTTTCTGATGTCTACCGTATGCGGATGAACCGGTCGGTAACCCGTCTGGAACAGGAAGCCGATCTTGATGAACTGACCGGACTGCTGAACCGCCACGGAATCCGCCGGATTTTTGAGGTCTGCAATCAGCTCTGGCACAATAATGCCACACCCTATGCCGTAGCAATCTTTGATATTGATGACTTCAAGCAGGTAAATGATACCTACGGGCATGCCATGGGCGATGAAGTCCTTCAGGTAGTAGCTGACGAACTGAAATTCTTCTGTACCGAGAAATCTTCTCCCTGCCGCTGGGGTGGGGAAGAATTCCTGGTTATCGGACAGATACGGTATGATCTGGCATTGTTTTTCCAGCATGTTGAAATGGTTGCGGAACGGATTTCTCAGCACGAGTTTACCACGCCCAACGGAAGCTTTTTTGTTACGGTAACCTGTGGCGTTGCAGTCATTGAAAACGATATGCCGGTACATGAACTGATTGATAAGGCTGATCACCGGCTGTATGCCGGAAAGGCAGCCGGTAAGAATCAGGTCCGTGTGTTTGACTGAAACCCGGCCCGCAGTTATTTCTCCGTAAAGGTGTGGTACTGGTAGGTGCTCAGTTTTGAGCGGGCAACCATGGCCGTATATACTTCATCCCGCAGTTTTTTCCGTGCTTCTGCCTTGGGCAGGGTTTCATCCGGCCAGAAGGGGCCGTCAATGTATACTCTGGTACGGACCCACGGGCCGATACGGCGTTTGTGGAACGTGGTGGTTACTGCATAGGCCGGCGCATGGTACTTTACCGGGTAGTCAAAACTTCCTGCGGGAAAATCGCGGATGCCGGTATACGTGGGCCAGATGTGGGCTTCCGGGTAGATGAACACGTTCTGCCGCCGGCGGTGAATTTCATCCAGGGCTTTCATGAATCCCCGGTAACTTTCCCGTGAATCCGGTACGGGAATGCCTCCCAGCTGCTTTACAAAAAAGGCCAGAAACGGGTCGGTAACGGAGGCGCTGTTTACCAGGGTAAAATTCCGTACCGGGCAGCTGATGATCTGCGGCGTGTAGGCGTCGCCCATGGAGCGGGGGGGGCTTCCGTAGAGAAAGGCTCCCTTCAGCCAGGATTTCCGCAGTTTTGTCAGGCCCACATACGTTTCTGCATAGACAATCTTATTGAGGATGTATACCACCGGAATGGCAACCACCCGGTAGAGCAGGAATGCTGCAATCCGGAATATGGGGTTCCGCGGAAAGTACCGGTATCCCGGCTTTAACTGTTTCTGTTCCGGTTTTGCAGGCGAAAAATCGTCGTGTACCGGATCAGAATAGTAGTAGGTTCTACGCATGGTGTTTTCCGCAGGCTGCAGTAATCATGGATTCCATTTCTGTCATGGCTTCTGACAGGGACAGGTTCCTGAACTCCTTGCGGTAGCGCATGCGGCAGGTTGCCTTTTCTACCGGGTGTTCAAAGAAGTAATCAATTTTCCTGCACAGGTCAGAAGAACTGCCGCTTTCAAAACGGTTGTCATCGGTCAGGGCAAAGAACCGGGCGGCACTGAGTTTTGCGTCAGCAATGACCGGCACCAGGCCTGCGGCAATGGCTTCAAGGCAGGAAATAGACTCAATTTCTGCAATGGCAGCGTGTACGTAGAGATCTGCAGAGCGCAGTGCCTGTACCAGGGCATCCTGCGTAAAGAAGCGGAACTGGACGTCAACTTTGTAGTGGTGGGCCAGAAGCTTCAGCTTCTTATAGTCAGGTCCGGTGCCTGCCAGAAGCAGGGTAATCCGGTCCCGGTGGGCACTTTTTCCGATGGCCCGGATGATGGTGGACTGGTTTTTCTCCTTGCAGTACCGGCCGGAACAGACAATGGTGAACCGGCTGCCGTCTGCTTTGGGAGTGACATCAGTGTCTTCCGTAGGGAAGAATTTTTCGTTTACGCCGTTACTGATGACATATGCCGGCGTCTGGTGACCGCACTCTTCCTCAAAGGTCTGATGAATGAACTCTGTAGGGTAGTGGATGCAGTCACAGTATTTATACAGGTGGTTCCAGAAGAATTTGTAGATGACGGTGGATGACAGTTCTGAATGCAGTAAGCCCACATGGGCAGTAATGTTTTCTGCCTGGCAGTGGAAACTGGCGGTCAGCGGTTTTCCCAGCTGATGGGCAATTTTTGCTCCGTTTATTCCCAGGGCAAAGGGAAACTGGATATGCACCGCATCAGAATCGCGGATAATGGCGGTCAGGGCGTCTTTGTCCGGCTTTGCCAGGGAAACCCCGTTGTTTTCAACGATTCTGTTCAGAAACTTTCCGAAGTTCAGGGTCGGCATAACCACATAGCCGGGTTTGCCGGCGGTACTCTTATCAGGGCTTACAACCGTAACCTGATGACCCTGCCGTTTCAGGTGGGTAATCAGGTTCAGGGTTGCAAATACGGTACCGTTGTTGGCTTCACCCAGCACGTCACAGATAACGGCAATCTTCATATACTCTCTCCAGATAGTACAGTATTACAGCTGGTACAGCGCTGAATATTTTGCTTCCAGGTATGCAAGGAAGTCGTCTGCAGTAATGGAACGGCCGGTAATTTCCTTAATCCATTCCTTTGGTGCCTGACGGTCGGCTTTTTTCCATACGTGTTCAGTCATCCAGCCGTTGATTTTTGCAAAATCACCTTCTTTTACGGCTTTTGCCACATCAAAGTCTTCCTTCATTCTGTTCCAGTACATGGCGTTGTAGAAGTTTCCGATGGCATAAGCCGGGAAGTATCCCAGACTCATGGACCAGTGTACGTCCTGCAGGCAGCCTTCTGCGTCATTGGCTGGGGTTACGCCCAGGTATTCCTGGTACTTTTTGTTCCAGGCAGCTGGAACGTCAGCAATGTCGATTTCGCCGGCGATAATGGCTTTTTCCAGTTCATAGCGGATGATGATATGGAAGGTATAGGTAAACTCATCGGCTTCCGTACGGATCAGTGATGGGGTTACGGTGTTTACGGCTTCATACAGTTCTTCTTCCGTTACATCAGAAAGCTGTTCTGCAAAGATTTCTTTTGCCTTCGGGTACACCAGATGGATGTATTCCCGTGAGCGGCCGATGATGTTTTCGTAGAACCGGGATACTGATTCGTGCTGTCCCATGGTTTTTCCGCCATCGATGTTCCAGGTGTAGTTTTCTGCCGGCTGGAACATTTCAAACAGGGCGTGTCCACCTTCATGGATAATGGAGTACATGCTTGAAGTAAATGCATTGGGATAGTAGTGGGTGGTTACGCGGATATCGTCTTTGGCAAGACCGTCGGTAAAGGGGTGTTCGGTGGTGGTAAAGGCACCGCGGGTAAAGTCAAATCCCATGGTTTCAAGCAGGTAACGGCTGAATTCAGCCTGCTGGGCATCGGTAACGGTGCGGCTTAAGAAATCGGTGCGGATGTTCTTTTTTGAGGCCATGATGTTTTTCAGAAGCGGAATCAGACGGTCCTTGCATTCTCCAAAAATGGCGTCCAGATCTGCCATGGTCATGCCGCGTTCAAACTGGTCAAGGAGGTTGTTGTATGCTTCCGGCTGTTTTTCAGTCCACAGTTCAACCTGCTTCAGCTGGGTTTCGCGGACAGCTTTCAGACTGGGGGCAAACAGTGAGAAATCGGATTTTTCCTTTGCTTCCAGCCAGTCGATATAGGCTTTCTGGAATACCAGAGAGAATTCCTTGTCCATTTCCGGTGTGATGTTTTTGGTGCGTACCTGGTTCATATGCAGCTGGAAAGCCAGAGTGGTCTGGAAATCATTTTCCAGCTCATCCCGGTGATCCCACAGATATTCGCTGGCGGCAATGAATTCGGGTGCCTTAGTCAGCTTAAAAGCCTGGTTTGAAAGGAAAGCGGCGGTTTCGCCCTGGTGTTCCATGGCTTTTTTAGGACAGATGGTTTCAAGGTCAAAGTTCAGAACATGGGCAGCGTTGGCATAGTGCTCCATTTCTTCAAAAGTCTTCATCAGATAATCGATATGGTTCTGTAATTGTGCGTTCATGAAATCTAGATTATCACTATCATACTGTTATCGCAACGAGAGGGGTGCTATACTGTCACCTATGAAAACAGTCTCCAGACCGCAGCATCTTTTGTTTTCTTCCGCAGATCTCCGCAAACTCATTATTCCGCTGGTTCTTGAACAGCTTCTGGCCATGACGGTCGGCATGGCTGATACCATGATGGTTTCCAGTGTTGGCGAGGCGGCCATCAGCGGTGTTTCCCTTATCGATATGGTTAATGTGCTGATTTTTGGTGTTATGGCAGCCCTGGCTACCGGTGGCGCCGTAGTAACCAGCCAGTATCTGGGAGCAAAACGTGATGATGCGGCCCGGAACAGTGCCCGTCAGCTGATGGCTACGGTGCTGGTTGCCGGGGTCGTTATCGGTGTACTTTCCATCGTACTCCGTAAACCGCTGATCCGGCTGCTGTTTGGCCGTATTGAAGACGATGTTTTCCAGAATGCGGTAATCTATCTGGTTATCTCCGCGGTTTCCTTCCCGTTCCTGGCGCTGTATAACGCCTGTGCTGCCCTGTTCCGCTCCATGGGTAATGCTTCCATTACCTTTAAGGTGTCCGTCATCATCAATGTGATAAATGTGGCCGGAAACGCCCTGTGTATTTTTGTATTCAGGATGGGTGTTGCCGGTGTTGCTGTTCCTTCTCTGGTTTCCCGTCTGGTCGGGGCGCTGATTCTCTATGTGCTTTTGAAGAATCCTGACCAGCAGGTGTATCTGGAAGGGGGATCTTTTTCCTGGGATCTGTCTGAAGTGCGGAAAATCCTGCATATCGGTATTCCCAGCGGCATTGAAAACGGTCTGTTCCAGCTGGGACGTGTCATGGTTGTCAGCATCATCAGCGGATTCGGCACGGTACAGATTGCGGCCAACGGTGTTGCCAACAATCTTGATTCCATGGGTGTCCTTATCGGCAGCGCCATGAATCTGGCCATTATCACGGTTATCGGCCAGTGCGTCGGGGCTCGGGATGAAGACCAGATCCGTTATTATACCCGGCGGATGGTGGGTGAGGCCCACGTGGGTACTGCGGTGGTGGTTCTGGGGCTGACGCTGGGCCTGGACTGGATTCTGGCCCTGTACGGGCTGGGACCTGAAACAACAGCCCTGGCAAAACGGCTGGTACTGATTCACAACACCTGCGCCGTTTTCATGTGGCCGTTGAGTTTTGTCCTTCCCAATATGCTGCGTGCCTGTAACGACGTAAAATTTACCATGTGGGCCAGTGTCCTCAGTATGTTCCTGTTCCGCGTTGTGTTCGGCTGGCTTCTGGGCGAGCAGCTGGGCATGGGTGCCGTTGGTGTCTGGTACGCCATGCTGCTTGACTGGATCTGCCGCATCATCTGCTTTGTGGGCCGCTATCTGCGGGGCAGCTGGAAACGGACTGCCCGGCTGGCATA
>JAKSTT010000115.1 GCA_024413635.1 Treponemataceae bacterium | reverse complement strand
ATTTCCTCCTGAAAACTTTTATATATACCCGGCTTTTATTCCCGGGATATACCACATTGTTCAAATCCGCTGCACTGTTTCTCCGGCAACAAGCAGGCAGGGAACTTCATGGCGCTGAGGCAGATAGGAGCGGGGGCTTTCAATGGCTTTCAGAAGCTCCGCTGCTGCCAGATGGCCGATTGTTTCTGCATCCTGATGTATCGTAGTCAGCTTTGGCGTAACCAGGCTGCTGATCAGGAATCCGTCATATCCGGTAACACTCATGTCTTCCGGCACGCGTAACCCCTGCAGGTGCAGTTCATTCATACCGCCGATGGCAGAAACATCATCAGCGTACAGAATGCAGGTTGGCCGGTCAGCAAGCTGCAGCAGCTGTCTGGTTGCCACAGCGGCACTGAACATATCATTAAACCCGGATTCCAGTACGTACTCTTCCGGTATTTCCAGTCCCAGCTGTTCACAGGCGTTGTAAAACGCTGCCAGCCTGATTCTGGTAACCGGAACATCAGTACCGTGGATAAAGGCAATTTTCCGGTGCCCTTTTTCATACACGTATTGAACCAGGGACTGCATACCCTGCTGGTTGCCTGACAGGACTGCTCCGTTGTTGCCGTGTACGTAGTCAACGGTAACAACCGGAATGCCGCAGTTTACCAGTTCCTGCAGGTCGTGGCGTTCCCACTGGGTGTGCTCAACCAGGATGCCGTCAAATCCGCGGTAGCGGGCATGTTCCAGATAGCTCATACCGGTAACACCCATGGTGGGGCTTAAAAAGGTGGTGTCGTACCCTTTCTGTTCAATGACGCTGCGAAAACTGGTAAGAATTTCGAGAAAGTATTCATGCTTGATGCTCAGGTTTGAACTGGATTCCAGAATGATGCCGATGTTGTTGCTCTTGCTTTTCTTTAAAGCCTGGGCGGCAGCATTGGGAAAGTATCCCATCTCTTTGGCAGTGTTGCGGATACGTTCTGCAGTCTGTGGTCCAATGTCAGGTGCATGGTTCAGCGCCTTGCTGACTGATGCTACGGAAACACCACACTGTTCGGCTATCTGTTTTATGGTAATCCGCAGCACGGCTGTTTCCTCCTGAACTTTTTTTCGAAATTACTTAATCGTTTTCGTGATTTTCAGTATCAGTCGGATTTTTTTATCCGTCAAGGGACGATTTTATCCAGATGTATAGTTAGTAAATCGGTTTACAAATTGACGATATTGTATTGAAATAGGTCAATATTGATAAATTTGAAAAGTGTGGTAATCCGTAACGGTTTTCGTCGGGAAATCAGATGGTGTATGTTACGAAACCGTTTTCGGTAAGGAGCTGCAGTTCTCCATAGCCGGCTGCCTTTGCGTGGTCCATGGCAATGTCAAATCCCCAGGTCAGGTTTTCCTTTTCATGGGCATCTGCATTGACCAGTGCCGGTACATCATACTTGTGCAGGAGGGAAAGAAACTCCAGGGAGGGGTAGGGGGAATCAGTACAGCCGCGGGCCTGTCCTCCGGTGTTGATCTCTACGACAACGCCATGGCGGGCTATGGTGCGGGCGGTTTCCTTTATTTCACGGCGGTACCAGCCGTCTGTTTCATCAAAAAAGTGCAGTTCCTTGTTGCGCCGTCTGATCAGGTCGGCATGGGCCAGAAAGGTAAAATGGCAGCTTTCGATCATTGCCCGTTCCCAGGCAAAATATTCCTGGACAAACGCCTTTGCGTCCCCGTGAAACTCTTTTTCAATGTCTGCGGCCACTGCTGCTGCCTTGTCGTCTACGGCGCATAAGCGGGGAACCGGTCCGGTATCTGCCGGATTGGTTACAAAGTGTACGGCACCGATCAGGTAGTCTGGATTCTGCGTTTCATAGCGGGAAAAATCCGGGGCGGCAATGCCGGGTATAAATTCTGCTTCAAACCCTTTCAGGATGGTCAGTTTTCCGGCATATTCGGCTTTCAGTGCGGCAATTTCATCGCAGTACGCCTGGATACTCCGCACCGGAATGTGCCATTCGCTGCTGAAGGGATGCATGCAGTGGGAACTGAACCCCAGATATGTCATTCCCTTTTCAACCGCCGTATCCGCCAGTTGCCGCAGCGTGTTCTTACCGTCACAGTACGTTGAATGGGTATGATAGTTTCCGGAGAATGCGTTCATTGTTTTTGTATTCCTTTCAGTTTTTCGTGGGCGCGGGCTTTCATTTCCTGTGCCATGAATTCAAACCGGCTGAACTCTGCTCCCAGCTTGTTCAGCAGTGCTACTTCCTGTTCTGCATTTTCAGCTTTACCGGCTTCTTCCAGTGCCTTTGCGGTTTTATACAGGGTTTCTGAACTTAATGAGCCTGCAGAACCTGCAATGACATGGCCGATACGTGCAATTCCCTGATGGTTCTTATCCAATATAGCTTCTTTGCCCATAAACAGGAAGCCTCGGGTCTGGTCAATGAACTGGATGACCAGATCCCGTGCCAGTTCTTCGGAATGATTGACGGTTTCAAGAAAATCATCATAGTCCCACAGCTGGGTAATGATGTTCTTTCCGTCATCGGCTTCTACGATGAAGTCACCGGTATCTTCAGGAATCTCAATGGCTTCTGCTTCTTCAAGTTCTTCCAGCTCTTCGATTTCCTCCGGCTCAATGACGGTTTTCCATTTTTCCAGAATATCGGCACAGTTGGTTTTCTTGAAGGGTTTTACCAGAATATCGTTCATGCCGTGTTCCTTGTACAGGGCAAAGTCAGATTCATCGGTATTTGCCGTGCAGGCAATGATGACACCCTTGTAGCCGCTGGCACGGATGGTATCAGTAGCTTCTACACCGTTCATTTCCGGCATCTGGATATCCATGAAGATCAGGTCAGTTTCCGGATGTTCAGCCAGGCGCTCAACGGCTTCACGGCCGTTATTGGCACTGACAACAGTTGCTCCGAATTTTTCAAGGAAGGTACGGAGCAGTTTCTGGTTGACCGGGTGGTCTTCTGCAATAAGCAGGTTAAAGGGATACTGCGGGGTATCACTGGCTGCCGGGGCTGGCTGGGTGGCAGCAGGGGCTGCCGTTTCTGCCGGTTTTGCTTCTTCCAGTTCCATGGACCCGGCATTCAGCTCATTGAGGGTTTCTGCCAGTTTATTCCGCTTGATGGGCTTGTACACGTATCCGTTGAACCAGTCAAGCATCTTCATTTTTGCTTCACCGCCCATCTGGCCTTCCGGAACCATCATGTACAGGCGTGAACTGTTGATACTCTTGTCGGCATTGATTTCTGCACTTAGCCGCCAGCCGTCCCACTTTGGCATGATCATATCAATCAGGACGATGGCATAGTTCCTGTTCTCTGCAGCGGCCTGCCGCATTTTTTCAAGGCCTTCTTCGCCGCCAAAGGCAGCATCAACATTGGATGCTCCCAGGGCATGCAGTTTGCCGGTAAGGCTGCGTACTGCCATGGGCGAATCATCAATAACCAGAATACGGGTATCTGCCGGAATGGTAAGGGCAGTTGAAGGCATATCGTTTTCGGCCTTATCGGGACAGGGTTCACAGGGAACTTCAAACCAGAAACAGCTTCCGTGGCCTTCCGGGTTATCGGTAACGCCAATGTCACCGCCCATCAGGGTTACCAGGTTTTTACAGATGGAAAGCCCCAGCCCGGTACCGCCGTATTTTCTGGTGGTGGAGGCATCGGCCTGCACAAAGTCCTTGAAGATGGCGTCTTTCTTGTCGTCTGCAACACCTATGCCGGAATCAAGCACTTCAAAGCGCATGCGGTTTTCTTTTTCCGGTACCCGGGTAAGGCGGACACAGACGTATCCGCTGGAGGTAAATTTGACGGCATTTTTTACCAGGTTCAGGATTACCTGCTGGATACGGGTCGGGTCACCCCAGACGCTGGTACTCAGGGAATAATCAATGTCCGTAAAGATTTCAAGGCCGCGGTTGTGGGCCTCAATACTCATCAGGTCAACGGTGGTTTCTGCAACAACAACCGGATTCATGCCGATTTTTTCAACCTTGAATTTACCGCTCTGGATTTTTGAAAAGTCCAGCAGGTCATTGACCAATGAAAGCAGGATATCGGCACTGACACCTACCTGGCGCACGTATTCTGCCTGCTCTGGATTCAGCGTAGTTTCATCCATCAGTTCCAGGGTTCCGATAATGGTCTGGATAGGGGTACGTAATTCATGTACCGCATTGGCAAAGAAAGGATTTGCTAAGTTTGTGTCAGCCATGGTGGCCCCCTGCTTTTACAACAGTATTGTCATAAAGGAAGGTTCAGGATTTCTGCAGCCTTCTGAATGATTGCTTCGGGTTTCTGCGGTTTTACCAGATATGCCTTTGCTCCAAGACTTAATGCCTGCATAACGGCTTCTCTCTGGGATGCCGTTGAGTAGACGATTACCTGTCCGGTGAACTTGCGTGAAGCAAGGGTATTGAGGATGTCAAAGCCAGAGAGTCCCGGCATGAAGATATCAAGAATAACAAGATCGTAGTGAACCTGGTTTGTCTTAGCCAGGAATTCTGCACCTGACATGAAACTGTCAACTTTAATCTGGATGGCTTCAAAAGAAGCTGACAGCATTTTCAGGATAATGGGATCATCATCTACCAGTGCTATCTGGGTAAAACCGGTGTCAGCAGGAGTCTGTTCTGACATCATGCTGCTGTCACTGTAGAACCGCATTTCTACGGAACCGGCGCTGGTGTCTTCGGTGGCGGTCAGGATTTTATCATTGATGGTATCTGCCACGTCCATGATGCCTTCGTTGCCAACCAGACTGGAAAGAACGCTGGAAAGGTTTTCTACAACCTGGATATTGGCAAATTCCGGGTGTCCGGCAATCAGCTGGCGGGTAAAGGGATCAAAGGAAAGGACCTTGATGTTCTGATGTTTGACGCGGGCGTCTGCAGTAACATTCTGCAGCAGGTACTCCAGGTTTGAGCCGTCAACAAAGGAAAGGGGCAGGTCTGTCATCATCAGGACGATTTTTGGTGACTGCAGGTTGTTCTGGTCAATCATCTCTGAAATCTTGTACTTGAGCAGGGAGACCTTTTCACGGTTCAGTGCCTGGGCCAGCTCAATAAAGATGATGTTATTGTTCAGGTGCGTTTCCAGAATACAGGGGGTAGTATCAATGGTGAAGGGCACTTTAAGGCAGCGGCCCAGAAAGTCAAAGAAAAAGTCGAATTTTACCGGTTTGTTGAAATAGCGGACAACACGGTAAGCCGGCAGTGTCTGCAGGAATTCACGGTCCAGCTGGTCACCGGTAACAATAACCGGAATGTGGGCCGTGGTAGGGTTGGAACGTTTCTGCTCAAGAAAGTCCATCATACCGTTCAGGTCATTGGAACTGTCAATGACAACCAGTGATGGTACGGTAGAAACAAGTTTTGTGTATCCGTCCCGGGCAAGGGTCCCGATATCTACGCCAATCTGGGCAGCATTCATTTTTTCTTTGAATAATTCTCTGAAAAGGAGAGGGGCGTCAAGAATCAATACTTGTTTCATACTTAGTGTAGTGTACCACTAGAACTTGCTATAAAACAAGAAATTGTTTCTATCAGTCCTGTATAGTAAGAAAATGCAGGAATAAAGAAAAAAAAACGGCACAACCATACGGAAGTGCCGCTGAAAACTGTTATTTATCAAGGAGGAATGCTTCAACCGGCATTTCTACCAGTTCAAATGTGCCATTGCTGTACACAATTTTGATACAGCCGCAGTTTGGCATACCGGTGGGATATTTCTTGAAGAAATCTGCCATAACCGGACTGTCAATAAAGTTTGCCTGGGCATATGCCAGAATGGTCATGCCGTGGCTGGTCAGCAGGAATGTACCGCCGTTGGGATTATCATCTACCACTTTCTGCACTGCACGGGTAGCACGTTCGCCCAGCATCTGCCAGTCTTCTCCGCCCTTATCGGTCCAGCCGTTGGCAAGGCGGTAGGAATAGTCATCCCACAGAAGATTACCGGGCTCACCTTCCATGGAACCAAAGTTCATTTCCTTCAGGTCCTTATTGATGATGGGGGTGATGCCGGTTCCTTCAAGAATGTAGTTACAGGTGTCATATGCCCGTTCGCTGATGCTGGTATAGGCTCCGTCAAACTGGATGCTGCTCATTTTGTCATGCAGCTGTTTTGCCTGCTGTATACCGGTTTCCGTTAATGGAGAATCGCACCAGCCCTGGGCACGATTCTGTACGTTAAACTGTGTCTGTCCGTGACGGACAAAATAAATGGTGTAGGTTGGGTTTTCCACAACTGATCCTTTTGAACTGGCGCAGCTGGTGCAGATAAGTGCTGCCAGTACTGCCGTTACCAGTAGTGTGATGTGTTTTTTCATGATTCAATCTCCTTTTATGTGGTTGCTCAATATGAAAAGGATATTGCGGGAATGGCGTGGTTTCCACAGACCATTTTGGTGGAAAAAGATGTTTTATGAAAAAGATTTTCAAATTTTGAAAATATTCAGGTGGTCGTGATATACTTGTTGCTATGGATATTGCATCAAGCTACGGAGCCTTTCAGCAGTTAATCGGCCTTGAAGGAACGGCAACCAGTTCCAGCAGCGATTTTCATCTTATTCAGGAGATAATCAACCTGCTGGCCGAAAACAAAACCATGACCATAGAAGAACTGGCGGAACAGACCGGTGTTTCACCTGCAACCATCAGCCGTTTTGTAAAGAAATGCGGTTTTACCAGTTACCGGGATTTCCATATGAAGTTTTTTGCCATACAGGAGTTGTCCCGGTCAGTCCGCAGCACCAAATATGATGATAATCCTGACCTGATATCCCTGGAGCCGATACACCGTAACCTTGAATCGACGCGGGAGCATCTTGATGTTTCACAACTCCGGCGTATCATCCGGCTGTTCTGCTCCTGTTCCACCCGGTATTTCATTGGGACACCGGAAGACCTGATAACCCTTTCCTGTTTTCATAAAGACCTGATAACCATGGGATACCCGGCCCATTTGTTTTACGATATCAGTACCCAGTTTGATATCCTTACGCAGGCAAGTTCCAGAGATGTCTTTATCCTGACAACGGTGGATAATGATTTTGCACGGTATTTTTATCCGGCACTTGAAAAGGCAAAAGGGAACGGGGCAAAACTGATTCTTTTTACGCAGACTGAATCTGATGATGCCTTTTCACGGATTTTTGATGTAGTATATCACTATGGCATACCGGGCAGTGCGAACTTTGGAAGTTATTCAGAGCGGTATCTGGCATCGGTACTGTCACATGAACTGAGAAATAATCAATGTAAGGAGATAACCATATGAAGACCGTTGCAGTATTACTTGCAGATGGATTTGAAGAAACGGAAGCGCTGGCTCCAGCCGATATTCTGGTGCGCAGCGGTATCCAGGTGCAGCTGGTGGCAGCCTGTGCCGGAAAAAATGAGGGCGAATCTGTTGTTGTAACCGGCTCCCACGGATTTGGCGTTCAGTGTACTACTACCTTACGGAACCTGGTTGAAACCGGTTCGTTCCCTGACGGAGTATTCTGTCCCGGAGGGCTTCCCGGTGCAACCAATCTGGGGGATGATGGATTTGTCCGGACTTTTATTGAAAAGATGTTTGCTGCCGGCCGCTTGGTGTCTGCCATTTGTGCAGCTCCTGCTGTTGTTCTGGGACACACCAGTGTGTTAAACGGTAAAAAATTCACCTGCTATCCTGACATGGAAAACCAGGTTGCGGCAGGTTGTACCGGTGAATGGTGCGATGACCGCGTTGTGGTGGACGGTAACCTGATTACCAGCCGTGGTCCCGGCTCTGCCATGGAATTTGGATATGCGCTGGCTGAGTACTTTAACGGAGCTGGTTCTACAGACGGCCTGAAGAAAGGTATGCTTTTTTTATAACTTTGTGATGCAGATTTTTC
>JAKSTT010000114.1 GCA_024413635.1 Treponemataceae bacterium | reverse complement strand
TTGTTCAGCTTTTTCGTAATCCATAATACCTTATTGTATCATGGATTACGCCAGCATTGTTTATTTTGCAGAAACTTCCTGAGCCCGTTTCAGGGCAGCAGTAATGTTATCAAATACATTTTCCTTACCCAGAACTTCAAGGGTTCCGGTTTTCTGCATCAGCAGGTACGGCTGGGTATGAATACCGGAAATGATGATGGTAACACCCTTGCGGTCACAGGCAGCCTTCAGCTGTTCCAGGGCACGCAGTCCACCGGCATCCAGGTACAGAGTGTTGCGCATGCGGAGAATCAGAGCCTTGTAGCTTACCCCAGCCTGTTCAACAGCCAGTTCAAACTTACGTACGGTTCCAAAGAACAGCGGTCCGTCAATTTCATATACCAGAACGTCTTTTGGCAGTTCGATGGTTTCTACATCACCATTGCCGCTGATACCGCCAACAATAGACTTGCTGTTGGTCTGCACTTCTGAAACATCAATCATTTTCTTGATGAAGAAGAAAGCGGCAAAACCAAGACCAACTTCAATGGCAACGGTCAGGTCAATGAATACGGTAATCAGGAAGGTAACAGCCAGAACGGTAATATCTGATTTCTGACCTTTCAGCAGGGCTTTTACGGCAGGGAAACCAGCCATGTTCCAGGCAACGTTCATCAGGACAGCAGCCAGGGCAGCCATTGGAATGTATACAACATAGCGGCCCAGAACCAGCATGATCAGCAGCAGGGTTACGGCATGGATAATACCGGCAACAGGAGTACGTCCACCGTTCTTAACGTTGGTAGCAGTACGGGCAATGGCACCAGTAGCAGGAATACCACCAAACAGCGGGCTTGCAATGTTGGCAATACCTTCTGCAATAAGTTCGGTGTTACTGTCATGTTTGGCACCGATCATACCGTCTGCAACTACTGCAGAAAGGAGCGATTCAATGGCACCCAGAACAGCAATGGAAACAGCCGACGGGAACAGCTGTACCACGGTATCCAGGGAAAGCTGCGGGAAAGCAGGTTTTGGCAGGCTTGACGGAATTGAGCCATAGCGGCTTCCGATGGTTGCAAGGGTCAGACCATTGGTCTTTTCAAGGATAACGGTGATGACGGTAGCAAATACGATGACAACCAGGGATCCCGGAATCTTTTTGTTGATTTTTGGCCATACGAAGATAACGATAAGGCTGATGAGGGCAACCAGGAAACTGTACACGTTGATGGTACCGCGGGCAGCCCAGAAAGCAGCCAGTTTGCCGGTAAAGTTGGCAGGAACATTGGTAGCGGTAAGACCAAAGAAATCACCGATCTGCCCGGTAGCAATGGTTACGGCGATACCGGCAGTAAAACCGGTAACGATGGTGTATGGGATAAACTTTACAAGACCACCCATTTTGAAAACACCCAGCAGAATCAGGAGAACGCCGGCCATCAGGGTTGCGATGACCAGACCGTTGTAGCCGTACTGAGCTACGATACCGAATACAATAACGGTAAAAGCGCCGGTAGGACCACCGATCTGTACGCGGGTTCCACCCAGGGCACTGATACAGAAACCGGCAACAATTGCGGTAAACAGACCGCGTTCAGGACTTACGCCACTTGCAATGGCAAAGGCAATAGCCAGCGGAAGGGCTACAATACCTACGATAACACCGGCAATAAGGTCATTTACAAAATCTTTTCCCTTATAGCCTTTCATGGTGTTGATGAGTTCAGGTTTAAACATAGAGAAACACCTCAATGCTACAGAGAATATGCTTTTTATGCGAAAAGTTCAACTAAACTGCACTAAATGCGAAGAATATGCTACAATTTCCGGTATGAAACTGTTTATTATCTCTGACATACATGGATCAATCGGTGCTCTGGAACGGGCAGTTGCACAATTTACTGAAGAACAGGCAGACCTGCTGGTTATCTGCGGTGATTACCTGAACCACGGGCCACGGAATCCCGTTCCGGCAGACTATGCCCCGCCAAAAGTGGCAGAACTGCTGAATTCACTTGCTGACCGGATTGTCCCGGTCCGCGGCAACTGCGACAGTGAAGTTGATCAGATGCTCATTACCTTCCCCTGTCTGGCCCCCTACACCACCATTGTGCTGCCCAACAACCAGCGGGTTTTCGTTCATCATGGCCACCTGCACACTCCTGAGTCAGCTGCCGCCATGCTCCCCGCCGGATCCATCATCGTATCCGGCCATACCCACATCCCCGTCAACGAACCGCTTACCGTCAACGGCAAAAGCTACACTGTCTGCAACCCCGGCTCCATTACGCTGCCTAAAGCAGACAGCAAACCGGGATACCTGCTGATAGAATGTACTGCAGCTTCTTCTGCTGCCTCTGTTGTTTGGAAAGCGCTCTAGCGTTATACTGTTTCTCATGCATCCGGAAAAGTTGTTTGTACCCTCAGAATATATTCCTCGCCTGTGTCTCAATAAAGCTGAAGTTCAGTATATTCATGTGTTCTGGAATGCAGTGGAACCTAATCCCGGAGAATTTAAAAGCGACCTGCTGTCCGACTATGCAGAACGCTGCCGTCAGTTACGGCAGGAAGGGAAGACTGTCTGCGTTACCCTGTTCAACAACAATGATCCCGCCTGGTTTACCAAAGAAGGTGGCTTTACCTCTCTTTCCGGCACCACGGTTTATCAGGGCTACCTGAAAAAAGTCGTTTCACTGTTAAGTCAGTACGTTGATCTGTGGCAGCCTTTTAAGGAACTGCCGGTACTGTACGACAACAGCATCGGTATCATTAAGGAAACCCGGGCAAGAATCCTGCAGGGAAACCTGGCAGTCTGCCAGTTGACAGCCTATTCCGAAATCCACCGCCAGGCAGGATACACCTACACTGATACGGACGGAACCATAAAGCACGTTGCCGTCCTTCTGCCGGAAGGCTGCTCCATGGACGGCTGGCTGGAAAACGCCTCCAATGCCAAACGGAAATTCTTTCAATCGTCAGAAAGTACCCTGCTTGATGATTCAAGCATCGTTTCTATTGAGTCTTCCAGCGTATAAAACAGGTCAAGACCGGTTACTTCTTCAATTTCATCAACAGAAACCACATAGGCATCCAGTACGTCAGTTGCTTTGGCATTGGGTATCAGGACAGCCCATATATCCATCTCAGACTCATCCTGTTCAGAATTCCGTACAAACAGCGCTGCTTTATAGTAATACTCGGGGACCGCAACCTTATTGCTGCCGATGGAAGCATACTCTTCTGCCGCCTTATCCAGCACCGGACCGGTTACCACATAGGTTATGTCATAGTCTGCTGCCCTGTTGCGGACATAAGCCTCTGCCTGTGCCCAGATTCCCCGGTTAAAACTGCCTGTCTGGGGCGACATGTTGCTTAAATAAAAGGATTCGCTCATGGCTTCCGGGCTGTACGCCATATCGGCAGCCGGCGCCAGGTGTCCCCGGTCATAGCCGGAACCGCGGTAATCTGCCAGTTCTGCAGAGCCGGTGATAATCTCTGGGTCTGGCCGGAAGTTGTCTCCCCGGCTGGCATTCTTTTCCAGTTTTTCCGGCGTCAGTGTATAGGCAGCCCATTCCGGCTGTTCGTAGCTTTCCCGGTAACAGATGGTGTAGCCGTAAAACTGCCGGATCTGATGATCTGCTGGGAATTCAGTATCGCTTGACGGATCAGTTCCGTGGCAGAACGGAATTTCCAGCTGCTGGGCAAAGAGGCAGGTACAAAGAAAAAGCCCGACCAGCAGGCTTGCCAGACGGGCTTTCATATGCATCATCATGCAGTCCTGAATCAGAAATCAGCCTGTTTTGGTGCACGTGGGTACGGAATAACCTCGCGGATATTCTGCATACCGGTTACATAACGGATCAGGCGTTCAAAACCAAGACCGAATCCTGAGTGTGGAACGGAACCGTACTTGCGCAGGTCCAGGTACCACCAGTAATCTTCCGGATTCATGCCCAGTTCGATAATGCGGTTCTTCAGTTTGTCGTAGTCGGCTTCACGTTCAGAACCACCAATCAGTTCACCGATGCCGGGAACCAGAACGTCTACAGCGCCTACGGTTTTACCGTCTTCATTGGCTTTCATGTAGAATGCCTTGATTTCTTTCGGGTAGTTGTACACCATTACCGGGCGTTTATATACCTGTTCGGTAAGGTACCGTTCATGTTCAGTCTGCAGGTCACATCCCCAGAATGCCTTGTATTCAAACTTGTCGTTGTTTTCTTCCAGAACCTTTACGGCGTCAGTATAAGTAACACGGGCAAAGTCGCTGGTGGCAACGTGGGTCAGGGTTTCAATCAGGCCTTTCTGGATGCGGGCATCAAAGAATTCCAGGTCTTCGCGGCATTTGGTCAGAGCCCAGTTCAGCAGGTACTTAACAAAGTCTTCTGCCAGATCCATGTCATCTTCAAGGGTATAGAATGCAGCTTCAGGCTCAATCATCCAGAACTCAGACAGATGGCGCGGAGTATTGGAGTTTTCTGCACGGAAGGTAGGTCCAAAAGTGTATACGCGGCCAAGAGCGGTTGCGTAGGTTTCTGCTTCAAGCTGACCTGATACGGTAAGGCTTGCTTTTTTACCGAAGAAGTCTTTGCTGTAATCTACAACGCCGCTTTTTGCAACGCGTTCAAGATCAAGGGTAGTTACCTGGAACATTTCACCGGCACCTTCACAGTCACTGCAGGTAATGAGCGGTGCGTTAAAGTACTGGAAGCCCCGTTCCTGGAAGAAACTGTGAACGGCAAAAGCCATCTGGTTGCGCACGCGGGCTACGGCACCAATCATGTTGGTACGTGGGCGCAGGTGAGCAATTTCGCGCAGGAATTCTACGCTATGACCTTTTTTCTGCAGGGGATAATCAGAAGGAGATTCACCCAGAACTTCAATTGTTTCCAGTGATACTTCTACTGCCTGGCCAGATGCAGGAGAAGGAATCAGTTTACCGGTAGCGCATACAGAAGCGCCGGTAGTTACTTTATTAAGCTGGTTTTCAATATCTGCTGAATTACAATTGTTATTTTCGCGGTCGAAAGTTAACTGGATAGTGGCGAAGCATGAGCCGTCGTTCACCTGAATAAAACATAAGTTTTTGGAATCGCGTTTTGTGCGCACCCAACCGCATACTGTAACCGTGCGGCCGTCCGGTTCGGACACTAAAATGTCCTTAATCAATTGTGTTTTCATGGGATTAGAGTACCATTTTTCGGGCCACAATTTCAATAAAGCAGAGCATACTCTTGTGCCAGATAGTCCTACCGGCATTTTTCGAAAAGCCAAAACCGCTCGCTAGCTCGCTAGACGCTGAGCAGGCAAGGAAACTATCGTGCCAAGCTCAGAGTCTTTTTGTCTTTCCGAAAACCACCTCCCGGACTCTCTGGCACAACTATCCTTCCACTGTACGAGTCCGCGACAAAAAGGCAGGAAGGACTTTCTGTCACAGGTTGATTTTGCCGGAGGAAAGGTTCTTCAGGGCCAATGCCAGATCTGGAAGTTCGGCCGATACAATGCGCCCGGAAATGGCGATATCGGTACCGTATTCTTCTGCCACGTCTGTTACCGTAAAGTTTCCCAGCAGCTGCTTTACCCGGTCAAAAAGTTCATAGCTGCAGTGAAAGGCAAAGTTTGAGCGTTCCACGTATTCTTCAAACAGGCCGGCAGCTTCTGCTGCTTCCAGAACCAGTTTCGTGCTGTCACCGTAAGCTTTGACAAGACCACCGGTTCCCAGAAGAGTGCCGCCAAACCAGCGGGTTACCGTTACCAGCAGATTGGTTACGCCGCGGCCCTTAACAACATCAAGCATGGGACGTCCTGCAGTGCCGCTGGGTTCTCCATCATCGCTCATACCCATGATTTCTGCCCCCAGGCCACAGATAAAGGCGTGGCACACGTGGGTGGCATCAGCATATTTCAGTTTCTGGGCTTTTAATGTATCCCGGGCTGCTGCCTGGCTTTCTACGGGAATCACTTCCGCCAGAAAGCGGCTGCCCTTTACCATCAGTTCTGAGCTGGTGTATCCGTTGCAGACTCGCACGGTGGTACCTCCAATACGGGAATTTCCGGATGAGGCGGTTCCACATCCATCTGATCATAGAACAGGGCGTTCCAGGCAAGCAGCTGATAAATCAGCATGAAATACAGGGCAACGCGGCCAAGAACAGCGCCAAAGCCAACAGTAAGCTGCAGCAGCAGGCAGATGAACCATACCGCCAGAGGCAGCCGCATGACGTTCAGCCCAAAGCAGAACGATGACCATTTCTTATGCTTCAGCATCTGACGGCTTTTCTGCAGCACTTTCAGCAGCGGAAGGTCAGGAGATTCATACATGATGCAGAAGGTAAACAGATACGGAAAAATCAGCAGAACCAACAGTCCTACCACCACAACAAGGACCAGCGCAACAGTCTGAATCAGGGATTCCGTCTGCAGCACCGCATCAAGAATAAACGTGCAGACAAAGGCAATCGCCAGTATCAGCCCGTACAGCAGAAACGGAAGCAGTGCCAGACGTTTCATGTCACGAAGCCCCCAGAACAGATGGCCGATAACGGCACGTTCATTCCGATAAAACCGTCCTAAAAGAACCGAAAAACCATAGGTCAGCACAATGGTAACCAGTAACGACAGATAGCCGATAACAAGGGAAACTGCCAGTGAACCGACGGAAATTTCGGCAGGAACCGGATTGTCCCCCATGGCAAACAGCAGGAACAGGCCTAAGGGTGCGGTCACCACAGCTGACGCAATCATCATGACGATGACCGTGGTAATGATGTGAGAAAGATTATTCTGTATGGTCTGGTCTATGCGTGTCCGTAAAATCCGATTACTCATGATGAGAGTATATCAGATTTTTAACCATTTCTTCACTGTACTGGCTTTCAAAAATCTCCCGGAGATCTTCCTTGCAGTTGATGAAGGCATCAATCAGGTCCGGATCAAAAGAGATGCCGGACTGTGATTCAATCCATTCGCAGGAATCTTCATGGGAAAATCCGGTTTTGTACGGGCGTACAGAACGCAGGGCATCGTACACATCCACAATGGAAACAATACGGCCGCTTAACGGAATTGCTTCACCACTGATGCCGCGGGGATACCCGTTTCCATTCCATTTTTCGTGATGGGTCCAGGCAATTTCTGCCGCAGTTTCCAGGGTTTCCTTATCCTTCAGAATCTGATAGCCGATTTCCGTATGGGTCTTCATCATCTCAAATTCAAGGGTTGTCAGTTTGCGCGGTAAATGGAGAATACCATCGGGAATGCCTACTTTGCCGATATCGTGCATGGGCGCAAAAAATTCCAGTTCACGGCAGAACTCCGGTGTACAGCCGGATTCTTCTGCCAGACGGCGGGACAGGGAGGCAATCCGGGTAAGGTGGGTTCCCGTTTCATAGTCACGGGCCTCTGCCAGCTCCGTCAGGGTCTTGTAACAGCTGATACGGACATCCTGTTCCTTGTTCTTCAGGTCATGTTCGTACTGGAACATACGGCGGCCAACTGTAATACGGGCCTTCAGTTCCGCAATGGATACCGGCTTTACCAGATAGTCGTCAGCACCGGAGCTCAAACCTTCAATGATATCGTTGGTGGTACTGTTGCCGGTCAGCAGAATGATGTAACAGTAGCCTTCAATGGGGATACTGCGGATTTTCTGGCACAGTTCAATACCAGACATACCCGGCATTACCCAGTCAAGAATCATGATGTTGAAGTTCATGCCGCGCTTTACATAATTCCAGACTTCAGTACCGGTAGAACAGGTAGTTACGTCATAGCCCCATTTTTCCAGGGTGTGAGAAAGTAAAGTTCTGATTGAAGCACTGTCATCGGCTACAAGCACGCGCAGTGGACGGGAATCTGCTGATAGTAACATACAGGGATAGAATAGCACGAAGGCTTTGGCAGGTGTGAAGAAAACTTTACGAAAAAAAGGACTGG
>JAKSTT010000113.1 GCA_024413635.1 Treponemataceae bacterium | reverse complement strand
CAGACCATAACAGCGACTGTTTTTTTCCTCTGGCACAGTCCCCTGACCACCCGGTACACACTATCTGCGCCCTTACCACAGACAGTCCCATGCTGTCTCCCTTTGATATCCTGCGTACTACCCTTTTACTGCCGGGAGTCCGCTATCTGGCCCAAAAAGATGATGCACTGCACGGAACCATGAGCCGCCAGTATCCGCTTGATATTCTGTACCTTACGGAATCAAAGATTGTGCTGGGCTCTCCGCAGCAGGATTCCCTTTTACGGTACGGGACGGAATTTCCTCTGGTGCTGTATGCCGAATGTGGTCCCATTCAACGTGAAATTACCGGTACCATAAAGATTTCCCAGCGGTATGACAAAGGATCACGCTATTTTGTAGTAGGAAACCTGTTGAACCTGAAAGAAGAAGATAAACGGTTCCTGTATGAAAAACTGTATCCCACACCCTATAAATGAGGTTAATCCATGAGCATGACAAAAGAAGAAGAACGAAACGTAAAACAGCAGGAAGCATTCCGTGCAGATTTTGAAAAACGCACCGGCGAAACCGTTACCGGACTGGAACTGGTGTGTCTAGAAGCGACTCCTGAAAACCTGAAGTCCCTGGGGCTTGAATACCCTACGGCCCAGTTCTGTCTGTGGGGATTGCTGGTATTCTGTGAATCAAAGGCGCTGTACTTTTTTGCCCATGCCCATGACTTTACGATTATGGGATTCAAACCCACCAACAGCGATGACCTTTCATCAAAAGAGCAGATGGTCTGTCTGTCACAGGATCCTTCACAGCTGACCGTTTCACGCCCGGCACATAAAACCTGGCTGGGGAAACTGCTGGCACCAAACAATGTCCTGCTGGTAACCACCGGCACCGGTGCATTCTGTACCCTGAAGACCATGAAAAAAGCCGCCCTGTTACTGGAGCGGCTTTCAGATTACGCAGTTATTTCTTAATTGTTGCAGATACCGGCTTGCTCCTTTTTTTGGGCGAGCCGTCGTCGTATGTACCCAGCAGGATTGCCATGGGGCGCAGGAACGGAAAGTTTTCGCAGATAATCTTTACAATTACCATCATGGGCACACCAAGAATCATGCCCGCAAAGCCCCAGATCCAGCCCCATAAAGACAGGGATGCAATGATGACAAAGGGACTCAGCCCCAGGTTTTTTCCCTGAATACGGGGCTCAATGAAGTTTCCCAGGGAAAAGTTTACCACCAGCATATACACCCCTACTCCGGCAACCAGTCCCCACTGGGGGTAAAACTGCAGCAGGGCAAACAGCGTTGTGCCGCCCACAGAAATAATGGAGCCGAAATTGGGGATAAAGTTCAGGATAAAGGCAAAGAATGCCCAGACAACGGCAAAATCCATTCCTATGATTTTCAGTCCGACGTAGACCAGCACACCGGTAAGCAGTGAAATAAAAAACTTGGTAGAAATATAGCGGGTTACCTGGTCGATGATGCCGGATACCATATTGGTTACCCGTGTCTGTGAGATTTTGGTATCTTCTGCATCTGCAGACATGAAGGCTGCCTGCAGTTTTGGCCGCAGATACTGCATTTCCAGCAGGAAGAACAGGGCACAGAGCAGTACCATGACAAAGGATTTCAGGAAGCCGATGGTTCCGGTAGAAAGACTGAGCAGGAAGTTCTGCACGGCAGAACGGACACCCATCTGATTCCACAGGTTGGTAAATACAGAGGCTTCTGCATCAAAAGGCAGATCCAGCATGCCGGCAATGGCTTCATAAATCTGGGTAAAACGTTCTTCGTATTTTGGCAGGGTTGCTACGATGGTACTGACGCTTGAGACTACCAGCTGGGCTATCATCCAGATGAGGATGGCAATGACAACCAGAATGATGACGATGCCCAGAGCCCACGGAATATGCAGCACCTTGTTCATTTTTTCAAGAATGGGTTCAATGACCATGGAAGCAAGAACTGCTATGGTCAGGGGAAGGACAACACTTGAAGTAAGTTTCAGTACTGCAGCAACTGCCAGAACAGAAAGAATCAGCAGGGCAATAAAGATAGGTTTTTGATAGTCATTTTTCTGATCCATACTGCATCCTCCGGAAAATAAAAAAAGCCGTACTCTGCGCAGATGCCCAAAGCACGGCTTGTTCAGTATATCACACGTTTCAGCGTTTGATTACATCAAATCCACAGAATGGAACCAGAGCTTCCGGAACGGTAATTGAACCGTCTGCGTTCTGGTAGTTTTCAAGGATTGCTACCATGGCGCGTGAAACTGCTACAGCGGTTCCGTTCAGCATGTGAACGTACTTGTTTTTACCGTCATCGTCCTTGTAGCGGACATTCAGGCGGCGGGCCTGGAAATCGGTACAGTTAGAGGTAGAAGTAACTTCACCCCATTCACCACCGTTGCGGCCAGGCATCCAGGCTTCCAGGTCCCACTTGCGGTATGCAGGAGCACCCAGGTCACCGGTACAGGTATCTACTACGCGGAATGGCAGGCCAAGACCGGTAAAGATTTCTTCTTCAATAAGGCGCAGCTGTTCGTGCAGACGGTCAGAATCTTCCGGCAGACAGTAAACGAACATTTCCAGTTTGGTGAACTGGTGAACGCGGTACAGACCTTTGCTGAACTGTCCTGCAGAACCTGCTTCGCGGCGGAAACAGTGTGAAAGACCGCAGTACATGAGCGGCAGCTTTGATTTATCCAGGATCTCGTTGCTGTGGTAACCACCCAGAGTAATTTCTGCAGTAGCAACCAGACAGGTTCCTTCTTCTTCAATGTTGTATACGTTAGATTCATTACCGCGTGGGTTGAAACCGATACCCTGCAGGATTTCTGCACGGGCAACGTCAGGTGTAATGAAGGGGGTAAATCCGTGTTTGCGCAGGATGTTCAGTGCGTACAGAACCAGAGCCTGTTCCAGGAATACACATTCATTTTTCAGGTAGTAGAATTTAGGACCTGAAACTTTAGTAGCTTCATCAAAATCAATGAGGTCCAGTTCCTGACCAAGCTGAACGTGGTCTTTTGGTTCAAAATCGAACTTGCGGGGAGTTCCGACAACTTTAACTTCCAGGTTTTCGCTGTCAACTTTTCCCACAGGAGCATCAGGATGAGCCATGTTAGGGATTTTGCGTCCGGCAATATCGAGTGCTTCTTCTGCTTCGTTGGCTTCTTTTTCTACAACGGCAATCTGTTCCTTGATGGCTTTTCCATCTTCAATCAGTTTTGCCCGTTCTTCCGGAGAAAGTTTGCCTTTCATGGCTTTTGCGTTTTCGTTGCGCTTAGCCTGAAGTTCCATCAACTTGGTTACTAATTCGGTACGTTTATCAAATAAGCGAACAACTTCATCTGCATCAGCATCCATGTTGCGTGCAGCGATATTTGCCTTAACGGCATCAAGATTTTCCTTGATAAATCTGTAATCTAACATAATAAAAACAGTGTAATATTCTGTAGTTTTTTATTCAATATGGAGAAAAAGCCCCGTCTTTGCTATACTGCTGCCATGACCGAAAAAGAAGCACTTTTCAAGAAAAAAGCACTGCCGGTAAAACTCCTGCTGGCATCAATCATCATATTCATCCTGGTATTCTCACTGGCAGCCACGGCTACCGTCCTGACCAGGGCAAAACTGCAGCATCCCGTTGCCTACGACCTGACTCCGGACCGGGCCGATACCCTTTCGGCATTTCTTGCGGCCAACTATCCGGAAACCATACTGAAGCCCCTGCCCTATACGATTTCTGCCACCAGTCTGCCGGTACAGGCTGGAACCGCCATTATTGCAGACGTCAGTAACGGCTGCATTCTCTGGGAAAAAAATGCTGATCTGGTCATTCCGCCAGCCAGCATGATCAAGCTGGTGGTTATGTATGTGGTAGAAGCTGCCATTGCCCGCGGTGACATTTCTTATGATGACCTGGTAGAGCTGCCGTCGGAATCCTGGGCGGTAAACATGCCGCCGGATTCCAGCCTTATGTTTCTTGCAGAAGGACAGAAGGTAACGGTAGATGAACTGCTGCAGGGCCTGGCAGTCGTTTCCGGTAACGATGCGGCCTACGCACTGGCATCCCATGTGGCAGGTGACATGGAAACCTTTGTAGCCTTGATGAATACGGTTCTGCAGGATCTTGGCCTGACGCAGACAACAGTGGTGGAACCCAGCGGCTACAGCGAACTGAATACGACAACGGCACGGGAATTTCTGGCTTTCTGCCGGAAATACATATACGACATTCCAGAAAGTCTTGAAAAATATCATTCCCAGCGCAGTTTCAGCTATCCCAAGGCTGAAAACCTGCCGGAAGGAATGCAGCCAGGTGACCCGACGGGCAGCAACTTCATTCTGAGCACACCGTTGACCAGACCCAATACCAATAAGGCACTGGATATGATTCCCGGTGCCGATGGCCTGAAAACCGGCTACATTGATGAATCAGGATATAACCTGGCACTGACGGCAGCACGGAACGGTACCCGGTTTCTGTCTGTTACCATGAACGGGCCGGGGGCCGGCAGCTGGGAAGGAAACCAGATCCGTGCCAAAGACGGCAATGTACTTATGGACTGGGCATTTGCAAACTTTACCAGCGTTCCGGTTGAGGCTGTTCTCCCGGTTGATATCACGGTGACCGGCGCAAAAGGGATTTCCGCCATCAGGGTTATTCCGGCACAGAACGTTACCAGCGTAACGGTGCCCCATATCCAGGGAATTACAGAATCTACCCTGCCGGAAGACATTCCTCTGACGGTGCAGGTGCAGTATCCTGACCATCTGCAGGCACCGGTAACCGCCGGAGATACGGTGGGAACTGTTGAATACCGGGTAAATGGTGCGTTAATCCAGTCAGTGCCACTGCTGGCAGACCGTTCTGTTGAAAAGAGTTTTGCGCTTAAAGGGTGGTTCGAAGAGCGGCTGCTTTCGCGGTGACAATATCATCAAGGATTTTGTCATCTTCTTTCTGCCGTTCCTTTTTCCATTCGGCATACTTATTTTCACGGAGCTTTTCAAGAATTTTCCGCTGCTTAACGGCTTCGGCAAGGATGGCCCGCTTTTCTTCAACAACCAGTTCTGCCTGGGCCAGTTCCTGCAGTGCCTGTTCCCTGCGGGTATCAAGCCGGATAATGTAGCGTTCAATGGCCTGCATGGTTACCGGATCTGCAAGACCGGAACGGCTGGCATTGGTGGCGGCCCGGTCTTCTGCAATCTGGCGGAGTTCTGCTTTTAAGCCTTCTGCAACACCGATTGCCTGTGCCAGAACAGCCTTTGCTTTGTCTTCTTCAAACTGCCGGAGTTCCAGCAGTTTCTGCAGCTTAAAGGCAAACTTTTTCATATTTCCTCATCCGGAATCTGAACGCCGGCTAACTGGCCAAGAGCAGCCATAGTATCCTGAATGGAACACTGCTCATACTCATCCTGCTTCAGGAACTCTTCAATGGCGGGATGCAGCTCAATGGCCTTGTCTATGGCCGGATTAACGCCGCTGGCAATGGCACCGTAGTTAATCATATCTTCGTTATCAGCATACAGCGCCATATTCTGCCGGACAAAAGCAAAGGCTTTTTTTATGGAGGGGCCACTGATTTTTGATGAAAGACGGCTGATACTGTTCAGGACATCAATGGCCGGGTAGTGATAGGCTGCAGCCAGCTTACGGCTCAGCATAACATGGCCGTCAAGGGTTGCACGTGCAGTATCTGCAATGGGTTCATCCGTATCATCACCATCAACCAGAACGGCGTAGAAAGCCGTAATGCTTCCTTTTTTTGCCGTACCGCTCCGCTCCATCAGCTTTGGCAGCATTTCAAATACACTGGGCGGGAACCCGCGCTGAGCCGGCGGTTCACCGATGGCAAGGCCGATTTCGCGCTGGGCTCGGGCAAAGCGGGTAACATTATCAAACATGAGCATGACGTTCTTGCCCTGATCCCGGAAATATTCTGCAACGGCTGTTGCAACGTAGGAACCGCGGAGACGGCATAAAGGACTCTGGTCACTGGTTGCAACAATAACGACGGAACGCTTTAAGCCTTCTTCGCCCAGGTCGTTAAGGATGAATTCGTTTACCTCGCGGCCACGTTCACCAATCAGGGCAATGACGTTAATGTCTGCATTGGTGTTCCGGGCAATCATACTGATAAGGGTAGATTTACCGACACCGGAACCGGCAAAAATTCCCATGCGCTGGCCTTTTCCCACAGGCATGAGGGAATCAATGGCACGAACGCCGGTAACAATGCGTTCTGTAATAGGTTTACGTTCCAGTGGATCTGGCGGAGAAGCAACGGCCGGATACCAGGCTTCCGGGATAATCTCACCTTTCCGGTCATAGGCTTTTCCTGTTGCATCAAGTACACGGCCCAGTAACGCCGGACCTACGCCAACCTGCAGAACGGAACCGCTGGCCGTTACCTTACAACCGATTTCAATGCCTTTGGTTTCACCATAGGTCATCAGTTTTACGGTGGTACCGTCAAGGCCTACCACTTCTGCAAGAACGTTTTCGTTACTGTAGGGAATATGTATGGTACACAGTTCGCCGATTACCGACTGGGGGCCTTTTGCCTCAATCAGCATACCATTTACCCGGATAACTTCACCGGTAAAGAGAATGGTCTCGGTGTTTTCTACACTGCGGATATATTTATCAAAAATGGATTCCATAATTATTCGCTGATGCCGCTTGCTTTGGTAACCGTCTTGATCGGTGCAATTTCCAGAATCTTCTGCTCCAGCTCAGAAAGCTGGCTGGAAATTCTTGCATCAATGGCACCAAAGTCGGTTTCAACAATACAACCACCCCGCTCTACCGTTGAATCTTCAGCAACCGTAATACTCTTGACGCTTTCTACGGCAGCCATGAATTCACGGGTATGTTCGGTGGTCAGTTTTACATCTTCCAGATTAACGCGGATGGTCACATCGCCACGGCCCTTTACGCGTTTCAGTGCCTGCAGCACATTCTGCATGACAACCTGGCGCTGGCTGTCTGAAATGACTTTAACAACTTTACGGGTTATAAGCAGTACCAGGTCAACAATCTGCTGTTCAGTGGAATCAAGGATTTCCTGGCGCTTTTCCATGGTCTTTTCGTTAATGACATGAAGGCGTTCAACCAGGCGCTGTACTTCTGCCTTTCCTTCGTTGTAGCCGTCTTCAATGCCTTTATCAAAACCATCTTTATAGGC
Source organism: Treponemataceae bacterium (assembly GCA_024413635.1). GTDB lineage: Bacteria > Spirochaetota > Spirochaetia > Treponematales > Treponemataceae > Treponema_I. The sequence continues at coordinate 814 of JAKSTT010000113.1, read as the reverse complement.
ATCCCCGACAGTCCGTTCACGCTTCTGCTCGCCTTCCTGAATGATTTCAAGGCTCTGGGCTTCTGCCTGCTTTATGATTTCTGCAGCATCACTTTCTGCCTGCTGACGGATAACAGCAGCCTGATCGGTTTTCCGTTTTACTTCTTCAAACGCAGACTGTTCAGCCTGTTTAATGATGGCATCGGCCTGAGCGCGTGCTTCATTCAGCATCCGCTCTTTTTCCTGTTCCCATTCAATCTTGAACAGTTCAGCTTCACGGCGAAGATCATCAGCGGTGGGGCCTTCGTATACCGGTTCTTCAATAACCTCTACTTCTTCTTCCACCGGGGCAAAATTGCGGAAGGGTTTCAACTGAACTTTGTCTTCAAGAGTCTTTATTTCGTTAATAGTAAAAACGTTTTTAGCCATATATCAACCTGCTTTTATACAACAAGCTCGTCTTCGCCACTGCGTGCAATAACGATTTCGCCGGAATCTTCCAGACGACGGATGGTAGATACAATCTTCTGCTGAGCTTCTTCTACGTCCTTCAAGCGTACCGGGCCCATGAACTCCATATCGTCTTTGAGCATGGCAGCCGCACGTTTTGACATGTTGCGGAAAATCTTGTCCTGAACTTCGGCATCAACAGATTTAAGTGCCTTGGCAAGTTCAGGCGTATCAACTTCACGCATAACTTTCTGAATGGCGCGGTCGTCCAGCATAACGATATCTTCGAATACGAACATGCGTTTCTTGATTTCTTCTGCCAGGTCCGGGTCTTCTTCTTCCAGGGATTCGATAATGGCCTTTTCAGAAGAACGGTCAACAAGGT
>JAKSTT010000112.1 GCA_024413635.1 Treponemataceae bacterium | reverse complement strand
TCATCCATCATACCGACAAACTCAGCCTCTGCAGGAATCAGTGCCCATTTTTCTTCTTCCGGCTCTGTTTCTGGAACCGGTTCTTCTTCTGCAGCTTCTTCTGCTACTTCAGACTCAGTGAAACGGCTGCCTCTGCTGATCAGTGGAGCGCGTTCTACGGTTTCTTCAGGTTCTGCAACTTCTTCAGGCACCGTCACTTCTTCCGGTTCAGCAACCTCTTCCGATTCAGTTTCTTCAACAGGTTCATAAGAATCCTCTGCATCAGCGGCAGGAAGATCCTCAGCTGTAATCTCCGGGATTTCTTCTGCTTCTTCTTCAGTTTCCAGTTCCGGCTGTTCCACAAACTCTTCCGGTGGCAGGATTGGTTCTTCAACGTAGAACACCACGTCTTCTACCATAACGCCAGGTTTATCAAACACCGGTTCTTCAATGTCATCAATCATCATTTCCTGATTTCTGTCAGGATCTTCATCCGGTGTGTAGGATTCAACGGTTTTACTCAGAATGGTACTTTCTGACCAGGCATCAGCTTTTTTGGTAACCTGTACAATGACGTTGCTGCCTTTGGTTATATACAGTTCCCGTGCTGCTTCCGGTGACAGGATGATTGCTATACCTTCACTGGAATCAAATCCACCAAAAATCATAACTTCAATGCTGATGTGCGTTGCAGGGTTTGTTACTACAACGGTATCACCAGGCAGAAAAGCTGCTGATTTTGCAAACAGACCGATTGGCAATTCGCCAATGTCAGCTACGACCGCACGTCCATCCATGGATGGTTTTGCAGATGCCGCAAACAGAGAGAAACACAGCACTACAGTTACCAGCAGTGCGCTCAACCGTTTCATCATGATATCCCCTTAGGCGTTATTTTGACGCCGTTATTTCCCTACAGATTTTATATGCCAGTTCTTTTCCAAACCGGTCTACTCCCTGGCTACTGGTTTCTTTTGCCTTTTGTACCGGCACAATCGTTTCCTGACACACAATGGCATCAGTCCGGATTCTTCTGATAGTCAGTTCTACGTCCTTAATGGATTCAAGGCTTACTTTTCCCGGGGCATCAACACTTTCACCGGTATAGTGGGTGGTAACGACCACATAGAAATCCATATAACTGTCCCGGGCAGAAAGAAGACCGGCACGGATGCCTGACTCTCTGGTTTCTCCGTTGACAATGTTTTCATTGGTAACGATATGACCACTGTCAAAAAGTGCGTCCAGAATAACCGTTTCAATCTGCTGGCTTGTTTTCCGCACCGGCAGAACGATACTGGCATCTGCTTCTTCCTGGCAGACAATCATGTTGATAGCAGCAGCAGAGATACTTTGTACTGATACAAAGAGAACACTCAACACTACGGCTATGTTACGCTTCCACATATGTATTTCCTTTTAGGATAGTTTAAGTCTTTTAGATTTTCGGATTTTTGACAGGGGCGGTTTAGGATTTTTTCGCAGGGATTGTGGTATACTGATAGTGGGAGTTTAAAATGGGATTACCAGCTGAGAAATCACTGTATATCATTGGGGCAGGCTTTGCCGGTCAGATGATTGCAGAAGAAATAAAACATAAAAAAATCTTTGGTCAGGTTGCAGCCTTTATTGACGACAATCCGGAAATAATCGGAAAAGAAATTGACGGGATTCCTGTCCTGGGTCCTATCAACCACTTCATGTCTTTCCTGCGGCACAGCGATGCAGACGAGGCCATTATTGCCATGCCATCTGCCCCCACCGAACGGATTAAGGAAGTATACGATGTCCTGACCCGCTGCGGATTTACCCATATCCGTATTCTGCCGGCCATCAGCCAGGTAATTGAGGGTAAAGCCCATCTGGTGCAGGCACGTGAAATTGACCCGCTTGATATTCTGGGCCGCACCCCCATTACCATCAGTCTGAAAGAAAGCCTTGCATACCTGCGGGGTAAACGGGTACTGATTACCGGTGCCGGCGGTTCCATCGGCAGCGAACTGGCACGGCAGCTGTTAAGCGGCGGTGCAGAACGTCTGTACCTGTTTGGCCACGGTGAAAACAGCATTTACCTGATTGACCGGGAACTGCGGATGCTGCAGAAAGAAGGCGTCGGAGAAAAGGCTACCATTGTTCCCGTTATCGGTGACCTGAAAGACCGGGAATACATGCACTACATCCTGAAACGGCTGAAGGCTGACGTGGTATTCCACTGTGCCGCCTACAAACACGTACCGCTTATGGAAGAAAATCCGGTAGCCGTTATCCAGAACAACGTATTCGGCACCAGGAACATTCTTGATGCTTCCATTGCCGCCGGTGTTTCAAAGTTTGTCCTTATTTCTACTGATAAAGCGGTGGCGCCGGTCAGTGTATACGGAGTGAGCAAAATGCTCTGCGAAAACCTGCTGCTTGATGCTGCAGCCAAGGTACGTGACCGCCATGACGCAGCAAATCCGGCAGATTTCATGTTTGTACGCTTTGGTAACGTTCTAGGAAGCCGCGGTTCCGTACTGACGGTATTCATGTCGCAGATAAAAAACGGCGGTCCCCTGACGGTTACGGACCGGAACATGCAGCGGTACTTCATGACCATTCCGGAAGCCTGCTCACTGGTACTGAAAACCGGTGGCGTCGGCAGAAACGGCATTCCCTACATGCTTGATATGGGGGAGCCGGTAAATATTCTTGATTTGGCAGAACAGTGCATACGGTTCAGCGGCTTTGAGCCCTATAAGGACATTGATATTGCCATTACCGGATTCCGGAAAGGTGAACGTCTTGACGAACCCCTGTGGCTGCCGGAGGAAAACCCGGTAGCCACCGAATACCCGAAGATCATGCAGCTGACATCCCCTGCCCACCGGCTTGCCGGAGAGGCCCTGACCCAGCTGCTGGAAAAACTTGATGTAATCTGCAACGGTTCCACCGCTGACCCGTTATACCGCAATAAGGAAGAACTGATTTCTGTTCTGGCAGCGGCAGTACCCAGCTATGACTACTTTTTACGCAACCGGGAGGACCAGTAATGAGTTCTGCAAAACCTGACTTCGTTCCTTTTTTTACGCCCCAGCTGGGACCGGAAGAAGAAGCAGCCGTTCTTCGCGTCATGAAAAGCGGCTGGCTGACCACCGGAAAAGAAGCTGCCGCCTTTGAGTCAGAATGGTCTGCCTACACCGGCAGCCCCTGCAGCCTGGCAGTAAACAGCAATACCTCCGGCCTTATTCTTGCCATGGAAGCCTGCGGGGTCAAAGCCGGCAAAAAAATACTGACCACCCCCTACACCTTCATCTCTACGGCCACCAGTGCCCGTCATCTGGGCGGGGATATTGTCTATGCAGACCTGGAGCCGGATACCTACAGCATCAGTCCCAAGGCCATTGAAGCGGCCCTGGAAAAAGACCCGTCAATTACAGCCGTTGTACCGGTTCACATTGCCGGAAACCTGTGCAACATGAAGGAAATCTGCGACATTGCAGCCCATTACGGTGTCCGCGTTATTGAAGACTGTGCCCATGCCTTCCCGTCACGGACTGCCGCCGGACATGCCGGTACCTTTGGTGACGCCGGCGTATTCAGTTTTTATGCAACCAAAACCATTACCACCGGTGAAGGCGGTATGATTACCACTAAAGATCCGGAGCTGGCAAAACGGATGACGACCATGCGCATGCATGGCATTGACCGTACCGTCTGGGACCGGTACACCAGCACCAAGGCAAGCTGGCAGTACGATGTGGTAGATGAAGGCTATAAGTTCAATCTGCCTGACATTCTGGCAGCCATTGGCCGTGAACAGCTGAAAAAAGCCCAGACATTCTATGAGATGCGGAAAGCCGTGGTAGACCGCTACAATGAAGCATTCCGTGATGTAGACTTTCTGCAGGTTCCACCGGATGGTGAAGGCAATGCCTGGCACCTGTATCTGCTGCGGATCCGTGCAGAAAAACTGACCATTGACCGGAACGAATTTGCCCAGAAACTGCAGGACCGGGGTCTGGGTATCAGCATGCACTTTATTCCCCACTACCACTTTACCCATATCAGGAATCTGTACGGGTATACCCCGGACCAGTTTCCCAACTGTGAGCGGCAGTTCCAGTCTACGGTTACCATTCCGCTGTGGCCCGGCATGAGTGAAGAACAGACCCGGCAGGTTATTGATACGGTACTTGCGGTGGGAAAGGAACATTATGGCTGTTAAACGACGTACACCTATCCTGAAATCTGACTCTACCCAGGTGTTCTACACGGACATCCAGGCCGAAGACATGCTCTTTGGAGCCCTGATCCGCAGTGAAGATCTGGGGCGGAAAGTTGTTGCCCTTACTCTTGATGACACCGTTCCGGAAGAATACCGGGCCTTTACGGCAAAAGACATAAAGGGAACAAACCTGATTACCACGGAAGATACATCCCTGCCGGTGTTTGCAGAAACGGTGGCTTATTACGGAGAACCGGTCGGGATTCTGGTAGGCCCCAGTGAACCGCTGGTACATGAGTATCTTTCCCACATCACCATTGAATATGAACCGCTGCCGGAACCGGAACTTGAAATTCTTGAAGACGGCGAAGTCCTCACGGAGGAAGAACCGGTTGCAGAAGCTGCTGCCGTTTCAGAAGAACAGCTTGAAATTGCAGAAGAAACTGAAGAGCAGGCTGAAATAACAGAGGAAACTCTTGAGGAATTTCCGGAAGAAAGCCGTACTGAAACAGACTCAGAAGCAGCAGAAGAAGAAATGGAAGCTGCTGTTTATCAGGAATCTCCCTTTCCGGAACTGGCAGGTGACATTGTCTACCAGCGCATCGTAACCACCGGTCCGGTAGATGATTACTTCCGGGATAGTCCCAACCACGTGGAAAACGGATTTGCAAACCGCATTACCTACACAACCTGCGGAGAACTTTCCGGAGCACTGGTTTCCAGTACCAGCCGCACCATCACGTTCTATACTCCCACCCAGTGGGCAAGCCATCTTCGTGAAAACGCCGGGGTCGTTACCGGATACAAGCGGGATGACGTAAAGATCAAGCGGACACTTTGCGGTGCCAGTGCAACCAACGCCGTCTGGTACAATACCCTTTTGTGCTGTCAGGCAGCAGTAGCAGCCCAGGGCACCGGAAAGCCGGTAAAACTGACCATTACCCCGTCTGAACAGCGGAAATACGTTGAACATTCACCAACCGTCTCCATTATCCACCATGCGGCTTTTCTGGAAGACGGTACCATCTCTGCCATTAAAACCCGCATTGTGGTAGAAGCAGGTTCCGGAAGTCCTTTTATTGCCCAGCTTATTGACCGCCTTGCCATTGCGGCCCTGGGAGCCTGTAAGCCGCTTTCGCAGCAGGTTACCGTTCTGGCAGTACGAACGCCCACAGCTCCTACCGCAGCAAGCATGCAGGGCGCTGACTCACTGGCATTCTTTGCCCTGGAAGCCCTCTTCCAGCAGATTGCCTTAACAACCGGTATCAATCCGTTTGAAGTACACCTGAAGAATTTTTACCCCGGAAGCCGTACCCATGAATTTTTAGGCAACAAGATCCGTACGTTCCACCCCTATACCATTGACACCACCCCCATTGTACCGCTGTTTGAAGCCATCACGGCAGAAAGCTGCTTTAACCGGCGCTATGCAGCCTACAACACGGTTCCCTTAACCCGGGACAGTTCCCTGAGTACGGCTCCCGTACGGGGAATCGGCATGGCAAATTCATTTGAGGGCCACGGATACTATGGCTCTGCCTTTGATACCCTGAAGCAGAAGCTGGAACTGACGCTGGAAAATGAAAAAAGCGTCATCATCCATGCCAGGGAACCGTCACGGTCAATTTCTGCCATCTGGAAACAGATGATTGCACAGGAACTTTCCATTGGCACGGACGATATAACCTACGATCCGGATTATACTTTGTCTGATGAGCTGGAACTGCCGGAAACTGCCAAAGGGAACATCAGTATCCAGACCCAGCTGATCCGTAAATGCTGTACCTCACTGCTGCGTCAGCGGGGCAAGGCTGAGTACCCCATTACCGTAAAGAAAGCACTGACACGGTCAAAAAACACTGTCTGGGATGCAAAAAACTTTACCGGTACGCCCTATTATTCGGTTTCCTGGGGTACCTGCGTTGTAGAACTGGACATTGACAGCATTGCGTATGAAGTTAACGTGCGGAATATCTGGATTGCACTGGACATCGGGTCCGTTCTGGATACCAAGGCCGCTGAGTCATCGGTGCTTCATGCCTGCCATGAAATACTGCGGAATGTTATCCGCCACCGCCCTCTGCAGTGTAACGACATTCACATAACGCTCATGACCAGTGATGCAGAATCAAAACAGATCGGGCAGCTGATGTACAGTATTCTGCCGGCAGCCTTTGCCAATGCCCTTTCGCAGGCCCTCAGACGGCAGGTTACTACCCTGCCGGTAACCGACGACATTTTATACAGGATGATTCAGGAACATGCAGATATCAGTATTGCTTAACGGAGAAAACACCATTATTGATGCCCCAGCCGACGAACGGCTCTTTACGGTTTTGCGGAACCGGGGACTGACCAGTGTAAAATGTGCCTGTAACCACGGGGTCTGCGGCACCTGTGCCGTACTGGTAAACAATAAGCCGGTGCCATCCTGTTCACTGCCCATGGCAGCCGTTCAGGGGAAACAGGTTACCACGCTGGAACACTTTATGGATTCTGAGGATTTTGCTGATATTAAGACCGGCTTTGAACAGGCAAAGGTACATCTGTGCGGTTTCTGCAATGCCAGCAAGTATTTTGCCACCTGGGATATTATCAGTGAAACAGCCCGCCCCCAAAAAGAGGACATTCTGAAATATGTCGGAACTTTAGGCTGCCACTGTACGGAAACGAATACTCTGGTAAACGGCATTCTGTATGCTGCTACCAGACGGCGCATGCGGCTGGCTGCAAAAAACAGCCAGGATAAAGGACGGTAAGGAGGAAGACCATGCAGAATAAAGACAAAATTTCCTTCTATGCCAAATCCACTTCTGATGTGCTGTATCACCTGAAAACCGCCCCACAGCTGGGCGTATATGGCGGCGCAACCACTGCACGGGAACTGCCGCACCTGAGCCTGATACTGGGGAATATCAAGGACCTGCAGGTCATAGACAAGCACGAACGGTATATTGACTTTGGGTGTTCCGTTACCTTATCCAGTCTGCTGAAGCTGGGGCGGAACAACCTGCCAAGCGTACTGTACGATGCCATTGCAACCATCGGAACACCGTTCCTGAGGAATGTGGCAACCATTGGCGGTAATATCTGCGGTACCAACCAGTATCAGATCAAGCCGACACTGTATTCACCGCTGGCAGCCATGGATGCCCAGATAGAAGTACAGACACCGACCTCTGCAGTCTGGCTGCCGGTAACACAGCTGAATACCCTGCCGGAGAACAGTTTTGTATCCCGCATCAGGATTCCTAACGATGAATGGGAAGTTGCCGTTTTCCGGCGGCTGGGAGCCCCCAACGAAATCTGGGAGAACAGTGCGTTTTTTACGTTCCTTGCGGATACGGCCAAGGGAACGCTGGCTGACATCAGGATCTGCTTCTGCAGTTCACTGGTGATCCGGAACCGGGACCTGGAAAACATTCTGCTGGGTGCGCGTCTGCCTCTTTCTGAACGTGCCATCGGTATGCTGCTGGAAAAGGCAGAAGAACTGTACGACATTCAGCTGGCCAACGCGGAACTGACTGGCGTTCAGGTGCCGGAAATCCAGAAAGACCAGTTTCTGAACCTGCTCCGCTACTCCGCCCAGCACCTGATGTAACCCCGCCTCCCCGCCCGGCAACACAGTAGACGCGGATACTGCGAACCTGTCATACAGATACCGCCAGTCTGTCATGCTGAACTTGATTCAGCATCTATAAATTGAGATCCCGAATCAAGTTCGGGATGACACAGTTGCATCCGGGATGACACAGTTGCACCAACGCCGGCAGCGCGGATCAGGCAGTAGTTTCAGTTAACACTGCAGGCTGGATGATTCGTGATGCAAAGGCGACGAGCCATTCTGGAGCGAAGGCGTACTGCCGTACGTTGGAGCGACAGAATAGC
>JAKSTT010000111.1 GCA_024413635.1 Treponemataceae bacterium | reverse complement strand
CCCCAATGCATCTACTGTCTTAACCAAGTTAGTTGAAAACATAAACTTACCTCTCGTACACATTTTAAGCACATTTCTGAAATGTCATCAAGGGGCAAAATTTCAGTTACTCATTACCTCGGTATGGTTCCAACAGCCCACTACGCATACACTACCGTTATACGTACTGAACTGCTGCGGCCCCTGGAATCAGTAACGGTGACTTCATAGTCACCGGCATCCGGCCGCCACTCCAGATGTTCGCCGGGTCTGCAGCGGCCGATAAACTCACTGCCGGCAAACCACAGTAGTTCTGTCGTATCAGCATCTGCACCGGCAGAAAGGTGAATGCAGTTCCGTTCTGGTGTATTCAGCCGGAAAACATATTGCGTCAGATGCAGAGGAGAGTTGATCCGTGGCGGAAATCCGGAAGCAGCACTGTTGTAGTTATACTCATCAGGTGGAAAAGCTGGAGGTTCAAGTCTGGGAAGCCCGGCTTCGCGGAACAGCTGCTGCAGGTCGCTGGGCCAGAACTCACGCACTACGCTCTGCACATGGGGCGCTTCTGTTTCTGTAGTCCGGTATCCCGTCCGGGTATCTACGTATACCTGCCGGTGAATGGTACAGCGGGTAATGGGGGATACCCCCGGAATAAACCAGACGTTTTCAGTCTGAGGACACCATTCATTTGGGAGCCCGCCGGAAACAGCACATACAGGAATTCTGGTAATGGATTCCGGTGGATACGGCGGCAGTTTCCGTTCTTCAGCAGGAATATCAGCCATAATGGCAGAAGCCAGGTCAAAAAATAAGGGAGCCGCCGTTTTCCGTCCTAAAAACGAATTATTACCTTCGCCATTAAAATTTCCAATCCACACCACCAGCACATACCGGTCAAAGATACCGACAGACCAGCTGTCTTTAAAGCCAATACTGGTTCCGGTTTTCCATGCAACGGGCACAGAAGCCATGGTGTCATTCAATTCATAGGGGGGAATATTCTGCTCCAGCATGGCCCGGACAATATAACTGCTTTCCGGAGTAAGGACTCTTTTGGGTTTGGTATACGGCCGGTTTCCCTGGAGAAAATTCAGCTGCTGATACATACCTTTGTTTGCAATGGCACAGTACATCTGACCAAGTTCCATCATGGTAACTTCTGCCGACCCCAGCACCAGGGATAAGCCGTAATGATCGCGTTCCTGCAGGCCGGCAATATCACAGTCCCGTAAGAATTCATACAGCCCGCTGCCGTTTTTATGTATTTTCTGTGCCAGGTCAACGGCCGGAATATTCCGGCTGTCAACAAGGGCAAACCAGGCAGGTAACGGCCCCTTGAAGACGCTTTCATAATTATCCGGTACATATTCACTGAAACTCTGGGGAGCATCCCGAAGCATAGTACTGTAATGGATAATGCCCTGTTCCAGTGCTTTAGCATAAATAAATGGCTTTAAGGTTGAACCGGGTGAACGCTTTGCCGTAGTACCGTTTACCTGGCCCTGAATGCTGTCATCATAGAAATCGGCAGAACCTACACTGGCTACCACTTCCATCCTTTCAGAATCAATCAGCAGCATGGCACCATTCCGTACCCCCAGAATGCGGTTCCGGTCAATGTACGAATCAAGCAGGCGTTCACATTTCCGCTGTAGGGAATAGTCAATGGTTGTCCTGACAGTTCCGGATGTGTCATCATTCAGCATCTGGGTATAATGCCGTGCCGTATCAGGAAAGGAGCAGACCGTATACACCGGCATATCAAAATAAATACGGTCTTTTTCAGCTTCAGGATAACATTCTACCCATGATTCATAGAGGATTTTTCTTGCTGCCAGCAGTTCCGGCGGATTTCCTTTTGCCGTCGGTGCCCGTTTTGTCGGGTTCTGGGGCAGAACTATCAGTGTCAGCATTTCGCTGAGGGAAAGCCGGTCTACACTTCTGTTGAAATAATACCAGCTGGCTGTTTCAAACCCTTCAATGTTTGATCCACAGGGCACCAGGTTCAGGTAACATTCAAGGATTTCATCCTTGGAGTACAGCAGTTCCAGCTGCCAGGCCCGGAAAATCTGCATGATCTTACCGGGAACAGAGCGGGTATACAGTCCGTATTTCAGTTTTGCCGTCTGCATGGTGATGGTACTGGCACCAATACGGCGGCTTTTAACCACATAGGTCTGCCAGAAAGCTTTTACCACTGCAGCCGGATTGACACCGTGATGGCTGTAAAAAAAGCGGTCTTCCTGCAGAAGAACGGCTTCAATGAACGGCTTGGGATAGTATGCCAGAGGCCGGTACATCCTGAACTTATCGTCCGGAGTAAGGAACGTCTGTAACAGCTCACCGTTCCTGTCTGTATAAGTATGAGAAAAGGTTATTCCCCGGTATATATCACTCCATGTCCGGGCAGCCAGCAGTGCAATACTGACCAGCAGTATTGCACTGCCCGTTCCAGCCCAGATAAGCCGTTTCTTTTTTGTCATGTATCAGTCTGAAACCGTTAAGGCAGGACTTGGTGCCACTGAGTAGATTTCAGGATTGTACATGGACTCTGCATAGGACGGCGGAACCGTAAATGATCCGCTGTTGATTACCCGTGCCTTGTACTCAAAGGTCTGCAGATCCTTACTGAAATTTCCGTACAGTACGATGCGGTCTTCACGGACATCAACATAATCCATCTGTCTGATGCCGGAACTTGACCGTACTGACTGAATATCAGCTTCCAGACAGGCCGGCTGCATATCTATGATTGCAATGTTATACAACGGATTAGTACCGGTAGTCCGGTAGGAAATTCTGACAAGAACCTCATCACCTTTTTTCAGGTCCGTTATCTTTGAACCATCGGTATTCAGGTATTCCCGGAACACTTCAATGGAGTTGTTTACTTTTTTGTCCGGATTCTCAAGAGCATATCCACCGTTCAGAACCATATAGTACACCGGTAAGTCAGACTGCTTTTCAAAAAGGATTTCATCAGCTTTTTCACTGAACGTACCTTTGCCTTGCAGACCGGTAGAAAGATTTATGGGAACGGTTACCTGGTTTTTACCGGTTCCCTGCAGTTCGGATACCGTTACTCCAGTCTGGGCAGCAGTATCTTCCAGTGCCTTGAGAGCACGAAGTGCTGAACTTACTGAATAACTGTTGTAATGTGCATAGGTCATGAACTGGAACAGGTCTGCCAGCATTTCCTTTTTCAGCAGCTGAATCTTCTCAGGGAAATAGTCAGCAACAATCGTTACATACAGGGATGCGTACTGCAGCGAATTATGGTACCGGTAACTGTCACTCCAGAACATGGTCCGGTTGACCTTACTGAGCATGGCGTTTGCTTCCTTATCAACCTTCATCATCTTATAGCTGGCAGCCAGATACAGACCTGCATAGCCATCAACAGAACCTTTTCTGTCCTTTGCATCATTTACGATGGACTCTATCAGATTCGTTGTAATGATTTCATTCTTCGTCAGGATATACGTTGCATATGACCGCAGGTAAATACCGTTATACAGGTCATCATCACGTTCATTGGCAACTTCCCGTACGGCATCAAGAACGCTCTCATAGAAGGAATCAGGCACCGTATATCCCTGCTTTCTGGCGTCCGTCAGGAATTCCGCAACATACAGGGTTATGAAACGGTCTACCGGACTTTTGTCGGTCCAATAGCCGATGTGTCCGTTGGATTTCTGGCGTGACTGTAAAATAGCAATGGTATCAGATACCATCTGTTCACATTCTTCCTTCGTTTTATCACCGGCAACAAAGGACTTGAATACATACGGATAGGCCTGGCTGGTAATCTGTTCAGAACAGCCGTAGGGATATTCAGTCAGATATACCTGTAAACCATCACGGAATGCCGTTGGAGCAACTGATGCATATACGGCACGATTGGCAAGTTCCGCATAAGTCTTTACATCAACGGCAACTTTCTGGCTCTGCTTGGACAGGGTACCGGAAGTGATTCTTGTCTGATACGGCATATTGGGCCGGACACTCATGGTCTGAGTAATTACGGATTTTTCCGTACCGCCCTTTTCTGCAGCCGTAAACGTAATTTTTGCCCCACCCAGTGATGACAATGCCTTTACCGTAAAGGTTACGGTAGAGTCTTCACCTTCAGCCAGGTTCAGGTCAAAGGATTTTGGTCCCACAATTTCAAGATGGGCATCAGACTGAGCCGTTAAAGTCACCTTCCCTTTTGATCCCTTGAACAGGTTTGTTACGGAAACCGGCAGATTGAAGGTATCCCCGGGAGCAACGGCCAGAGGGCTGCTGGGCTGAATGACAAACGAATTGGTACAGATGACTGATGTCTGTTCTACGCCGATTGCGCGGTCATTTACCGCAACGGCAAATACGCGGATGGATCCGTTAAAATAATCAGGTACCGTATAACTGTAGGTAGCAGGTACCGGTGACGCATCTACAATGCCAGACCAGAATACCACACTGTCTTCAACATGGCGCTTAAAGGGATTCAGTTTACGGGCAAACATATCCATGTCTGCGCCACCACCCGTGGCCATGCTTCGTCTGATGATATTGTACTCAGGCAGAATAAGGTCAAGAATCTGATAGGTAGCAACCTGTAATGCCCGTTTCTTGAAGAAATGGGACAGTGGATCCGGAGCCTGATACCGGGCTGCCTGCAGAATGCCTTCATCAACGCCAAAGAGTATGAGTTTTGAAGCAGTATTAGCAGCATAGGAAATATTCAGCGTCTCGCCGGATTTCACCTCTACCGGTGCATTGAGGGTAATAGACTGGGTTTTTGCAGCCTTGCTGACACTGAAGGGTACGGCACCATAGCAGAACGGGCTCATGAAAATTTCATCGGACTGGTAATCACGCTTGAATACCACATTGATGTATCCGTTACCTTCCAGCTCTTTCGGAATGGTAATGGTCTGAACTGATGACAGTGAATCCTGCCGGAACCATTTATAGGCATATACTTTGTCTTTTTCGATGGTAATAAGCCCGGTACCGGTATACGGAGCTTTTATGTATACGTTTGCCGTTTTGCCCGGTTCAAAATCGCTGGTTTCAAGATTCAGTTCCAGTTCTGCGGTGCGGTTCAGGCTTCTTGATACATTGGCATCTCCGGCAATGGTATAGGAAATACTGTTGTACTCGTCACCACTGGCATCGTATACCGTCAGTTTGTACTCACCCGGTTTATCTGAAGGTAATACAATATCGGTACCGTCCTTCTGAATGGAGATAATCTGTTCAGATACGGGAACCGCTTTTTTTACCGACTGATATTTATACAGTCCGTTTCCCTGTTTTACCAGTGTTGATACATAGGTAATTTCTTCGGTCTTCAGCACCACATCAGAAAGGTTGATTGATTCAAGGGCATTGTTAACCGCAATAAAGCGTACGGTTCTGGTGCTGTTTTTCGTAATGAAATCAAGACGTCCATCGGCCTTATACCCGATAACATACTGCAGCGGCGAAATATACAGCACATTTCTGGTAGAAACCGTACGGCCTCCGCCTTTTTCAAAGGCTTCAGCATAAAAATCAACGGCATAGGATCCCCGCTCAAAACGGCTCAGGTCAATGTCAAATCGGGCTGATCCTTCACCATCAGTAAATACATCGCCCAAATTCTGCTCATAGGTGCTGTTACGGGCATAGGGGTCATGAAACTGATAAGAACGGAACTGGCGCATATCCGGAAGCCCGGACCGGACAGAAATAGTAGCGCGCACGGTATTACCGGCTGCAGGGGTGCCGAACAGGTTCTTAACCTTAACTAAGGAAGATACGGTCTTGTCATAGCCAATCCAGCCGGAAGACGGCAACGGATCAAAGGTTGATGCCACATTCAGGGTATCCGGCAGGAACTCTTCAATTTTTACGGTTGTTCCAGAAAGATACTCTTTATAGGTTTTGCCATCCCGTTCCTTTACCAGACTGAAGGAAACCGTATACACACCGGTAGGAGACCAGTTTCTTGTTTCAAAAGAAATCTCTTCAAAACCTTCGGAAGAAAGCATGAACTGGCTGTTGTAGAAGTCTTTACCTTCTGAGTCTTTTACCGTTACATCTACCGGAATACCGGCAAGTTTCTTTCCCCAGTCGCCGGCTTTTGCAATAATACCGATATGAACCGTTTCGCCGGGACGGTACATTCCCCGGTCAGAAAAAAGATAGGCATCGATTTTATCCGGTGTTACATGATCATAGACACCGCCGACATCAAAACTGGAATAATCAACAGATCTTCCATAGGCATCATAGGGCATGAAAGACAGATCATCATTTTTTTCAATGATATAGGCTACCGGTTTGTGGCCGTCACGCTGTGTTTCCTTTGAATCAAGTTTAGGCAGCCATGCATGTCCCTGAAAATCCGTAGTTGTTTCTGCAATAGTGTTACCGTTAAGACCGATGACACGGACTTTTGCTCCAGTAACTGGAGTCCCTTTTGATACCGACTGGACGAACATATCAACTGACTGGTTTTCATTTTTTTTCAGAATAATTCCTAAGTCAGTTACCAGAATAAAACGACGGTCTTTTGTATTTGAGTTTTTATCCTTTACCTGGAAGATAAATAAGCCGTTTGAAAGATGTTTTTCTGCATCAGGGTACAGGTTGCGGGAGAAGTTATACGAAAAATATGACAGATGATCAGTACCGCTGCCTGGAACCGTATACGTATAGTAGCTGGTTTCAGAAATATTCTTTTCGTTGAAACGGTAATTATTGAAGGTAAGGTTTTTCATATCCCCGTTTGACATGGAAACCAGATGGTTAATGTCTTTGGGCATAATGCGGCTGACGGTATATTCTACTTCAGATATACCACGGCTATACATGGCAATATTCTGTGAGCCGCCTAACGCAAGCAGTGCACCTTCAGATACAATCCCCAGTTCCTTGGGATATTTTTTTACGTACTGGTAGTACACTCCTTCATCACTCAGACGGTATCCGCCATAAAATTCAACGGTACCGTCAAATACAACTGCCAGATAGGAATCTTCAGGAACGGAAATGCGGAAGGTTGACAGGGTTGCGTATTCCAGCTCACCGGGAATTTTTTCAGGTACTACCTGTGTACTGAGGCTCTTAACCAGATCTGTAAACGATGATTCCGATTCTCTCGTCCAGTTGACGTCAGTTTTTTTCTTCCAGCCCTGCTCTGCAGGTTTATCTTTCGGCAGCTGGTAAATCTTCATGTGCTGTAAGAGTTCATTACTGCTTACCTGGCCTTTGGTAGAAACGGCAAGAATCTGGTCATATTCGTTTCTGTCATTCTTAACCAAAGAAAAATCAACGGAATTGATGCGGACATAATCACTCATGCCGGGAACGGTACATTCTTTTGAAGCTTTAGAGGTAGCGGTTCCTCCCATGGTCGAAGTAATGTCACGGGTTGTAAGGGTAACACTGGAGGTGTAATTAGGCATAGGAATATTGTCAGTTACCACATAGGCTATGGTATCGTGTTCAGTATAGGTAACGGTATAACCGATTGAACGGTTTTCTTTAGTGTTTTTGCCGGTCTGCAGTGCGTACTGCAGCGAGATACTTTTTTCCAGAGTGGTACGGTCAATCGGGTGTGACGCAGAAATGGTAAACGTAGCCCGTTTATCCTGAGCATTTTCCGGATTTATATAGAACTCTGAATTCTGGATTATGCAGACAAAATCTGCAGTTGTAAAAGATTGTGAACCTGGCGTTTTGATGGAATCACGGAACAAACCGGAGGCAAAGGTAATAGTATACTTTTGATGTAGTGACCACGGTTCCTGGGGTTGAAAGCGGAGTACGGTATCGCTATCCCATTTCCAAGAACCTGCGATAGCCGGTGAAATGGACACTTTATCGCTGACATCAGCACCCATAGATTCAATGGCACAGGCGGAATCACTGAACACCAGACTGAGGGAATCAACTTCACCATTAGCCTGATAAGATACCGTTGGTTCATACACATGGCATGATACGTTCAGTATCTCAGAAGTTTTGGAAGTTTTAGGAGTTTTGCCCCCACAGGACAAAACTGTTACGGTACAGAGCAATCCCAAAAGGATTACTGACAAAGACAAAGCAACAGACTTTTTCATACACACACTCCACCAGTGAATATACTAAGTTTTTAACTGAAGGCAAGTGTATACCAAAATCTTAAATTTTTCTGCTAT
>JAKSTT010000110.1 GCA_024413635.1 Treponemataceae bacterium | reverse complement strand
CATACAGTGGACTCGAGAGGACATGCATGAAAGATAAATGTTTTCTGGATTCAAACTTACTTATCTACAGTATCGATGAGAAGGACCCTGCAAAACGAGAACATGTGCAGAAATTTCTGGATGAAATCGATAAAATTCATGTGCCTGTCATTTCTACCCAAACGATTGGGGAATTTTTCAATGTCACGACTAGAAAACTCAGAATTCCAAAAGAGAATTCAATGATATTGTGTAATCTGTTAAAAGAAAAATATCCCATCTATGAAATTTCAGTTGAAAATGTGTATCACGCACTCAAAATCAGTGAGCGAACGCAGTTTTCGTATTGGGATTCATTAATTCTAGCTGTGGCAATAGATACAGGATGCACGGTTGTGTATTCAGAAGATCTAAACGCAGGCCAGATTATTGAAGGGGTCCAAATCATCAACCCCTTCTCAAACTAAGCAGTGGTTCCATTTCCTGAAGTTTTGCCGCCATGGACGGCGGCGCAAAGTGTGTAGTTTTGCGGCAGCAAAACTACGTAAGGTCATCTGTCACGAATGACAGATGACCGCCGTTATCAGCGAGCGAGCGATTTTTCGTGATGGCAAGGCGGAACCGCCGCGCAGGAGCGAGGCGTCCTGCCGGACGTTGAGCGACTAAGCAGTGGTTCCAACGCAGCCAGCGCGGAAAAGCGCCGCGAGCGACTCAAAGCCCTGGCGGTCTGCGTCACTGAATCGTCCAACCAGCGGGGAATCGATATCCAGAACGCCGCAAACCTTTCCTTCTGCATCGTGGAGCGGAACAACTACTTCTGAGTTGCTGGCACTGTCACAGGCAATGTGACCGGGGAACTGGTGCACGTCATAGACCAGCTGGGTAGCGTTTTCTTTCCAGGCAGTACCGCAGACGCCGCGGCCAAACGGAATACGCATGCAGGCAGGTTTTCCCATGAATGGACCCAGCTGCAGGTGGTCATCCTTAACGATATAGAATCCAGCCCAGTTAAGACCTTCCAGGCTGTTAAAAATGGCGCTGGAAACATTTGCCATATTGGTAATGACATCATCTTCGCCTTCCACCAGCGATGTGCATTCTGCTATCAGCGATTTCCATACGGTTGCCGGATCTTTTGGAGCCACTACGGGTGTTTCAGCCACTACAGTGCCAAATTCTGCCGGATTACCGGTCATCAGCTGCCAGTTCTGAATGCCCAGAACCTTGCCGTTCTTTACGCCAACATTGGTAATGCTGCCGGCATAGGTAAATCCCAGTTTCTGATGCAGGCGGATACTTGTTTCGTTGGCGCTGGTAATAACGGAAACCAGGGTCAGGATACTTGGGTCGTTGTTGGCGTGGTCAATAAGCTTTTTCATCATTTCCTTACCGATGCCACGGCCCCGGTATTCCGGATGCACGTATACGGAAAGCTCCAGGGTGCCGTCATAGGCAGAGCGTTCCCGGTATTTGGAAAGAGTTCCAAAACCTACAGCAACTTCCCCTTCCCAGGCAGTGTAGGAACAGTAGTTTTTCTGCCGGTGGGATTCATACCACTGGTTCCAGTAGTTCAGATCTTTGGTGTCGATATCAAAAGTAGCAAGGCCGTTTTCAACTTCATAATTGTAGATTGCCAAAAGCTGCGGCAGTTCTTTTTCGGTAGTGGTTGTTATTGTCATACGCACACTGTATCGAATCCCCGCCATATTGTCAGCACTGTGTAAAAATGCTACCGGTCGAGGCGTTCGACTGACGTGGAACTCGAGAGACATTGTGTAAAAATGCGGGAGGGCAGTCCATTCCTGCACGGTAGCATTTTTACTCCTTCTTTCTCTATTCTGTTTCTATGAATAATAACCTATCCCAAAATCACCCCACTTCGCAGTTCCTGCAGGGAATGAAAGCCGGCGTTCCCATTATCTTTGGCTATATCACCGCCGGCATGGCTTTTGGCGTACTTGCCCGCCAGGCAACCCTTACCCCGATGCAAGCCCTTTGCATGAGTATTTTTGTGTACGCCGGCGCCAGTCAGATGCTGGCAGCGGGCCTTCTGATTCAGGGTGCCAGCCCCGTTTCCATCGTGCTGGCAACATTCATCATCAACCTGCGTCACCTGATTATGAGCACCTGCGTGGCAGAAAAACTGCCGGTCCTCAGTTTACCGAAGAAACTGATTGGTGCCTGGGGCGTTACTGATGAAGTATTCGGCGTTTTTACCACGTACCCCAAAGAAAACAATAATTTTGCCTTTCTTCTGGGCTCCATTCTGGTATCTTACCCCAGCTGGTGTCTGGGCTCATTTCTGGGTGCCATAACCGTTGACCTGCTGCCGCCTATCATCACTGCCAGCATGAACATTGCCCTGTATGCCATGTTTATTTCACTGGTAGTTCCCGGTGCCAGTAAAAGCTGGCGGCTGGCGCTTCTGGTAGTGTTCACGGCAATCTGCAACAGCATTCTGGTGCGCTTTATGGCATCAAACTGGTCACTTATTGCGTCTACGCTCATAGGCGCTGCAGTTGGCGTTTTCTGGATGCCGGATGAAGAAGAGGAGGCTGCAGAATGAACTGGTCACTGGTTATCCCGTTACTGGCTGGTATGATGGCTGTTACCTACATTCCGCGCCTTATTCCGTTCCTGTTTGTAGACAAAATGCACATTACGGGCAAGCTGAAAAAATTCCTGAGCCTTATCCCCTACACTGCCATGGCTGCCCTGATTTTTCCCGGCGTCCTCACCACTGACACTTCACGCCCGGAGATCGGCATAATTGGCGGCGCTGTGGCGGGAGTTCTTGCCTGGCGCAAAGTCCCCATGATTTTCTGTGTACTTGCCGCCATTGCTGCAGACTTTGCGCTGTATCTGATTCCCCGGTAATACTTACAGCCACTGCGGCATAATGCCGATTTCCTTTACGTACAGGAACAGGCTCTGGTTATCCGGTGCATAGTCACCGGCAGGAATCATTTCCATAACAACGTGGCGAAACTCATCACCATACTTTCTGCGGTACAGAATGGAAAGGGTTTTGTTTCCCTGGGCAAAATATGAGCGCAGATATTCAAGATCGGTCTGCTTCAGATACGACTCCACATCATCCGGGTGCACACTGCCACTTAAGCAGAAGCCCCGCAGCCAGCCGGAAATAGTTTCCGCATATCCCTGAGATACCGTCATCTCTTCACTGTTCATATTCACTACCGTAAAACTGTCATCGGTAACGTTTATTCTCAGAATCTTTGTATACAGGGCACAGAGCGCTTTATGGGCTTCATTCTGGCCACGGCGGTCTACACCCTTCCGCTGGTAATAGGCGGCCTTTTCCTTATACATCCGCTCATCAGCAATGTCTGCCATTTCAGCCACCGTTGCATCCGGAAATTCGCTTTTCCGCACATATCCGCAGGAAACCGCAAGGCTGTCTACCGCTATGCCTTTCCAGTCCTCAACCATCTCCCTGAAATCGGATTTGATATGCTCCAGTTCAGCATCGTTTGCAAAAAGGATAACGGCAAACTCATCGCCACCGGTCCGGTAAATCTTTCCATAGGAACCAAAACACTGCTTCATGCAGTTGGCTGCACCCAGAAGCATTTCATCGCCAGCCACGTGCCCCAGGGTATCGTTTACTACTTTAAGGCCGTTAACATCAATGGAAACATATACCATATTCCGGTCATTGCCCGAATCCTGCAGAATATCTTCTTCGTATGCCCGGCGGTTGTGCACCTCTGTCAGCTGGTCTGTAGTAGACCGGGCCAGCATTTCCTGTTCCTTTTTCTTCTGCTCTTCAATAATCTGGGTAGTAAACATAACGCTCAGCTGCCGGCCGTTTTCATCCCGTTCCACAGAAATGAATGATGCACGGATCCAGCCATTCAGCCGGCCCTGATAATCCATGGAAATCAGGCTTTGGTGCTGCAGTCGCTCTTCCAGCGTACTGAAATCAATGAATTCCAGAACACTTTCCCGGTAGGCATCCGTAACCGTCAGTTCCATAACCCGGTTCAATGCAGCCTGCGGGTCAGCAGCTCCGCCAGTCATCTCACGGCCACTGGAAGGTTCAATCAGGGGTTCCATCCGGTTTTCATCAATGTGATACAGATGCATGGTGTAAAAGGTGCCGGCAATGGCATTGATGATTAACTGCTGATAGGCCTCTGTCCGTTCCCGGGAAATGATAAAGAAGTAAATGACAAAACAGCCTAAGAAATACCCGAAACTGTAGAACGGAGCCTCCGGATATGCCAGCTGGAACGCGCCGGTAAGCAGCGGTGTTGCAGATACCCAGAATACTGAAAAATACTGATGACGTTCATTCTTTGGTGAAGAAACTGCACACCGGAAGGTAACCGCTGCACTGATCAGGAACACAATGTACTGGTTGATGAATGAAACAGGCCGCAGGGATTCGGTAATGTACTGCCCGTCTTCAATCCGGAACAGAACCGGCTGCACACAGTTAACGCTTACCAGCACTATCTGTATCAGGATAAACACCAGGGTAACGCCGATGTGCAGATACCGGTGGTGAATCCGGTTTCCCAGATATGCCAGAAAAAAATTCAGCCAGAAAAACGATGTCAGTACAATAGAAAGGTGAAACAGGCTTGAAGCAATAAACAGTGCGGTATCGCCCCGGACAATGGAACTGTCACACAGCCCCCAGAACATATCCTGCAGGCAGAAGTAGATACCGTAATACAGCATGTGGAGGAACGCCCGGTCATGTACCGTTTTCCGGCTCACTACCCGATGGGCTTCCAGTGCGATGATAGCCAGGACCACTGCAAAAAGAAATGCCGTAATCCAGTACATATTACTGACCATCAAAAAAAACCTCTCATGGTAAGTATACGGCGGTCCGGACAATTAACAGTAGTGAATGCTTACGCAGATTATGAGGATTTTACATAAATCGTAATGATAACAATATATTCATAAGATTATTCTTGCTCTCTCCCGGCATTATCCGTACTTTGAAATTAAGATAATTGGCGGAATCATGCGCTATAGTACCTGTAGAAACTGTAAGAGACCGTTTGCCGGATGATAACCTTTCCGGCACATCAATTGTTGAATACATATAGGAGGCATACTTTACAATGTCTGTAGTAACACTGGAAAACGTGCGGAAAATCTATCCACTGGGAAAACAGCAGGTAGAAGCCGTTAAGGGCGTATCCTTTTCTGTAGAAAAAGGTGAATTCGCTGCAATCTCGGGACCATCGGGTTCCGGTAAATCAACCATCCTGAATATGACCGGCCTTATCGACCTTCCTTCTGAAGGCAATATCATCATCAACGGCATCAACGTATATGAAGGTGTTGACCTGGCTGCCAACCAGACCGACAGTGACCGATGGGCACCGGCAGAAGGCAGGAAAAAGAAGAAGACCAAAATCAATAACAAACTGGACCGGCGTGTTACCGGGCTGCGCCGCAGCCAGCTGGGATTCATTTTCCAGACATTCAACCTGATTCCGGTTCTCAACGTATATGAGAACATCGAGTTCCCGCTGCTGCTTGCAGGAAAAGGCGCAGAATCACACTGTGCCGTTGATGATTTTACCGCAAAGCAGAAAGAAGAATGGATTCACTTTCTGATGGAACGGGTAGGCCTTACTGACTGGGAAACCCACAAACCATCTGAACTTTCCGGCGGCCAGCGCCAGCGTGTTGCCATTGCCCGCGCCCTGGTTACCAAAGCACCGGTAATTCTTGCCGACGAACCGACGGCAAACCTGGACTCTGTTAACTCTGCCCAGATCCTTTCACTGATGAAAGACCTGAACAAGGACCCGGAACTGCAGACCACCTTTATCTTCAGTACCCACGATGCCCGCATTGTAGAAATGTGCGACCACGTTATCCATATTTTTGACGGTAAGATTTCTGAAGACGAACACAAAGCAGGTTCTGACGTGTATAACCAAGCGGAGGTTCGCTGATGGGTGTCATTTTCAGAATGGCAGTCAGGAACCTTACCCAGCATAAGTCAAAAACCATCATCATCGGTCTGTTTATTGCCGTTGGTGTCATGATTGTTGAACTGGGAAACGGATTCCTTGAAGCCACCAACCGCGGTATGGAGCGCGACTTCCGTGCCCACTATACCGGTGACCTGGTTATTTCAGCGCCGGTACCCAAAGACGCCATGTATATGGACATGTTCCAGGTAGAATCTACCACCATGAGTATGGACGGCATGCGTATCCCGGCTATTCAGGACATTGCCGCCGTAGAATCGGTAGTGCAGGATACCGGCAACATCAAAGCATACTCCAAGTTTATTTCTACCCAGGGTATCATGATGGAAAACGGCATTGCAGAGTTTGAAATTGATGATGATACCAATTTTGCAGCCCTGCCTCTGTTCCTCATGTTCAGTGGAGAACCTGACCGGTATTTTGACCTGTTCCCCAGCATTCAGCTGACCGCAGGCCGCACACCCGCAGCCGGAACCAACGAACTGCTTATTGATGAAGAACTGCGCGATAACTTTGAAGAATTCTTCCGTAAACCGCTGAATCTGGGCGATACGGTCCTGATTGCAGGGGCTGCTACCCGTGCCACCTTACGTGAAGCAGTCATCGTCGGTTTTTACCGCCAGCCCGATAAAAACAGCACCATGAGCAGCATTGTATATGCTGACCCCAGTTTTGCCCGTATCTACGCCAAACTGACCTACAGTGCAGCCATTGAAAGTTCCCTGCCGGAAAACGTAGACATGAACCTTTCACAGGCCTCTGAAGACGACCTTTTTGGCGGTGATGATGACTTCTTTGGTGACGACGGCTTCTTTGATGACTTTGAAGACGGCGACCTGCTGCTGGCAGATACCTCAGCCGGTTTTGATGACATTCTGGGTGATACCACCCTGCGTGACAAACTGAACGAAACCGATGACGGTGCCTGGCAGTTTGTGGTAATGAAACTGGACAACGCCACGTCCATGGGTGTTGAGCGCACCAAAGCCCAGATTGAAAAGGCCTTTGCAGACCAGGGAATCGCTGCCCGCGTCATGACCTGGAATGAAGCTGCCCGCAGCTTTACTACCACCGTAGACGGTATTTCCATCATCTTTACGGCACTGGTAATCATTCTGGCCGTTGTCGTATTCTTCATCATCATGAACACCATGACCATCAGTGTTCTTGAACGCACCGGCGAAATCGGAACCATGCGGGCCTTGGGAAGCCACAAAGACTTTATCCGTAAACTCTTTGTCACCGAAAGCCTTACCATCGCCGTTGTCAGTGCCACTGCCGGCACCGTTCTTGCCTTGATTATCATGGTCATCGTCAATGCCTGCGACATCAGTGTTTCCAACACCGTAGCAAAACTGCTGCTTGGTGGCGGTTCCATCAAACTGATTCCTACGGTTACTTCAATTGCACAGACGGTACTGCTGATTCTAGCCGGTTCCCTTCTTGCAAACCTGTATCCGGTTTCGGCAGCCCTGCGGGTTACTCCGCTAAAAGCCCTTTCTAAGGGAGATGAATAATGTTCACGACTATTTCACTTGCCTGGCGTAACCTTTCGCGCCAGAAACAGCGCAGTGCCATGCTGGCCGTTGCCATTGCATTCGGTTTCTTTGTAGTAACCGGCATTGACGGTCTTGCCACCGGTGCGCTGAACAACCTGAAAAACTCCATTACCCGCATGTTTGGCGGTAACGTACTGGTTCAGGGTATTGAGCACGAAATTCTGGAAGACGGCACCATTAACCTGAAAAAGAACTTTTCGTTAATCCGTGACCAGGACTTCATCAAGCACATTCTGGAAGACAACGATATCCAGTATGAAAGTTACTTTCAGCGTTCTACCTCTGCCGGTGACCTGCTGTTCAACGGACAGCGCCTTACCGCTACCGTTTACGGCTGCGACTTTGCCCACGAAGATGCCCTTCTGGATTCCTTCATCTTTGTAGAAGGCTCCATGGACAACATCTGGGCAGAAGATGCCCTGGTCATCAACGAGACCGCACAGAGATCACTGAACGTAGAAGTTGGCGACCGGGTCATTTACTCAACTACCACCCGCACCGGCCAGAAAACCGTAGGTGAATTTACCATCGCTGCCGTTACCAAAAAAGCCAGCCTGCTTGATTCCATTATGCTCTATGCCCCACAGAAGTATATCAACGAACTGCGTGAAGCACCGGAAAACAGCTTTAACATGTGTACCATCAATCTGGG
>JAKSTT010000011.1 GCA_024413635.1 Treponemataceae bacterium | reverse complement strand
TTATTTGAACTCAAAGGTTTCAGTTGTTTCAAACTGCATGCCTTTTGCCTTGAATTCTTTAATGAAGTCTTCGCCCAACTGTTCAAAACCTGCAACAGGAGAAGTACAATCGGTAAGAATGGTAATGCGGTAGGCCGGAATGTATACAGCCAGGTCGCGGATGGTATTTGCCAGACAGTGTGTCAGGGCTTCACCTGCTACAATAATGCTGTCTGACTCCTTCAGGCGGTCAATAAGCTGGAAATTGGTGCGGGTAGAAGGATCGTTTGGATCCGGTACTTCTGCCTGGATGGCACTATAGTGTTCTGTCAGCGGGTTTGCTGCCTTGCGGATGAAGTTAACGTTTTTACCCAGATGAGCGTGTTCCCAGGTGTGGATTGCGTTATTTACCTGGTCTTCAACACAGAATCCCCAGGTTGCAAGAATACAGTGCAGGGGCCAGATACACAGACTGTACCGTCCGCGGTTTTCCAGCGCCAAAAGGTATTCTTCTGCAGCTCTTTCCAGTTCGGGAAGAACCGGACGGTATTTGCCGTCTACATAGTCCTGGTAAGTAATGATGGTGTAGGGAACGGGATTGTTGCCGGACTGGTCTTTCCAGAAAATAGGATGAGCAATGTGATAGCTCAGGTGAGAATCCAGTGTTACGTGGATGTCATCAATGTTGTGGATGTTTTTAAGGATAAACTCACTCAGACGGTTACAATCTTCTGCGGCTCCTGGAACATACAGCGAACCTTTCGGGTTAGAAAAATCGTTTTGTGGATCGATAACAAGAAGCGTAGTGCTCATAAATGGAAAAGTAACAATTTTCGTTTTTATTGTCAATGAGAGTGAAAATAAGTACACTACCAGCATGAGTTTAGAAGCATTTGTACTGGGATGCAGCGGCATGATGCCACTGCCATATCGTCACCTGACATCGGTTCTTCTCCGCCGTGAAGGAGAACTGTTTCTTTTTGACTGCGGTGAAGGTACCCAGGTTTCACTGAAACGTCTGAATCTGAAATGGAAAAAAATTGACGCCATTTTTTTAAGTCATACCCATGCTGACCACGTAACCGGTCTTCCCGGCCTTATGATGCTGTCATCGCAGGTTGACCGTACGGAGCCGCTGTATATCTACGGTCCGCCAAAAACGGCAGAATATGTAGAAACCAGCCGCCGCGTCCTTGATATGTACATCAACTATCCGGTTATCGTAAAAGAAATTACGGAACCGGGCGTTATCCATGGCGGCAAGGATTTTTATATCCGCGCATTCCCCCTGAAGCATACGAAAACCTGTGTAGGCTATACCCTGGAAGAACTGGACCGCCCCGGAGAATTCAATCCCCAGCGGGCCATGGAACTGGGTGTTCCTGCAGGTCCTTTGTTTTCAAAACTGCAGCATGGTGAATCCGTAACGACTGCAGACGGTACCGTGGTCCTTCCGGAACAGGTTATGGGAGCAAAACGATCCGGCCGCAAAGTCAGCTATGTTACTGATACCCAGTATCTGCCGTCTATTGCTGATGAAGTACGCGGTTCAG
Source organism: Treponemataceae bacterium (assembly GCA_024413635.1). Taxonomy (GTDB): domain Bacteria; phylum Spirochaetota; class Spirochaetia; order Treponematales; family Treponemataceae; genus Treponema_I. The sequence continues at coordinate 30,026 of JAKSTT010000011.1, read as the reverse complement.
ACCTGCTGTTCTGCGAAGGCATGTTTGACGACCAGTACGCTGATCAGGCTGCAGAAAAGAAACACATGACATCCCGTCAGGCTGCAACCATCGCCCGGGATGCCAATGTGGAAAAAATGGCTCTGATTCACTACAGTCCCCGCTATGCTGACAAAGAACTGGGGCTTCTTCTTGACCAGGCCCGTGAAGTGTTCCCCGGTACCGTACTTTCCAAAGACCGCATGGCTTTTGATATTCCCAATAAGGACTGACCGTCACTGATATGCTGGAGTTCTGTCAGGTAACCAAGCAGTACGGTACTACCATTGCCGTGTCCGATGTCTCATTTGTCTGCCGGGACCGTTCTGTTACGGTGCTTCTGGGGCCTAACGGAGCCGGAAAAACCACGTTGCTGAAAGCTGCTGCCGGTATGCACTATCCGACAGCGGGCAAGGTGCTGGTGAACGGTGTGTCCGTAGAAGATGATCAGGTAGCTGCAACTGCAGCCGTTGCCCTGGTGACGGAACTGCCGGTTCTTCCGCCTCATTTTACTGTGGCCGGGTACCTGAAAACGGTGGGAAAACTGTACCATCCTGAAGAAACGGCAGCCGAACGCACCGCACGGGCGCAGCAGATAATTGACCAGTGCGGGCTGGCGGATGTCCTGAAGGTAAAGATCAAGGCTCTTTCCAAAGGGTATCAGCAGCGGGTTTCCTTTGCCCAGGCACTGCTGAAAGACGCTGACAACCTGATTCTTGATGAACCGGTTTCAGGTCTTGATCCGGCCCAGATTATCGAAATGCGCGCCCTTATCAAGCGGATTTCTGCTGAAAAGACCGTTCTCCTTTCAACCCATTTGCTGCAGGAAGCCGAACAGCTCTCAGACCACATCGTCATCATGTATCAGGGGGCCCTTACCGCATCCGGTTCTCCTGCAGAGCTGCTTCAGACTACCGGCAAAACGACCCTGGAAGCTGCCTACGTTTCCTGCACCGGAGGAAATCCGTGAACAGAACTGCGTTTTTCCGGAGCTTCCGGTACTACTGGTCATTCTATTCCCGCCTGTGGCTTACCTGGGGAGTAGTGGTCCTTATCGACCTGCTTACTGCGTCCCTGTTTCTTTTTTCCGGCTCCACACAGATATTCGGCACCCTTGCCCTGGTGTCACTGCTGTTGCTGCCGGTCCTTTCCATCAGGGCAGAAACGCCCCAGGTCAGTTTTGAAGATACGTTCCCCATACCGCCTGCTGCCCGGATTTCCGGTGAAGTCTGTGCCCTGGAATCTTTTTATCTGATCAGTCTTGCTTTGACCATTCCGCTGCTGTTTCTTGCCGGCAGACTGCATCCGGTAGAAGCAGCGCCCTCCATAACCAGCTATGGCGCCCTGATTCTCTACGGCTTGTGCATCATTTCGTTCTGTATCTGGGTATCCCGGTTTTTCTCAAATACGGTTTTTTCCTACCTGATTACGGCATCCCTGCTGTTTTTCTGCAACACGGTCCACCTGCTTCCCCTTGATGCTGCCTGGATTAAAACCATTTCTTTCATCTGGCATTTTGACAGTGCCGCAAAAGGTATTGTTGCTACAAAGGACCTGGTGTTCTTTATGGCGGTATCGGCTTTCTGTGTGGCTTCGTCCGTTGAATGCAGCCAGTTCCGGAAAAACCGGAAGAACCGGCGTCCCCTTTTAAATCTTGCTCTTGAACTTCTGCTGTTCCTGCTGGTTGCCGGAAATGCACGGCTTTTCAACCTGCGTTTTGATACCACGTCTGACAAACGGTATTCCCTCTGTCCGGAAAGTGTTGCCATTGTAGAGCAGGTGCAGGAACCGCTCCATATCACCTGGTATGTGTCAAAAACAATCCTCAACCGGTATCCTCAGGTTGAGGACATGCGGTATCTGCTGAACCAGTATGCAGCGGTCAATCCGCTGATTTCCGTATCAGTAGTTTCCGATCCGGACCGGATTGCGGAATCTTCGCTGGGGTCACTGGGTATTACCCCCCAGGCCATTTCTACGGCAAACGGTGATGAAACCCGTACCCTGCAGGTATATTCAGCCATGGTACTGGAAATGGGTGAGTCTGTAGGTGTCATTCCCTTTATTCTTTCCAATACCAGTCTGGAATATGACCTTTCGTTCAGAATACGGTGTATGGTAACCGGATCAGTGCCTGTTGTAGCCATTATAAATGCCACCGGTCTTGACCTGAATGCCCAGTACTCATACCTGTTTCCCTGGATTACTTCCAGCGGCATGATTCCCGTGGAACTGTCTGCCGGTCAGCTTTCCCTGCTGGACCAGACTGAATCAGCCGTTCTGCTGGTTATCGGGTCAGAAACCCTGTCATCTGCAGATGTTCAGGCTGTTGACCGCTGGGTTATGGCGGGTAAACCGGCTTTGTTTGCCGTTTCACCTGTTGCCGTTGATATCGGGTCTGCCTGGCAGGCTGCATCAATAGGTCAGAACGGGTTACTGCAGCTGCTGGATTACTATGGCGTACAGGTTTCAGAAAACCTGATTGCCGGCCCGGAATGTTTTACCCTGTCGCTGTACAGCTCTGCAACCCAGTCTGCTCCGGAATATATTCCGTATCCCTACTGGCTTTCCGTTAATTCATCACTGGGCAGCAATATCCAGTTGTTCTGGCCGGCAGGGCTTACCCTGTATGAAACAGAAGTCTGCAAGGCAACGCCGGTCATAACTGCCGGTGAAAACGCTGTCCGGGTTGCTGCACCGTTCATCACCAATCCCTTTGCCCTGCAGGATGGCCTGACCTCTGCCGGTGCCGTCATCAGCGGTTCTGCGGCGGAAGTACCCCTTGCAGCTCTTCTGGAAGGCAAACTGTTCAGTTTCTACCAGGGCTCCTACAGTCAGGAAAACCGTATTCTGGTCATCGGTGATCAGTATTTTCTTTCAAACATGGTTGAAAATACCGGCAGCGGCCAGAATTTTTCATTCCTCATATCATCACTGCTGTATCTTTGCGGTGACGAAGATGTAATGGCCATAAAGGCCCGCTGGGAGTAAGCCTATGAACAGAAGAAACGGAAAAACTGCCATACTTGGCCTGTTGTGCCTTATGCTGGCTGTAACGTTCAGTATGGGCCTGCACCGGGAAAAATCCGGAACGACCAGAAAACTGTCGTCTTCATCGCTGCTGAACAGCCGGTATCTGCCCACGGTTTCTGAAATCACCATCAATCAGGTTGGATACAGTCCGGTCATTCTTCAGAAAAGGAATGTAGCCGGAGTGGAAGGGGCCCGGTGGTTTGTCCGGACGGTGACCACACCCGGCTGGTATCTGGCAGATACGGGAACTGTTGAACAGTTCCTGTCTGAGTTATCAAAGACGACAACTTTTTCAGAGGTAACTGACCGCCGGCAGGACTGGGAATCCCTGGGAATTACCGATGCCATGGCAGTTACGGTAACGGTGTCCGTGTCTGACGGAAACGGTAATGATACTGTCGTTTCATCCCTGAATTTCGGTACGGTTTCTGCAGCCGGAACCCACATCACTGTCCGTAATGATCGGAAACCGACGGTCTATCAGGTGCGGGACGGCTTTACCCGTTTCTTTACCGATGATGTATCATTCTGGGCAGATCCGGCACTGTTTCCTGAAAGTGGTGCTTCTTCAGACTGGATCAGCAGTTTTTCTGTTGAGTACGGTGGATACACCCGGCTGTTCCTGGCTGGGGAACAACGGTTTGAAACGCTTGCTGACCTGCTGCACACTTTTTCCGGCGGGCAGTTTGTTCTGGATGCAGAATCCGATGACTATACTGACAGTATGGAATTTGTTGCCGGTATCTATGCCGTAGGAAACACCGGTACGAATCGTTTTTATGATGTATCGCTGTTTAAAACAGAAACGGGAACCTGCATTGCTGAATGCCTGTCCCCGTTTGGCAGAAAAGTTATGACGGTCAGTGCCTGGACGGCACAGCGGTTACTTTCTGTTATTGAATAGATGTTCCCGGCACACCGTAGTAAATGCCCTTGTCGGCAAGGGTGGTGCAGTATTCAAGCAGCGCCGGATTTTTGGTAAACAGTTCGCCCAGCCGTGAAAGCTGTTCGTAATCAAAGAAGTTTTCCGTTGCTGCAGCAGCCTTGTCAGTGGCGGTAGCCTTCATCCGTTCCTGCAGCATGCTCTGGTACTGGGTGTAGCTTTCGCGGGCCAGGGCGTACAGCGCTGTATCAGGAATCCGGTATGAATCAACGGTAACAGACGTAATTTCAATGCCGGTAAAGGCATCCTGCTGCTGCAGTTCCCGCACCAGTGATTCCGTGTCGGTGGTCAGGCGGATTACTGATTCTCCGGCTTTTTCCGTTTCAGACAGCAGATACTGTACTACGGCATCAGTTACCAGCCGTGATTTTGCTTCAAGGGTATCATACAGGTCGGCTTCTCCGGTTACCAGCCCTTTTTCTACAAGACCCGGCAGAGCGTCCGGTTTATGCCGCAGAGAGCAGGAAACCGTAAAGGAATATGAAAAGTCCGGATTCCCGTCCAGCATTTTGCAATACAGTTCTGCAGACGGCAGGGTACCGGATACGGTGTTGGTAAAATCCCGGGGTTTGGCAGAGAATGTCAGCACTTCTGCATTGGTAGGGAAAATCAGTTCCCATTTCCAGGTAAAAGTTCCGCCGGTAATGGCAGTATCAAAGACTCCACTGGTTTTGGATGTCAGGACGCCATACTGGCCGTTGGGAACATACAGCTGAACCCAGCCAAGACAGGTAACGGCACCGGCAGCGATAAGAATAATCAGTACAGACCAGAAAAAAGAATGCTTTTTTTTCATGTCTGTAGTATAGTGTGAATCGCTTCAAATTGCAATTTTCAGGACCGGGGAGGGCTACAGTGTTTTCTTTTACCAACCGCATCGTACTGTTTTTCTCCCTTATGCTGGTGTTCCTGCTGGGACTGTACGACATCGGGACTGCACAGCAGTTTCTTGACGGTACCTTCCTTCTTATTGCACGGGTGGGCGCCGGTTGTGCCATATCCCTGGTAATGGTGCTGCTCTTTGCGTTTTTTGAACTGCTGCTGTATACGGCAACCTCCGGCAGTACCGGAAAACTGTGGTATCTGGCTCTGTATGCCGTAGCCTTACTGCTTGCACTGGTGTCAGGTGGATTCTTTTCGGTTCTCCTTGCGTTATGAGCGTTCCCGCAGTATCATTTTTCCATGACTAAAATATGGCAGATAAGCCGTGAATATGCAGGCCTTGCAGAAGCCGGCGGCGTCAAAAATGTTGTTACTTCGCTGTGTGAACAGCTTGTTTCCCTTGATAATCAGGTTACTCTTTTTATCCCCTTATACGGTTGTACTGCCGTTTCTGCGGTACAGGGATTTGAAATTGTCCCGGATATGGCCTCTGCCATTACGGTTGACGGTCAGAACTACATAGCCTTTTACGGAAATGCGACCATTCCGGTAGGCGGTCGTGACAGCGGCAGAAGCGTGCAGGTGGTATTTGTCGTTTCTTCCCTGTTTACTGAAAAAATGGGGGTCTATACCTATACACCGCTGGAAGAAAAACTGAATCCGGAACATGAACGGGGAAAAGGTCACGCCGATGCTCCCATCCTTGAAATGCTGTTTCAGAAAGCAGTCCTCTGGTATGGAATCCTGAAGAATGACATACCGGATATCATCCACTGTCACGATGCCACAACGGCCATGATTCCGGTTTTTGCCCGCAACGGTACTGATTATGCCGCAGCCTATAAGGATACGGAATTCCTGGTAACGGTACACAATGCCGGCCCCTTCTATCATCATGAAATTGAATCCGTAGAAAAGGCTGTTTCCCTGACCGGCCTTCCGGCAGAGGTCCTTTCAAAAGGTCTGAACGGTTCAGTGGTAGAACCCTATCTGCTGGCTTCTGAATGCAGTCATCTTTCAACGGTTTCTCCCTGGTATGCAGAGGAACTGATTGATCCAGAAAATTCGCGGACTGACGGACTGTCAAAAGGCTTTGCAGAGCGGGGAATTACCGTGACCGGCATCACCAACGGCATTGATTACGAAAAATACAATCCCACCGATGTGCAGAAATCACACCTGATATCTCCCTATAATCCTGAAACCCTTGATCTGGCAGGAAAATACGCCTGCCGTGAAGATATTATTGCAGAATACCGTGAACCGGATACTTCTGACCGCCTTGAAATACTGGAAGAAGGACAGCTGGCACGGTACGGATATGTGGATCCTGAAGGAGCAGCTGTCTGGTTCAGCTATCATGGACGCATAGCGGGACAGAAAGGTATTGATGTACTGACGGCTGCCATTCCGGAAGTTCTGGCAGCCTGTCCGGAAGCCCGGTTCCTGATTACGGGGCAGGGGGAGAGCGCCCTTGAGAAAGCCCTGCAGGACCTGGCAGAACGCCAGAATGGAAAAGTACTCTACCTGCGGGGATATAACCGCTCTATGGCCCGCCAGTGCGTTGCAGCGGCCGATTTCATCGTGTTGCCCAGCTGGTTTGAACCCTGCGGACTGGAAGACTTCATTGCTTCGCTGCTGGGCACCGTACCGGTGGCACATGCAACCGGCGGCCTCAGGAAAATTGAAGACGGTGTAACCGGTTATCTGTATGAGCCTAACCAGGCTTCCGTTCTGGCAGAAAAACTCATTGCACTGACCCGTTCTGTTTCTGCAGATTCCCGTCAGCTGGAACAGATCATTCAGACTGCGGCCCGGACGGTGCACAACCGGTATTCCTGGGAAGCGGTAGTGAAAAACCAGTATGTTCCGCTGTACGGAAAGCTGTTGAAAAAAAAGTAAAAAAAGTTTTTAAAAGCTATTGACCAAAATTTGGCAATTTTATATAGTTCTATTCGTTGGATACGCCAACTTAGCTCAGCTGGCCAGAGCACGTGATTTGTAATCTCGGGGTCTAGGGTTCGAATCCCTAAGTTGGCTAGCTTCTCAGAACTGGGATGACGATGTATCAAACAATTTGGGCAGGTTCCCGAGTGGTCAAAGGGGGCAGACTGTAAATCTGTTGGCTCCGCCTTCGAAGGTCCGAATCCTTCTCTGCCCAGAAAAAGCTTGGTTCTCACGAATCAAGCTTTTTTTTTACCCAAATACCCTATGTGCAGAAATGTCTGCCTGTAACCGGTACGGAGGCTCTCCATGAAATCTGATTCGTTTTACAGAGAAGGTCTGTGTTTCCAGTGCCAGCAGTGTTCCCACTGCTGCTGTGATGAACCAGGCTACGTTTATCTTTCCCGGCGTGATCTTGATGCGCTCCTGGGGGTAACCGGTATGCGTCAGCAGAAATTCATCGATACTTACTGCCGGTTTGTTCCCTATTACGACGGCACCGAAGTTCTCTGCCTGCAGGAAAAAGACAATTATGACTGTATTTTCTGGGAAAACGGCTGCTCTGTGTATGCCGGACGCCCGGTCCAGTGTTCAACCTATCCCTTCTGGACCTATATCCTTGACTCCCGGAATGCCTGGAACGAAGAATCAAAAGAATGTCCCGGTATCAATAAAGGCAGTAAAATTTCTGGTACTGAGATTGAAAATCAGCGGATTATGTACCACAATAATATACCATTACGGAGAGGGGAGGTTTAGTCAGTATGGATATTCAGTTCTGGGGGGTCCGCGGGTCACTTCCAACGCCCTTGAGCCCACTGCAGTTCCGGTCAAAAATTTCAGCCATTATCCAGCGTATTACCCCTAAGGATATCGAATCAGCTGAATCCCGTGAGCAGTTCATCCAGAACCTGCCTGAATATCTTGGCTCAACCACTGGTGGAAACACTGCCTGCGTAGAAGTCCGTAATAAGAACGGAACCCTGTTTATCCTTGATGCCGGATCCGGTATCCGTGTGCTGGGAAAAGAAGCTTCCTGCAAAAAGGCCGGCGTGTACCACATTTTCCTTTCACATTTTCATTGGGATCATATCTGTGGCCTGCCGTTCTTTGATCCATTGTTCAATCCCAATTCAGAAATCCACTTTTATTCCATGTCTGCTGACTGCGAAAAATATCTGACTACACAGATGGAATCTCCCTATTTTCCGGTTCCCCTGAAGTCAGGAACAAAAAACATGCACTTCCACCAGGTTGCTGACGGAGAGACCCTGGAAATTGACGGAACCGTCATCAGCTGCAAGAAAATGTCCCATCCCGGCGGGGTATTATGCTGGTCCTTCAGCGAAGACGGCAGAAAGTTCGTCTATGCTTCGGATGTGGAACTGTCGCCGGAAGACAACCGGTGGCCCGGCAACGAAGATACCTTCTTCCTGAATGCTGACGCTGTGGTACTTGATGCCCAGTATACTGAGGTAGAAGCCATCCAGAAAGCAAACTGGGGCCATTCGCCCTTTGCCCGGGATGTTGATTTTGCCCGGTCATGGAATATCCATAACGTGTTCCTGTTCCATCATGAGCCCATGTATCATGATAAAAAACTGGACCAGCTGGTGCAGGCTGCACGGTATTACCTGCAGTATTCCGGTGAAACTGCCGTAAATGTGTTTGTAGCTGCGGAGAATAAAGCATTTCATTTATGAGCAATGAATTTTACACGTATCACTTTTCTCAGGAAGAGCTGACGGAAATTGTCACCTTCCTCAGGAAATGCGAAGGCCAGCTGCCTGATAAAATGCAGAGCTTTTATGCGTTCTGTGAATCCAATATGTATGACAATCTGACGATTGACGAGGCTGAGAACCTGTTCCTATGAAACATCTTACACTGAAGAACATCCTGTGCACTCTGTTTCTGCTGATGACTCTGTGCATCTGTACATCCTGTACAGTACTGGACGGCCCTGCTGCCGGTACTGAATATACCCTTACCGTAAAAGCCGGAGCCAACGCCCGCTCTGTCGGTGAAGAACTGGAATCTGCCGGTATCGTAAAGAATGCCAGCGTATTCTACGGCTGGGCACGGTATAAGAAAGCTGCCATAAAAACCGGTATTTACCGGGTAAATGATTCCATGGGAGTTGAAGAAATCCTGGCTTTGCTTGAAAGCGGCAGGCAGGAACATATTTCGGTCAGCATTCCGGAAGGATATACGGGCAGACAGATTGCCGCCCTTCTTGAAGAACGCGGAGTTACCAGCCGTGAAGACTTCATGAATTCCTTTACCGATGAAAAACTGCTGGGTGAACTGAAGGTGCCTTCAACCAGTTTTGAAGGTTATCTGTTCCCTGAAACCTATTACTTTGATCCCGGTATGTCCGGAGAATCGGTCATCCGCCTTATGGTAAAGACTTTCTTCTCAAAAATCCGGGAATCAGTACCGGAACTGCTTGAAAAATCACCGGAAGACCTGAACTACATAGTCCGCTTTGCCTCTGTTGTAGAAAAAGAGTACAAACTGGAAGAAGAAGCACCCCTTATTGCCAGTGTTTTTGCCAACCGGCTCCGCATCAACATGGGCCTGTATTCCTGTGCAACCGTCATGTACATCATTACCGACATCCAGGGAAAACCCCATCCCAGCGGTCTGACCATTGCCGATACCCGCATTGAAAGCCCGTATAACACGTATATCCATGCAGGACTCCCACCGACGGCAATTTCAAATCCCGGTCTTGTAGCCCTAAAGGCTGCTGCCAATCCGCCACAGACCAAATACTGGTATTTCCAGGTTGTTGATGAAGCTGCCGGCCGCCATGTTTTTGAAAAAGACCTGGATGAACATGCCTACAATCTCAAGACAATCAAGCGATAAGACGGCATGCCACGAATATCCCAGTCCACAATAGAAGAAGTAAACAGCCGCATTGACATGATCTCCCTGGTCGGCGAATACACGACGCTGAAACAGCGTGGTGCCGACTGGTGGGGCTGCTGTCCGTACCACCATGAAAAAACGCCGTCATTCCACGTTATTCCGGACCGGAAAATGTGCCACTGCTTTGGCTGTGGTGCCGGTGGCGGACCCATTAACTTTTACATGGAAATGGAAAAAACGTCGTTTATGGAATCAGTCATTGCACTGGCCAAGAAGTGCGGTGTCGAAGTTCTGTACGAAAACGGCGGTCCGGATACCCAGCTGCCGGAGCGCAGCAAAAAAGACGAATATAAAGACCTGTACGGAAAAATTGCAGACAGTTTCCGCTATATCCTTACCTCCACGGAAGAAGGTGCTGCAGCCCGTGCCTATCTGGAACGCCGCGGCATGTCACCGGAAATGCAGGAAAAATTCAAGATTGGTTTTGCTCCAAAAGACCGGTACTGGCTGAAACGGTTCCTCCGTTCCAAGAACTATTCTGACGAATTTCTGGCAGAGTCCGGGCTTTTTTCAAAGAACTATCCGGATATAGCCTTTTTCAACAACCGGCTTATTTTCCCTATTTTTGACCGCATGGGGGCAGTCGTTGCTTTTGGCGGCCGCCTTATAGAAGGTGACGGTCCAAAATACCTGAACAGCTCTGAACTGGTGCACTACCACAAGAAAGAAACACTGTACGCCTTTAACTTTGCCAAGCAGGCATTCCGTGAAAAAAAAGCCGTTATCCTCTGTGAAGGCTACATGGATGCCATTGCCTACCATCAGGCAGAAATAAAGAACGCCGTGGCAACCTGCGGTACGGCGCTGACGGAAGAACAGGTAAAAATACTGCAGTCCCTGGTAGAAACCGTCTATCTTTCCTTTGACAGCGACGGTGCCGGTCAGAATGCAACATGGAAGGCAATCCTCATGTTCCGGCGTGCTGAAATGAATGTCCGCATTATCCGGATAGTGGGAGCAAAGGATCCTGACGAACTGCTGCAAAAAAGTGGTAAAGAAGCGTTGACGAATTGTGTTAATAACGCTATTTTAGATTCTGATTTTTTGTTGTCTTCATTGTCTAAAAAGTATAATACGCAAGAACCTGAAGGAAAAACCAGGGCTACCTACGAGTTTTTCCAGTATATAGACGCCTTACAATCTGAAACACACAAAGAATCATGCTTAGAGCAACTATGCCGGGCATATCAGTTAAATCCGGAGGCTGTACACGCTGATTATGTAAAGCGCACAAGAGATACTAACCCCTATAAACCCACAACGGAATCGGCTCCCTCTACGGGAAAAGAAGAGACAACAAAAATTACACCCCAGAAGCTGGTGGTAGACGCAGAATTGCGCGCCGTTCTCGTTGCTGTTGTAGATATGAGTTGCTATCCCATTATGCGCAATACTCTGACTGCAGATGATTTGGAGAATCCTGCTGCCAGAGATTTGTTCATCACTCTTGAAGAGTGCTATCGGGAAGAAGCTGTCAGTTATGACAGTGTTCTGGAAAAGTGCAGCAGTGAAGAACTGCGGCGTCTTATTGCAAAAGTGGTAACCTCAGGCGAGTATGCGGAGAATACGCAGCGGGCCATGTTTGATGGTATCAAGACCATCAAGACCAACGGCCTTATCAGGAAGCGCCAGAGGGCAGAAAACAAACTGCGCAGTATTGATCCCGCCGGAGGTCTTGAGGCTCAGCAGCTGTCCGATGAACTGCTCAACGAGATTATGGACATCAATATGCAACTAAAACAATTAAAGGACACGAACGAATGACAGAGCAAGAGCTTGATCCTGCTGTTGCAAAACTTATTGAGTGCGGAAAAGACAAAAAACAGATTACCTGGGATGAAATCAATGATATCCTCCCGCCGGAAGTAGTAAAAGATGGCGACCAGATGTCAAAAATCTTTGACATCCTTGCTGAAAAAAACATCCAGCTGTTTGAAGATGACGGTCTTGATGAAGACGATGACGATGTACCGCCTCCATTAGATGACGATGATGACTTCAGTGGTGAAGACGAAGTTGGCGGTGAAGACGATCTGAGTGATGACCTGGACGGCGGAAAAAGCCGCAAGCAGCTGGTATACAACGAAAAAGACGCCAATGGTGATGACCCGATCCGCATGTATCTGCGCGAAATCGGTAAAGAACACCTGCTGACTGCTGAACAGGAAGTTCTCCTTTCCAAAAAAATGGAAAACGGTGAAAACATCATCAAGTGTGTCATCAAGAACTCAGGTATGCTGATTCCTGAATTTTATGCTGTTGCACAGAAAGCATTCTCGCGCATCGATCCCCATGAACAGGGAAAGGCACGCAAGGAAATAAACGAAGAAATGGCTGAAAAACGCCGTCTGAAGACTGCGTACAGTGAAGTCCTGAAACAGGTGCTTCCTGACATGAAACAGTACATTCAGCTGAAAAAACAGCTGTTTGATGCTGATCCAACCAGCAATATCTTTGAAGATGAACAGCTTATCGCCCTGCGTAACAAGATTCTTCCGGTTCTGCAGACCATTGATATCCAGTCTGAAGAAATTGATAATTTCTCAGAAAAATTCATTGATGCTACCGAAAAAATCGAGGAATACCGTCACAAGCAGGACCGTAAGGCCAAGGAACTCCGTATCACTGACTTCGGTGAACTGAGAAGCCTGGGTAAACGTATGGCCCTGAAAAGTGAGCGCGAAAAACTGGAACGGGAACTGGGTATGCCTGCTGATGAAATCCGCGAAATCTATACCCAGATCCAGAAGATTGAGCGTAAACTGCGCCGTCTGGAATATGAATTTGAAAATACGGTAACTGAAATCCTTGCCATGGCTCACGAGATCCAGCGTGGCCGCAAGATGATGGAAGATGCCAAAAACCGCCTGATCAATGCAAACCTTCGTCTGGTTGTTTCCATTGCAAAGAAATATACCAACCGTGGTCTGCAGCTCTTTGACCTGATTCAGGAAGGTAATATCGGTCTTATCAAGGCTGTAGAAAAATTTGAATACCGCAAGGGATACAAGTTCTCTACCTATGCCACCTGGTGGATCCGTCAGGCAATTACCCGCAGTATTTCTGACCAGGCCCGTACCATCCGTGTTCCTGTCCACATGATTGAACAGATCAACAAGGTTGTCCGGGAAAGCCGTCAGCTGATGCAGCGTCTGGGCCGTGAACCTACCGACGAAGAAATTGCAGAACAGCTTGGCTGGGCAGTAAGCCGTGTTAAAACCGTCAAGAATGTTGCCCGTGAACCTATTTCACTGGAAACACCAATCGGTGAAGAAGAAGACTCAATCCTGGGAGACTTTATCGAAGATAAGGAAGTGGAAAATCCAGCTACCCAGACCGCACATATCCTGCTGCAGGAGCAGCTTGATGCCGTTCTTGAGACCCTGCCTCCACGTGAGAAAGAAGTCCTCAAGATGCGTTTCGGTCTTGATGACGGTTATTCACTGACCCTGGAAGAAGTAGGTCTGGCATTCAGCGTAACCCGTGAACGTATCCGCCAGATTGAAGCCAAGGCACTCCGCCGGCTCCGTCATCCGCGCCGTTCAGGAAACCTGCGGGATTATATCGACTGAGTAGACCATAAAGGCTAATTTTGTTATAAAATAGATGCACCATAGCACGTACTGCCATGGTGCACGAGACATACAACGTAAAGAGGATCTTTTCTTATGGAAATGACAGATGTTTTTGAAAAATTGAAATCCCTTCAGGACATTCTCTCTGAGAAATACAGCATTGAAAATCAGATTGAAGAATCTCCTAAAAAACTTACCACTCAGGATGAGTTGCTGGCTCGTTTAAAGAAAGAATACATTGAAAAAAACGCTCAGTACGAAGAAGTTCGTTCTGTCGTTGCTAAATTACGCACTGAACTGGCAGATGCTGAAGCTGCACGTGAAAAGGGTGAAAAAGCAATGGATTCCATTACTACCCACCGTGAATACGAAGCACTGCAGAAAGAAATCGATGACGCATCACAGCTGGAACAGAGTATCCGCAAGGAACTGCAGAAAGAAGAAAAAAATCTGGCAGGTCTTGATGATTCCCTGAAACAGGAAGAACAGCTGATCAACAGCCAGGAAGCAGAACTGGCTGCCGGTAAAGAACGCCTTGATGCAGAAATCGAAGGATACAGACAGAAACTGGCTGAACTGAAAACTCAGGAAGAATCGCTGGTTCCTGGTATTGATACCGACATCATCTTTAAGTTTGAACGCATCATCAAAAGCAAGCAGGGAAAGGGTATTGTTGCCGTTAAAGGTAACGTATGTGATGGCTGTCACATGATTCTGCCTGCCCAGTTTGCCAATGAAGTACGCAATGGCGAAAACATCGTATTCTGTCCATACTGCAGCCGTATCCTCTTCTATCAGGAAGTTCAGGAAGGCGAAGCAGAATTCTTCCAGATGGGAGAAACCGGTTCACTGGCTGACTTTGAAGACGATGAAGATCTGCTGGATACCGGCTTTGATGATGAAGAAGATGATGAATTTGATGATTCAGAAGATTCTGATTCTCCAAAAGACCTGGACTTTGACGACTAAGTCCGTTGTAACACAGAAGTAATCAGAAGTAATAAAACCGTGGCAGCATGCATGTGGTGCATGCCTGCTGCCGAGGAAAGTCCGGGCTTTTTCGGAGAAGATGCCGGTTAATGGCCGGGCAGGGGTTGCAGTAACAGGCCCCCTGACAGACAGCGCCGCAGAGAATATACCGCCTGCAGCAATGCAGGTAAGGGTGAAAAGGCGGGGTAAGAGCCCACCGGGGGCCGGGTAACCGGAACCGCATGGCAAGCCTCATCTGAAGCAAGGACACGCAGCTGTGAAACTCCGATGGCGAAAGCCGCACAGCGGGTAGTTTGCTGGACGCATTGGGTAACTTTTGCGCAGGAAAGATGGTTTTTTAATACAGAACCCGGCTTATTACTTCTGTTTTTTTTATTTTTTTGAAAATTCGGGATATACTGTTTGGGTGGGAAAAATGACAGCAGAAACCGACAGATTTCATACACACCGGCCTCAGAATACCTTCTGGCCGAAACTGATTACCGGACTGGGAGTAGTCCTTGTTGCCGGCATCCTTATCTTTGTTTCCGTATCCCATACTATCCATATCCTGAACCAGCGCCCCACGCTGTCAAAAGTGTATCGTGCCTGGGACGCCCGGCAGTTTGAAACTGTCTACGCGCTGACTGATGAAATCATCAGGAATAAGCCTTTTGAACCTACTGCAGAAGCCTATCACGGGTTTGCTGCCTTTTATCTGGCTGTGTCCAGTACTGATCCCCAGCTGGTGCAGCAGTACATTGACGAAAGTATCAACTCACTGCGGCTTGCACGGCCCAATGTGTCAAAAGTGCTTGAACCACAGGTAACGTACCTGCTGGGAAAAGCTTATTTTTACAAAGATTCATTCTCTTCTTACCACTATTACGCAGATCTTGCCATATACTATCTGCAGGATGCCTTTGATAAAGGGGTGACCGCCGCAGATATTCCCGAGTATCTGGGCCTCAGTTATGCCCAGCTGGGATATACTGAAGAAAGTATCTCGTCTTTTTCAGAAGCCCTGCTTCATCAGGAAAACGATACGCTGCTTCTGGCCATTGGAGAACAGTATATTGCCAACGGCCAGAGTGAATTTGCCACCCAGTATCTGTACCGTCTGCTGGAAACTTCAAAAGATGAAGTCATGCAGTGCAGGGCACGGCTTCTGATTGCTTCTGTCATGGCAGAACAGGGCCAGTATGCAGAAGCTGAAAACGAATATAACCTGATTCTGGAAAAGGATTTGAGTAATGCAGATGCGTATTACGGAATCGGTGTATTATATGAAATGCAGGGGGACCTGGTAAAAGCCCGGTCTTTCTGGCGGAAAGCGCTGAAAGTGCAGGTAACTCATCAGGGGGCCCTGCAGAAATTAGGAAAATAACCACAAATTATGCTACCATAATTTGAAAAGTTGAAATAATATAAAAATAGGGGATTACTATGGGATTATTTGATCATTTCTCTACAGATATCGGTATCGATTTAGGTACCTGTAATACACTTATCTATGTAAACGGAAACATCGTAGTTAACGAGCCTTCAGTAGTTGCTGTTGAAAAAGGCACGAAACGTGTTGTTGCAGTCGGTGCTGCCGCAAAAAAAATGCTGTACAAGACTCCCGGTGATATTATTGCAATCCGCCCGTTAAAAGACGGTGTAATTGCTGATATTGATGCAACCGAAAAGATGATCCGCTATTTCATCTCTAAGGTTATGCCACGGCGCAGACTGATTAACTCAATGCGCATGAACATCGGTATTCCAAGCTGCATTACGGAAGTTGAACGCCGTGCAGTACAGGAAGCTGCCGTAAAGGCCGGTGCAAAGGAAGTTCAGGTTATTGAAGAATCACTGGCTGCTGCCATCGGTGCCCGGATTCCGATTCATGAACCGGCCGGTCATATGGTATGTGATATTGGTGGTGGTACCACTGAAGTTTCCGTTATTTCACTGGGTGGTATGGTAGTAACCAGCGCCATTAAGGTTGGCGGTGATGAATTTGATGAATCCATTATCAGACATATCCGTACCGTTCATAACGTCATCATCGGTCAGTCAATGGCAGAAAAACTGAAGATTGAAATCGGTAATGCCTGTGCTGATGAAAAAATTGAAACCATGTTCGTATCCGGCCGTGATGCCGTTACCGGTCTGCCACGCAAGATTGAAGTTGACTCTGTTGAAGTTCGTGAAGCACTGAAAGACCCGGTTAACCAGATCGTAGAAGAAATTAAACGTACCCTGAGCCGTACTCCGCCGGAACTGTGTGCTGATATCGGTGAACGCGGTATCGTTATGACCGGTGGTGGTTCCCTGCTGAAAGGCCTGACGACCCTGATCCGTAAAGAAACCAACGTTTCTGCCATTCAGGTAGAAAATCCGCTGGAATGTGTAGCTCGTGGTGCCGGTCTGGCCTTTGAACTGTACAAGGATATTGAAAACGACCGTACTCTGTACAACACTCTGAACAACTAAGGTTCCCTGATAACCTATGGAAAAAAGAAAAGCGCAACAATCAAAGCGGCTTTCTCTGGTGTTCCTCAGTGCGTATCTGATTGTGGCAGGAGTCCTGCTGTCCCTCAGTTCCGGCGGTTTTGTCGTGAATTTCAGGGAAGTAGGATTCTCCATTGTGTCATCAGGTCAGAAACTGGTGAACTCTGTGGTTACCAGTACCGTCCGCTTTTTTACGTCTATCTCTGAACTGACTAACCTGCAGCGTGAGTATGCGCTCCTGTCCGAAAAACTGGAACACTATGAATACCTGCAGCGCAACAACACGGAAATCCGTAAGGAAAACGAACGCCTGAAGGAACTGTTGGGCTTTGTTGAAACCGTAACCTATAAAAACTATACGGCCAGCATCATCGGCCGTGATCCCAATGCACTCTATTCCGGTATTACCCTGAATAAAGGCAGCCGCCACGGCATCAAGAAAGGTATGCCGGTAATTTCAATTCAGAACGGTAACGTAGGGCTGGTTGGTAAGGTTGTGTCTGTGGGCCGTGGTACCTGCCAGGTATTACCGGTGTATGACTATCAGTGCAACGTATCTTCCCGCATTGAGAAAACACGTGATATCGGTATTGTTTCCGGTAATGGCAATGATGATGGAACCCTGGTCATGAAATATGTCAAGAAACGTGTGCTTCCTGAGCTTGCTTATGGTGACATTGTAGTTACTTCCGGAGAGAACGATAACTATATGCGTGACATACCGGTGGGAACCATTACCGGTATTACGGTTCTTGACTACGATACGTCACTGGAAATTGAACTGACGCCTATTATAGATTTCAGCCGGCTTGAAACCGTGCTGATTGTTGATGCTGACCGGGGAGTGGAGGATGCAGAATGAAAAATATCGTTGAACATTTTGCCTTTATTCTGGTGTTCCTGTTCCTTGAAGCAGCGGTACTTTCAAATATCACCTTTTTCCCGGTACTTCCAGATTTTCTTCTGATCCTTACGCTGTATGCCGGATTGAATCAGGACTGTATTGCCGGCGAAACCAATGGCTTTGTTTCCGGACTGCTGCTGGATTTTCTCAGTGCATCACCGCTGGGGTTAAACGGGGTTATCCGTACCCTCATCGGTTTTCTTTCCGGCATTTTCTCTCAGACCATCAATATTTCAGGTTTTTTCATCCCCTGTCTGATCGGTGGACTGGCAACGCTAATAAAAGCACTTCTGACCGGGTTTACTGCCTTTTTCTTTCCTAATGCCGTGTATACCTACGACATCATCAGTCCGCTGTTATGGCAGGAAACCCTGTGTAACATGGTGTTTACCCCCATTCTGTTTCAGTTCTTCCGTCATTTTTCATTCTTTGAACCGGGGGAGCGCGCGCTGTAAATGGCAACAATCATCCGTTCTACCGACCTGCAGGATGCTCGCAATGCAAACAGGGTAAACAAAAAACTGCATCTGACCACATTAACCATCATCATTGTGGCAACCTTTGCCGGATACGCACTCCGCCTGTTCAGGATGCAGGTAGTAGAAGGTGCCAACTACCGGCAGCAGTCCCAGGTAATTTCCCAGCGGACTAAAACCATTCCGGCACAGCGCGGGGAAATTTATGACCGCAATGCCAGTTATCCGCTGGTAATCAACGTAGATTCCTTTGCAGTTGACTTTATTCCCGGAGAAGCCGGTGCCAGATACGATACGGTAACGGCCCGTCTTGCCCAGTACCTGGGTATGTCAAAGTCCGAAATCGATGAAAAAGTTCCCGTGAGCATCCGTAAGTCCTATACATCACGGGAAATCAAATCCAACGTATCTTTTGAAGAAATTCAGAATATTGCTGAAAATATTACCGATCTGCCCGGTGTTTCATGGCGTTCAAAGCCTATCAGAAACTACCTGGAAACCGGATCCATGTCCCATATCATCGGGTATACGGGAGATATTTCCCGTGAAGAACTGAACGTTATGTACAATAAGGGATATACCAATACCAGTATTGTTGGTAAATCAGGTATTGAACGTCAGTACGACAGTATCCTGCAGGGAAAAACCGGTACCGAGTACCGTACGGTTGATGCCAAGGGAAAGATTCTTTCCAATGAAGTGCAGATTAATCCCCCTGAAATGGGGAATAACCTGGTTCTGACCATAGATTCGGACATTCAGGCTCTGGCAGAGAAGGCCCTGGGAGAACGGGTTGGGGCAGTTGTCGTCCTGAAACCCAGTAATGGTGAAATTCTTGCCATGGTGTCTTATCCCTATTTTGACGCCAATATTTTCAATACCAGTTATGCGGCAAAGGAGTATCAGACTCTTTCTACCAACCCCAACAAACCGCTGCTGAACCGTGCCGTCAACGCTGCCTATCCGCCGGCATCCACCTTTAAGGTAATCATGTCCACGGCGCTTCTGGCAGAAGGAACCTACGATACTGATGCAAAAATCGACTGTCAGGGGGAATTGCCCTACGGTGGCCGTAACTGGCACTGCCACGTGGGTAAACCGGGCCATGGTCATCTTGATTTTAAGAATGCGCTGGCTCAGTCCTGCAACATTTACTATTGGACCATCGGCCGCGATTATCTGGGTGTTGACGTTATTGCTTCGTATGCCAACAGTTTTGGCTACGGAAAACCCCTTGAAATTGACCTGCCGGCTTCCAGTGACGGCTTTATTCCGACTGCCGTATGGAAGGAACGCCGGTACCATGAAAAATGGATGGACGGTGATACCATGAACATGTCCATCGGTCAGAGTTATACGGAAGTAACCCCGCTGCATGTTGCTGACATGATGGCCATGTTCTGCAACAGCGGCGTCATTTATAAACCGCATCTTCTGAAAGAGGTTCGGGAACCGGTCAACAATGAAGTGCTGTATACCATTGAGCCGGAAATTCTCCATACCTTTGATCTGGATGAATCTGTCTGGCAGACCATGCGTGAAAACCTGCGGTACATGATTACTGACGGTTCTGCCCAGTATCCGCTGAACAACAAAGTGGTGCAGATTGCCGGAAAAACCGGTACTGCAGAAGTTACCGGATATAAGAACCAGTGGCACAGCTGGTTTGTCGGTTACGGCCCCTATGATGCAGCACCGGAAGACCAGGTTGTTGTATGCGTTCTGGTAGAAGCCGTAAACAAGTGGGAATGGTGGGCTCCGTACTGTACCAACATCATTTTCCAGGGCATTTTTGCCAATCAGACCTATGACCAGGCAGTAGAAACCCTGGGATTCAAATATCTGGTTGCACCAACCGGACGTCAGGAGTAATTGTATGGCTACAAAGTTCAAACCTCTGCAGTTTTTTGATCTGCTGCTGATTATTCCTGTGGTGCTGCTGGTTACCATCGGCTGTTTCTTCATCTATTCTTCCGGCGTAAACTCTGACGGTATCAGTGTTTCACGGGAATACATAAAACAGATGAGTTTCGGTGTAGCCGGTGTCATCATCATGCTGCTGGTGGCTCTTCTTGATTACCGTGCCTTTCAGCGCCATGCCTGGAAACTGTTTCTGGGACTGGCTGGTCTGCTGGTGTATACCCGGCTGTTTGGCCGCAAGGTAAACGGTGCGGTTTCCTGGATCGGTATCGGCGGTTTTGGTATCCAGCCTTCTGAATTCGGCAAAATCATCTTCATTCTCTATCTGGCTGATTTTCTGGAACGGTCCGGAAAAATGGGCGACTATGAACGGTTCATCAAGGCGCTGTGTATTCTGGCTGTTCCCTGCGGACTTATCCTGCTGCAGCCTGACCTTGGTTCTGCCAGCGTGTACATTCCTGTTTTTCTTGCCATGTGTTATGTAGCCGGTGTGCCGGTACGGTTCATCATGCTCTGTCTGTGTACCGGTATGCTGACCATTGTGGTAACCATGTTTCCTACCTGGGCAACGGCTATTGCGCAGAAAAACCTGGCACTGACGACAATTCTGGTAAACATGAAACTGCGTCTTATCGTCATTGCCGCCATGACCCTTGCCACCATCCTCAGCTTTACCGGTTACCGGATTTTCCGTAATAAATACTATTTCTGGGCCTGTTATGTATTCGGCATCATTACCGCATCCCTGGTCCTTTCCATCGGCGCCGGAAAAGTCCTGAAGGACTACCAGATTAAACGCCTTATCGTATTCCTCGATCCTCAGACTGATCCGCTGGGATCCGGCTGGAACATCATCCAGTCTAAAATTGCCATTGGTTCCGGTAACCTGTGGGGCCAGGGGTACCTTAACGGAACCCAGAGCCATCTGCGCTTTCTTCCCCAGCAGAGTACCGACTTCATCTTCAGTATTCTGGCAGAAGAATGGGGATTTGCCGGTGGTCTGGCAGTCTTTATCCTGTATCTGGCCATTCTTCTGCGTATCCTGATGATTCTCCGTGTAACCACCAATACCTACGGATATTTTATTGCAACCGGTGTTCTGTTCATGCTGTTCTTCCACTTTATCGTAAACGTTGGTATGGTTATGGGCATCATGCCGATTACCGGTATTCCGCTGGTATTCCTTTCCTATGGCGGTTCATCGTTGTGGACTGCCATGATCTGCGTCGGACTTGTCATGAGTATCAATTACCGGCGCCTTGACTTTACCCAGCGGTAATCTTTCTTTCTAACGAGGTATGTATGACTCATATTGATCCACTGAAAGCCTTTGGTGATGACCTGGCAGGCGTTCAGAATCCAGCAAAATATCTGGGAAAAGATTTCGGGCAGACCGTAAAAGCCGATGGCGATGTGGGGTACACCTATATCATGGCATTCCCTGATATGTACGAAATCGGCATGAGTAATCAGGCCATCAAGATTCTGTATAACGGTATCAATACATATGATGATATGCGGGCAGAGCGGGTGTTTGCGCCCGATACGGATTTTGAAGCCCTGCTGAAAGAAAAAAACGTTCCCCTGTATTCCCTGGAATCAGGTATTCCCCTGAATGAAGCTGACTGTATCGGTTTTTCCATCGGGTATGAACTGGGAATTTCTGGCGTCTTAGGCATTCTGGATTGCGGACGCATTCCGCTGTGTGCCGCTGACCGCGGTGAAAACGACCCGATCATTATTGCCGGTGGTTGTGGAGCTACTAACCCGGCGCCTTTTGCCAAGTTCTTTGATGCTGTTTTTATCGGTGAAGCAGAAAACGAATTTTTTGAAATGATTCATAAAATGGCAGTGGCAAAGAAAGCCGGTGCCAGCCGGAAGGAGCAGATTGCCATTATGGCAGCCGAACCTGCCGTATGGATGCCGGGAAAACAGGCCCGCCGTGCCATTCAGGCAGACTTTGGTCAGGTACCTTCCGTAGAATCATTCCTGCCGGTTGCCAACATCAAGCCGGTGCAGGATCACGGTGTCATTGAAATCATGCGCGGCTGCCCCAACGGCTGCCGTTTCTGCCACGCCGGTGTATATTACCGGCCCCAGCGTGTTAAAACGCCACGGCTGATTCTTGAAGAAGCTGACCGGCTGATAGAAGTTGGCGGCTTCAGGGAAATATCCCTTACCTCATTGAGTTCTGCCGACTACCCGGATATTGAGCGTACTCTTGATATTCTGATGAAGAAATACGAAGGGGCCAATATTTCATTCCAGCTGCCGTCATTAAAAGTAAATTCTTTCAGCCTGCCGCTCCTTGAAAAACTTTCTACCGTCCGGAAGTCCGGCCTGACCTTTGCCGTTGAAACTCCGGTTGAAATGTGGCAGCTGGCCCTGAATAAGGAAGTATATGCCCAGCGCCTGGTAGAAATCATCCTGGAAGCCAAAAAACGGGGCTGGAGCAGCGCAAAATTCTATTTTATGGTTGGATTACCTCCTGCCTGCGATGAACGCCATGGCGGCCTTTTACAAGGCGCTGAGGCCATATCCGAAGAAAAAGCCATTGTTGATTTCCTGCTGGACATCCAGGAACGGACCCGTATCCAGTGTTCGGTTAACGTTGGTACCTATATTCCAAAAGCCCATACGCCCTATGAGCGGGTCCGCCAGCTGACCATTGAAGAATCCCGCGAAAAAATGGAATACATCAGAAGCCATCTGCCCCGCGGGAAATTCAAGGTAAGTACCCATAATCCCTTTGTTTCGTTCATTGAAGGGCTTATCAGCCGCGGCGATGAGCGTGTAGGAGACATTCTGCTTTCTGCCTACAAGAAAGGCTGCCGCCTTGATGCCTGGGAAGACAAGATGGAAGTGGATATCTGGAACGCCGCCATTGCAGAAGCTCCCTTTGATGTGGTCAACGAAATAACCCGGGCCCGCAGTGATGATGAAATCCTGCCGTGGCATGAGATTACCCTGGGGCCGCCACCGGCATACTACAAGCGGGAATTTGACCGTTCTACCAAAGGAATCCTTACGACACGCTGTTCTGAGGACTGCAAAACACCGTGCGGAGTATGCAGTGTATCAAAAAATATACACTCTCATATTGAATCTAACTGCAACTTTGATGATATTCCGGAAGAACTGCTGACAACAGACCGGATATGCCTCCCGGTAAAGGAAAACAACATCGATCTTCTGTACCGTTGTCTCTTTACCTACGAGAAAAAGGACGGTGGAGAATATCTGCCGCATCTGGCAACCCAGGAAAACCTGCACAAGGCGTTCCTGAGAACCGGGCTTCCCATTATGTTCAGTAACGGTTTTAACCCGATTCCGGTGCTGGAACTGGCTTCTACACTGTCACTGGGCATTGAGTCTGCAGAAGAATTCGGCAGCTGTCTGTTCCGCTATCCGGTGGAGGCAGAAGAGTTCATTAAGCGCATGGAAACGGCCCTGACCCCGATGCTGAAGATTACGGGAGCCATTGTGTACCCGGTAACCCGTAAGGTGAAGCGGGTATCTCTTTCTGCAAAACTGTTTGGTGCCGAATACCGGTATACCTTTAAGCCGGAACTGGATACGGCAAGGATTGCTGCATTCTTTGAAAGTGACGCCTTTGCTGCGGTCAAGGAAAAGAATGGTGCCCTTACGGTAACCAGAGAAAATGATGCTGTATACCGCATGGTAGTGCCTTTTGCCTGCGACCGGCCCCTCCGTGATGCCCTTGCAGCCTGGTTTGATCTGCCACTGTATAAAATTGTGCACATCTTCAAACTGCATACGCTGGCCGTTAAAGAAGGTGGGGCTGCAGATGAGTATGGCAGTTACTATGACTGCTTTGAAACGCTGCAGAAAAAGCATCAGCCGCACCTGAAAGAACTGTTTGAAGCAGGGATTATTGAGGAACCGGCACCCTTGAGCCGTTGCGTAAAGTAATCGTAATTCGGTATAATTATATCAATTAATCTTAAACTTCCCGGAACGCTTCGGGATGACATAAAACTATAGGAGTTTTCAGATGAGACAGACTTATATCGCTGGTAACTGGAAAATGAACAAGACAAAAACTGAAGCAGTTGAACTTGCTAAAGGTCTTGTAGAAGCACTTAAAGACGGAAAAAACAAATACATGATCGCTCCGTCATTCACCAACCTGGACGCTGTTGGACAGATTATTAAAGGTTCAAACATCCGCCTTGGTGCACAGAATATGTCTACCGAAGAAAGCGGTGCACACACCGGTGAAGTTTCAGTTCTCATGCTGAAAGACCTGGGTGTACAGAGCGTAATTCTGGGTCACTCAGAACGCCGCCACATCTACGGTGAAGATGATGCAATGATCAACAAAAAAGTTCTGCTGGCTCTGAAACATGACCTGGAAGTTGTTCTGTGTATTGGTGAACTTCTGGAAGAACGCGAAGCCGGTAAAGCTGAAGCTGTATGTGAAGAACAGACCCGCAAAGGTCTGGCTGGTGTAACCGCTGAACAGATGAAAAACGTAGTTATCGCTTACGAACCAGTATGGGCAATCGGAACCGGTAAAACTGCTACTCCAGACGATGCAGAAGCTATCCACGCATACGTTCGCAAAGTTCTGGCTGACATGTACGGACAGGCTGTTGCTGACGAAGTTATCATCCAGTACGGTGGATCAATGAAACCGGAAAACGCAGCTGACCTGCTGGCTAAAGCTGATGTAGACGGTGGTCTCATCGGTGGTGCTGCACTGAAAGTAGATTCTTTCAACGCAATCTGCAAAGCTAACTAAGCTGAATTTTTGCTAAGGGAAAGACCGCTGCAAGGCGGTCTTTTTTTTATCTGTTACCACTGGTCCTTCAGAAAAGAGATTCAAAAAGCCGTTTTATCTTGTGGACTACTTCGTTGGTATCTCCGGCCTGCACCACATAATCGTAACGGTCGGGGATGGTACCAAAGGTTACGGTGCGGGATATTTTCAAACGGCGTTTCAGCAACTCTACCATGTTTTCCTTTGAGGCATACTGGTCAAAAATCTTTATATACCAGTATCCGGGATAGTCCTTTGACGGGTACAGCAGAACCTTGTACCGGGTATCAATATGATGAGCCTGCAGAAGACCGAAGATACTCCGGGCTGTGGCTTCAGGATAAAAGAGCATGAAATACACTACTTTTTCACCGGCAGGTACAGAACGGTGGATATAGTTCCGGTAGGGTGATTTCCGTAAGTTTTGATACAGGCTGGACTGGGTATCATCAAAGTCAATACCGTCACGCTGGTTGTAATAAATCAAAAGGGTATCATCAATGACCACATTGGCAAAATACAGATAACCGTTGCTATCCAGAAGATTGCTGATGCTGGAAGCGTCCGGTGGTTGTATTTCAACTTTTGCCAGATACCGTTTTTGCGGTACATCGTATAAAACAGCGCCATCCATGGCGATTACCGGTATCTGCAGTTTAATTCCTGTCATGGGTTCGATGATACTTGCAGGCGGCCGCATGGTAGAAAGCGTAAAATGAAGCCCCTCGTCAATCATGCGGTTCAGTTCAACCCTGCAGTAGTCATTCAGGTGGTAGCGCGAATCAAGCAGTGTATCATCAAGTCCTGAAATGAACAGAATATCCGTATGCTGTTTACGGGGAAGGTGAAACAGATTTACGGCAACCCCGATGAAAATCCCGATGACCGTATCTATGACACGGTTGGCGGCAAAATAAAAGGGATGCGGATCTGCACTATGGATTACCACGATGCTGAGGAATACGACGCAGGAAAAATAAGATGCATGTTTCTTGTTGAGAAGAACAGTGGTATACAGTACCAGAATGATGGAACAGGAAGTAATGATTGCCTGGACAAGATACAGGGAAAATCCCTCCAGAAAAACCACATTCTGCAGCAGAGAGAACAGCAGCAGTATCAGTAAACCGAAAGCGGCACCGATTATGGTGCCGATCAGCCGCTGCAGGGCGTTTTTCTTTGTCGTGGAGATATATGACTGAATGCACCACAATACCGATAACTGGCTGTAGAACACGATGCCGGCACTGCCGCGGAAGTAGTTAACCAGATAACAGATGAACACAGCTACCGCGGATTTAACAATGCGTAATCCGATGGAAGGAATATTTTTCATTGGATTTCAATCAGTTTGCAGACATTGGTATTGGCATAGGTTAAGGGCTCGTTATGCAGGAAGAATACCCGGGCGGTAACGGGAGCATACAGGGTTTCCAGTATTTCACCATCATAGGAATTGATGATGTTTGCTAAAGGGGTTCCTTCTTCAACGGTGTCTCCTGCCTGGACAAGAGACTCAAAAATGCCTGATTTTGCTGTCTGCACATTGATCATGTCAGTATCGACTATTACTTCAGATGTTCTTATGGCAGAATCATGGTATTTGACGAAACCCAACCCGCTGCAGAACCGCAGTACCGAAAGAACAATCTGACCGGCGCTCCTGGGGTCTATGCTTGCGGTTGTTGAAGAATACAGACTGTAGGTTTTGGTATCCCACACCTGCCAGTTATAGTTCAGGGTTGCCGTATCATATGGCCTGACAACACGTTTTACAATGTAGGGAAGACCGAACAGACGGGCTGTTTCCACATCAGAAAAGCCTTCGTCCATGAAACGGACATGAGGGATGAAGTTTCCCGGCATGTAGAACGAGGTAAACTGAATGCCGTATTCATAGTCCTTGATGGCTTCAAAGACACCGGCGGCAATGCGCTGGGTTGTTTCTCCCTGGTCATATCCGGGAAACATGCGGTTGATGTCCGTATTATCGATGGGCCAGAACCGTTTCTGGATATTCATTGAATAAGGATTGCAGGATGGAATGACAAGAATTTTGTGACCTTCGATGATTCTTCCTTCTTCTTCCAGCTGCTTCAGTTTCTTGACCAGTTTGGAACAGCAGTACAGCTGCTGAACTTCGTTACCCCGCATGGTACCCACGATGCACAGTGATTCTTTTCCTTCTCCAAACTCATAACCGGTAACCCGGAAGGTATCCCGGTACAGGCCTTTTATTTCATAGATGGTTTTCTTTTTCATACAAGAACCTCTTCCCTGAGGAGTCTGCCGATAAGGGAACCTTCATCAACAATAGGATATTCGCGGATGGTAAAAAGAATGCCGTTAATCGGGCTGTAGATGGTATCCAGAACGGTTCCCGAAAGAGGATCAAGAATCTGCCCGATACAATCCCTCTTTTTCAGTTTCTGCCAATGCTTTACAGATGGAACGAAAAGACCACCTGTTGAGGCATTCAGAAATGATACGTCTGCAGGATCCTGGGAAATAATCGGTTTCCGAACGGGTTTCGTTTCTCCTTTCCAGATTCCCATATCCTTCATCAGATTGAAGATGCCTTCTACCATCTGGTCTCCATAGGCTTTTGTTATGCGCATGCCAACACCCATTTCAACTACCAGACAAGGTGTTCCCGTACTGTTCAGACTGTAGGCGAAAGTTGCTTCAAGTACGGTACTGGCACCGTGAACCCAGATGAAGTCAACATTGGCTTTTTCTGCCAGAGGTACCAGCTGCTCCGCATGCAGTTCATTGATACGGATTTGGGGGATTTCTGTCAGATAAATGTTACTGGCATGAATATCAATAACCAGGTCAGAACCTGATACATCCTTGATGATTTCTGCGGCCAGATATTCCGTCATGTTTCCTTCTGCGTTACCGGGAAACAACCGGTTCATATCAAGATCAAAGGCAGGAATGCCCCGTTCTATGGAATCGATTCCCAGGGGATTCATGGCAGGATAAATATCCACGATACCCGTAAGACTGTTTATGTCCTCCCGTATCCGCCGCTGCAGTTCATAGCAGACATACTGACCTTCAAGTTCATCTCCGTGGATACCGGTAACAATACTGATCCGTTTGGCACCGGCCTTTTTCTCTGCCGGTTCAATCCGATTCCGCTTTATTTCCAGTGTTTCATCTACCGGTAACACTACTTTTGCAATCGTTTTTATCACACAAATCCCTTTTTCAAGTAGCTTGAACCTTTTCCACTGTCAGTAACTGAAAGATGTGTTTCCAGTTTCTGGGTTCCACCGCCGTGCATTACACCTCTGTTGATCAGACACTCGCTGGCATCCCTCCCGACACCAATCTTGATGTATGATTCCAGATCGGTAACATTGTTGCAGGGATCAATGCCATACCATTTTCCGTTGTCAGCTACTTCTACCCATGCATGGGTTGCTCCTTCGCCGGTGATGAATCCGGTAACATACCGGGCTGAGCAGCCTGCAAGATGGAGCAGTGCTATGAAAATATGGGCATAATCCTGACAGACCCCTTTTCCTGCGGTCATGGCTTCTTCTGCAGTGGTGGTTACATCAGTAACATCTTTTTCATAGACAAGATCTTCGTGCAGTTTCGCCATCAGAGCCTTTGCCTGTTCCAGGGAGGACGTGATGTTCTTCAACTGCAGTTCCTTTTCGTATCGTGCATAATATGCCCTGATGGTTTCTCCTGCCGCATTGAGCTTTGTAGAATGCCGGAAAATCATCAGTTCATTTTCCTGCACAACTTCTTCATAATCCGAAAGGCCACAGACTGCCGTACCGGTAATGCGGAATTTGAACAGTTTATGTGGTAAGGGATTACAGCCCCAGATATAGCGGTTCCCGTGACAGTCATGTCCGTATTCCGGCTTAGATTCAGGAATCATGGTTATTTCGATGTTCTGGATCTTCTGCCGGGCACTATCCTGAGGAATGGATTTAATGGTGTAATAACACCTGTTTACATCACTCTCATACTCAATGACGAAGGAGTAATCAAACTGCAGATTTTTCATTGGTAAACTCCAGGATGGATTCAACTTCAGCCACTACACCGTAGAAATCTACTTCTGAGCTGGTAACCATGTCTTTGATTCTTATGAGCTGGTCAATATCATAATTCAAGCCGCTCCGTTCAACGCGGGGAATCATTCGTCCTACTTCACGTATCAGTTCCTTACCGCCGGCACCCAGCCGGGCATACAGGTCAATACGTTCAATGCGTTTTCCTGCCTTGATGATATTTCTGACACGTTCGTCATCAATTTCATCATCAGCTACACCCCAGAATGCCAGAAGGTTGTCAAGGACTTTCTGCAGTTCAATGAGCGGTGACTCACTGATGGTAGCCTTCTGCATTTCATAGATGGCCAGCTGAATATACGAAAGAGTGTCTGAACCAATGCTTTCACGTAAGACAATGGCATTGTCATATGCTCTGGTAAGGTTACTGATGATGGAATCCGGATTTGTTTCGTCAAACGGATAGTTTCTGTTGAAGGTTTCCATATCGCCGTATACATCCGGAATGTCAATCATTCTGCAGAATTCAGCGTAGGTATCGGAAATACCGTCAATCATTGAATCAAAACTTTTACAGAACATTCTGATGGTCGTGTATACCCGTTCGGTGTACCTGCCAAGCCAATATAATCTGTCTGCCTGTTCTACCGAGATAATACCCATGTGTCTTTAAAACCTCCACCTTGAGATGAATTTACGATAAATGAATCAGGATTCCGTGAAAAACGGGTAAGGCCACTTTTCCATACCAGCGGTTCATCTGCCATAAGGACAAAGGCCCGTAAATCTGCTTTACGGGGAACCACAGTGTCGCCTTCCATAATGTTCAGGTCCTGAAAGTCGATGACTTCCTGCGCTATAAAGCGCCGTGGCTCTGCTTTCAGCAGGGCAATGAAGTTTTCCTTCTGTTCTTTTGACATGGTATTGCCGAATACAACGCCATATCCCCCGGCTTCTGCTACATCCTTCAGAACAAGATTGTCAAAATTGGCAAGAACATATTTCATGTCTTCTTCATAGAAGGGCAGATAGGTTGGTGCGTTGTTGAGAATCGGTTCTTCATTCAGGTAGTACCGGATCATCTTTGGAACAAAGTAATAGAT
>JAKSTT010000109.1 GCA_024413635.1 Treponemataceae bacterium | reverse complement strand
CTGTTCAGGTCGGTTGAGTATTCGCCTTTGTATTCAGGGTCATAGATGATGCCTGGAACCGGGTTCAGTGAGTGAGAAGTCTTTGATTTTGGTTCGCCGTCTGCGCCTTTTTTAACGCTTCCGTCTTTTCCGTGTTCGTACATATCATCACTGTTACCGTGGTCAGCAGTCAGACACAGGATACCGCCGGCTTTTTCAACGGCTTCCTTGATGCGTCCCAGCTGCAGGTCCATGGCTTCCATAGAGCATACAACAGCATTGAATACACCGGTATGTCCAACCATATCACCGTTCGGGAAGTTCAGGCGGATGTGGTCATATTTTCCGCTTTCAATGGCTTCTACAACCTTGTCGGTAATTTCAGCACATTTCATCCATGGGCGCTGTTCAAAAGGAATAACGTCTGATGGAACTTCAATGTAGGTTTCCAGATTTTTGTCGAATTCACCAGGACGGTTACCGTTGAAGAAGTAGGTAACGTGACCGTATTTCTGGGTTTCAGAAATTGCCATCAGTTTAACACCGGTTTTGGTCAGGTATTCACCCATGGTGCGGTCAATGCTTGGTGGGTTAACCAGGAACTGGGCTGGTTTGTGGTTGTCACCGTCGTATTCCATCATACCGGCATATTCAACGGCAGGTACGCGTACGCGGTCAAATTTGTCAAAGTCTTTTTCTTCAAATGCTGCGGTAATTTCCAGAGAGCGGTCACCACGGAAGTTGAAGAAGATTACACTGTCGCCGTCGTTGATGGCACCAACAGCTTTACCGTCTTTTGCAATAACGAATTCGTGCATGTCCTGGTCCAGAAGACCGGCGTTTTCTTCGCGGTAGGTTTTGATTGCTTCTACAGCTGAACCGAACTGACGTCCTTCACCCAGAACGTGAGCTTTCCATCCGCGTTCTACCATTGACCAGTCTGCATTGTAGCGGTCCATGGTCATGTACATACGTCCACCGCCGGAAGCGATGCAGTAGTCACAGCCGGAAAAACCAGCCAGGAATGCTTCCAGTGGTTCAAAGTATTCAAGAGCAGAAGTAGGTGGTACGTCGCGTCCGTCAAGGAGGGCGTGTACGCGGATTGATTTGATGCCTTCTTTGTTGGCTTCGGTAATCATGGCTTTCAGGTGGTCAATGTGAGAGTGAACATTACCGTCAGAAACCAGACCGATAAAGTGCAGGGTGCTGTTTTTAGACTTTACGTTGTCTGCCAGTTTTTTCCAGGTTGCACCCTGGTACATGTTACCGGTAGCAATTGATTCACCTACCAGTTTGGCACCCTGGGCAAATACGCGGCCACAACCCATTGCGTTGTGTCCTACTTCAGAGTTACCCATATCGTCATCACTTGGAAGACCTACAGCAGTACCGTGAGCCTTCAGCTGAGTGTGAGGACAGTTGGCGGTAAACCAGTCAAGGTACTTCATTTTGGAAGCTTTAACGGCATCGCCTTCTTCATATTTTCCGTATCCAACGCCATCCATGATAACCAGTACAACCGGTCCGCGGCGTCCCTGCCATTTCGGGTTCTTTTTCAGTGCTTCAACAGCCATGTATATCTCCTTCTCTATTACAGAGGTATGTAAGGTTTTACGTTAAAAATATACCGATTTAATTACTCGTAGGCAATGGCACTGTTGGCACTTCCCGGGCTTCCCTGCCCCGTTGCCACCACGATCCACTCATCCCCCCACACCGGAGCAGGATAGTCCGTTATGGATTCCACTCCCTGCCGGCTTAAGGTACGGGTTACGGTCATGCCATCGGCCACCGCTGCCGCATCAATACCGGGTCCTGCAGGCCAGATACCTGCTGCCGCTGCCCGTTGTGCAGCTTCGGCCACCGCACTGCTGTTCCAGTTTTCCTTGGTGCTTTCTGCAAACAACAGGGCATCAACCATATCGCCATACGCCCGGTCCCACAACAGAACAGCGCCCGTTCCTCCAATTGCTTTCGCCGTATCATCACGCCACAGATCCCTTCCAGCCGATGCATCCTTATGACTGCACGCCGTTACCGATTCTCCCAGTTCATCAATGCAGGTATCACTCAGTTTCCGCAAATGTACCACCACATATTCACCGGCAGCCACTTCAACATCAGGGAACACATACCGGAATGATTTACTGCCATAGACCAGTTCCAGCACCATGCCGGCCAGGTTTCCGCCCTGCAGCACATACAGCTCTGCAAACTCACTTTTCGGATTGCTGTAGGTGGTACGCAGCTCGCTCAACACCACATGGGCAGGCGTTTCGTTAAACCCCTGGATGACGGTACTGAAATGGACACTGTTTCCCTTACGGTCAGTAGCCACCGCATATAGCACATACTGGCTGCCACGGACCAGAGAAGAATCTACCTGCAGCACCGTTACCGGCACATCTTCCTGACCGGTCTGCTGGAATACGGCACACCGTTCAAAGGCTTCTGCATCAGTTACCGGTGCCACGTGTACGTCAGAAAGCCGTACCGGAGCCGTAAAACGCAGTTCCAGGGTATGGGCATCCAAAAGCCGGTATGATTCATATTCCGGCAGCGTGTAATCGGCGGTAAGCACCGTTATGCCTTCAGGCGTTATCTGGCAGCTGCTGGAACAGGCTGCCGCCACCGTAATGCCGGCCATAACCAGTCCCAGAACCATATTTTTCAGAACTTCTGCTGTTTTCATACAACCTCCGTTGGATTACAGAGATATATATTTGGTTCTGACTGACTTTTTCTGCCATTTTTGCTGAATTTTTCTGTATACTATGAGCACTATGGAAGTAAAAAACCTGATGTTATATGAAGACCTGCTTTTTTCAACGGTAGAAAGCAGTGCAACAACTCCAATGGAACGCCTGGTCATCTATACCAACGGTGTTCAGAAAAACAATCTGGAACCACAGCCGGAACAGTATCTGACAAACCGACAATGGGCAGGGTACGGCTATTACGGCGATGATCCGGCAGCTCCTACCCACCGTATTCCAGCCGGAACCTATTTTTTCCTGCAGGAATTTGCCCCCTGTGACATTACTGATGAAGCAACGCTGACTTCCCTTGCCCTGAAAATGGCAGAGGCCCTCCGGTTGGAGAGCCTCTGGCAGGAAATTGATCTTGCAGATCAGGTATTTGTACGGTTCATCAGGGAAGATGAAAAAACTGCCGTACAGGTTATCAGAAGGAAACTGGCTGACGGTTAAAAATCCCAGACATCAGCAAAGGTTTCAACCATATAGCGTACTTCCGGCCCTTTATCAGAGTCTGCAGTTTTTTCCACTACGATGATGAAGCGGCTGCCGGTAGGATCTACCATGATTTTTTCAATGGCATAACCGGTAATGTCCTTGCGTTTGATGTCTTTGTTACCGGCAATAAAGGTCTGGGTATTGCCATCTGCAGTACGCTGTACAGAGATATAGAAAGAAGAAACGACTTCCTTGCCTTTTTTCTCTACGGTTGGGATAAGGGTAAAGGTATAGGTTACCGTATTTCCGTTTTCTGAGCGGGCAAAGTCTGTTACGGTAATGGATTCAGTTGGAGCTTTTTTGCTGTCTGAACGCAGGTACAGGGTATTGTCAATGGAAGCAGGAGCAGCTTTGTATCCTGCAAGCCAGGCTGCGTTGGCGCCTTTCAGTTCTTCATATACTGCAGCACCTGAAACCTTTGCTGTTTTTTTGGAAGGAGCGGTTTTCTTAACGCCACCTTTTACGTAATTATTCTCAGAAATATCAACGGCATACAATTCTGCATAGCCCTGATACGTACTATCTGTCATACCGTACTGACCAAAGAGATAGGTCTTGCCGTCGGCAGAAATTCCAATATCGTCAAAGGTTGCTACATCGCCGGCAAAAAGACTTACAGCACACACCAGTGAAATCAGTACACAAAGAACTGTTTTTTTCGTCATAGTACACTTCCTTACGGGGGATAAAGACAATACCCCTACGTACAGTTTCGGATTTTCAAAGGCGGTACTTGAGTGTTCTGTACATTTATCAGTACCTAAGGTATGCTTTTTATATGACCCTTAATTCCAGAAACAGACTGTTCCTTTTTGGTTTCATTGTTCTTGCAGTACAGATTGCCGTTCAATTCATCATTGCGCTGACATTGTTTTTCCTTGGGAATCTGGCCCCGCTGCCGCAGGATCTGCCGGTTTCCGGGTCACTGCTGGGTCTGTTTTTCTCACAAAACTACAACGCCGGAATCTGCAACATCGTTATACTTTCCCTGTATGCCACCATTACGGGGTTTATCCTGCTGGCCCGGTTTGAAAAAACCATTGCGCCGGAAATCATGTATTATGCCACCTTCCTCTTTGGCGTTTTCCTTGAAAGCTACCGGCTGTTCATTCCCTTTTTTGACCTGTGGGCCGGCTACCGTCCGGTGCTGACCATGGTAGGCAAGGCATCCTTTGCCGGCAGGCTGCTGACCATGTTCTGTCTGGTATATACCTCGTTTCCGGCATCAGAAGGATTCGTACATGACACGGACAAGAACATCGGCATCATAGCCTGTGTTTCCGTTCTGTTTGCTACTATTATTCCCATTCACACCGGAACAATTCTGCCGTCAGTTGCCGTATCCTATTCCTTTGGACACCTGTTCCTCATCATCCATATTCTGCTGTTCTGGACCTCTATCATCACGATTGTCTTCACCAACCGGTTTCCCCGGTTTTACGGACTGCTGCTGACCTACGCCGGATACCTGATTCTCAGTGTCAGCGCCTGTTACGCCTTTACCATCATCGGCACCGTCATGCTGCTGGGTGGTACTACCCTGTTTCTGGTTAAGCTGCACGCTTTTTATCTGTGGAAATAAGGATTGGAATCAGAGTCCGAAACCAACATGGGCAACGGCTGCAATCAGCAGTGGAATCAGCACGTTATCAAAATCTTTTAACGGAAGAACTTCCGTTAAAGTACCGCACAGTGCCAGAACCAGACAGATTTTCCAGTCAGTCTGAGGCACCAGCAGCAGCGTAGAAGCCCAGATGGCAGCAAAACAGGCCAGAGAACCTTCTACGGATTTTCCTTTTGTACAGGGAATCTTATGGGTTCCAAATACTTTCCCTACCAGGCTGGCAAGGCCATCACCAAAGGCCAGGGCGTAAATACCGCAAAAGGCACAGGCACGGGGCTGAAAAATGCCGGCTGTCAGAAGGATTCCCAGCACCAGGGTAACCGGTCCCAGAACAAAACGGCCTTCATCACGCTTACGGGCTGCCGTTACCGTGATTTTGGAAACCAGCGGAATGTTGATGCCTTTAAGCCGGAGCAATTCTGAAAGTGAATAGAGGACGAGGGCAGTCAGCAGCAGCGCCATGACGGGCACATAGGCCAGTGACAGCAGGAACGGAATGGCAGCCGTACACAGATGGATGGTCTTGCGGAAAAGTTCTTTCTTTATGTCGTTTATATACTTTCGGGCAAGAATACCTTCCATAGTGTGTACAATCCTTTCCGGTTACCGGCGGGCACTGACAGCTGACTGGGTAAGGGCTTTTTCTCCCAGCAGGGTACGCGGCAGGCTTACGTAAATTTCACTGTCGTACAGACTGTTGGGCAAGGTCATGTACCGCAGGTTCTGCTGAGCCAGGTTGGAACCTTCCAGGCGGATCATGGTCTGCTGGTTACGGGTCAGGGCATCCCAGGCACGGATTGATTCCTGCAGGTATACCATGGCTTTTCCATTCAGGCTTGAATCCCCGGTCTGGGTTGCAATGCGGGACAGCACAACTGCCAGGTTGTTTGAAGCCTTCATGTAGGTATCAACCAGAACCTGCTGGTCTTCCTGTACCTGAGGATACAGGATGCCTTCCTGGGCACGCTGCAGGTCAAGAATATCAATCAGTTTTTCATAGTAGCCGCGGGCTGCCTGGATGCTGTTACGCAGCGTCAGGGTATTACCCAAAGCCAGCAGTGCATTCTGTTCAGACGGCAGTTCTCCAATAGTCTTGATGAAAGACCCCAGCGCTTCACGGTAATTACCCTTGTTGTACTGGATATAGCCTACCCGGTAGCGGATACTTGGTGTATCGTACTCGTTATTGATGGCATGGCCATAATTGCTCAGTGCCGTATCCAGGTCACCGGAGATAAAGTAATCAAGGTCGGCAATATCGGCATACAGGTGGCCAAAGAACTCGTTGGTCGGCAGGGCGCTGTACTGCTGCTCACGGATAAAGAGGTCCAGACCTTCCGTATACAGCTGGCGTGCCTTCAGGTATTCCTGCTCTTCTGCATACAGTTCACCCAGCAGACGGTAGGTGTTGATATGGCGGGTAATGCGCTGATGTGTTTTCTTGTCACAGTTTTCAAACTGGGTCAGAGCTACCGTCAGAACGTTGATGGCAGAATCAGTGTTGCCGTTTTCTACAAAGTAGCGGCCAAAGTTATATACACTTTCCGGAATTTCCGGCGCCTGCTGAACGGTCTTTTCCAGCATATCGCGGACATCTTCAATGGAAGAACGGAGGAATTCATCCTGCGGAGCCAGATAACCGTAGAGTTTTTCCATCATGTAGCCGGAAAGTTCTACCATGTCCTGGCCTTCCAGCGGATTTTTACTGGGTTTGGCCATTTTTGGATAGAAATAGTTCTTTAACGGCAGAACTTCGCGGATATTGTCCGTTCGGATAAAGTACCGCATCATGCGTGACAGGTACAGGTCAGTACGGCCGTACATTTCAATCAGGGTTGCATACTGCAGGCGGGCATCTTCATACCGGTCAGCATCGTTGGTAGCCGTTGCCCAGTCAAGATAAATATCACCAAGAAGCAGAATGGCATCAGGATCGTTGATGTGGTAATCAAGAATCCAGCGGCGGACAATATTTTCTGCACGCTGATAGTTGATCAGGTCATTCAGTTCCATGCGGGCATATTCAAGACCGGCAGCTTTATCATAGTTATAGCGGCGCAGCAGTTTTTCATAGGTATCTGCCGACCGTTCATACTGACGCTGGTCACGGTAGCCGCGGGCAAACTTGAAGAACCAGCTCTTGACGGGCCGGTAATAGACAGCTTCTGAGAATTTCTGTTCGGACTGAGGGTACAGGCCGTTTTCAAGCAGCGTATAACCTTCTTTATACAGGAGTTCTGCACGAACCGGCCGTACAACAAAGCGTCCTACCATGAATACGGTAAGCCAGATAAGTAGTCCGGCAATGACACCGCCGATGGTAAATGGAATAATCCGGTTTTTCAGCTGATATTCCAAAGACTGCTTGTAGGCTTCATATTCGCCGGCTGTACGTTTTTCGTAGTTCAGCGGAACCGGAATATGCTTATCAACCAGCTTTTCTACCTGGTTGGCCAGCTGGCGGGCAGAAATACGCTTTAAGACTTTATCGATGATTTCAAAGATAACTTCATCAGTAAAGTCATTGGAAACGATGAGCTCTTCAATTTCGATACGCAGGTTCAGCGGATAGTATGCCAGGTTCTTCATGAACAGGGCATGTTCTTCATCTGACAGTTCTGTCCGTTTTACCGGTTCATCACGCCGCTTCCGTTTGCCGGATGCTTTCTTTTCGAGGGTCGGTGTGGTGGGTTCTGAACCCATTTCAAAATCGGAGTATCCGGGGATCTGGAAATCAGACTCCGTAAAATCGCTTTCACCGGTTTCAAAGTCATTGTCCATGCCGGCCTGGAAATCACCGAAGTTTACGTCGCTCATGCCGTCCGGCATATCAAAGCCACCGGCATCCGGCATGGAGAAATCACCGGCTTCAGGATTGTCTGTTATTGGAAGACTGAAACCACCTTCTGCAGGGGTATCAGTGTCAGCAGAGGCTGATTCTTCGCTGTCAAAATTAAAGTCCAGGTCGCCGCCATCGGTGTCAAAGTTAAAATCCATGCCGTCAAGGCCAAAATCATCGCTGCCGGCAGCTTCTGTACCTGAGCCGGACTCACCGTTTCCACCGGGAAGGTCAAAACCGTCCAGGGTAAAGTCGTCAGCAGGAGTATCAAGGCCGGCGGTATCAAAATCTGAACTTTCAGAAGCGGCGGCTTCCAGGTTGAAGTCAGGATTGTCAATGTCTGTGGTGGCAAATTCACCGCTGAAATTCTGGGTGATGTCAATTTCATCGGTTTCTGCAGGTTCTGAGCCAAAGTCAAAGCTGTCCAGGTTCAGGTCATCAGCGGGAGAAGCAGCGTCTGCAGCATCGTCAGAAGGCAGATCAAAGTCTGTGCCGAAATCTGCGCCCAGGTCAGCA
>JAKSTT010000108.1 GCA_024413635.1 Treponemataceae bacterium | reverse complement strand
GTGGCGGGGTACCGGTCTTTAAGCGGCCGGTGGTAAAGCCGATGCGGTTCAGGGCAGCAGTTAACCCTACAGCGCCCTGTTCGCCAAGACGGCCGCAGGGTGCATCATATTCACCGATGAAAATGCGTCCGCCAAGGAAGGTACCGGTGGTAAGGACTGCGGCGCGTACCGGGACGCGCCGGCCACGTTCGGTGATTACGGCAGTAATCTTCTGCCGCATGGCTTTTCCGTCTGCAGCGCGGCTACGTGCTTCACCGTCTACGCGGTGTTCACCGGGAATGGTTCCTACTTCTGCCTGGGAACCGCTGTTTGGCGGCAGTTCCGTAGAAGAAAGAACTGTTTCAATATCAACAACGGTATCCTGCAGGGTGTACAGATTTTCGGTCTGTTCAAGAGTCTGGCGGGCAATGCGGCTGTATACCAGTTTGTCTGCCTGGCTTCTGGGGGCCTGAACGGCTGGTCCGCGGCTCCGGTTCAGCAGACGGAACTGGATCATGCTTTTATCGATTAAGTGGCCCATCTCGCCGCCAAGCGCGTCGATTTCCCGGACGATGTTTCCTTTTGCGATACCACCGATGGAAGGGTTACAGCTCATGCGGCCGATGCTGTCGATGGTCTGGGTAATAAGCAGGGTTTTAAGACCCATACGGGCACAGGCAAGGGAGGCTTCAATACCGGCATGTCCTCCGCCGACAACAGCAACGTCAAATGCCTGGTTCCAGCCGGAATACGTTACGTCAATCATTTCCTGTTCAGACCTTCAAGTTCATATGGAGTTTCCTGGTATACATAGTAGTTGAGCCAGTTTGAGTAAAACAGGTGGGCAATACTGCGCCAGGTAGAAAGAGGGCGGTTTGTCGGGTTATCGCCGGGGAAGTAGTGCTTCGGCATGGCAACGTTGGTCATACCTTTCTTTACATCGCGGCGGTATTCACCTTCCAGAGTATCAGTATCATATTCCAGGTGTCCGGTCATGAAGAACTGACGGTTATCATTGCTCTTTACCAGAAGCACGCCCGATTCTTCACTTTCTGCAAGAATGGTCAGTTCCGGATGTTTTTCAATGTCGCTCCGGCGCACTTCCGTATGGCGGCTCTGAGGTGACGGGAATAAGTCGTCAAATCCGCGGAGCAGCGGTTCGTTACGGGTAGTCTTATAGTTCTGGAAAATGCCGGAAATCTTGGTATCAAGGATGTACTTCGGTACACCGTAGTGGTGATACAGACCAGCCTGAGCGCCCCAGCAGATGTACAGGGTAGAGTAAACGTTGGTTTTTGCGTAATCCATGATTCGGCACAGATCGTTCCAGTAGTCAACGTCTTCAAAAGGCAGCTGCTCAACAGGTGCGCCGGTAATGATCATGCCGTCGAATTTGCGGCTCAGGGCTTCCTGAGAAGTAATGTAAAAGTGATCCAGATGTTCTGAATCGGTATTTTTTGATACATGGTTTTCCATGTGGACCAGGGAGATTTCAATCTGCAGGGGAGTGTTTCCCAAAAGGCGCAGCAGCTGGGTTTCCGTAGCGATTTTGGTAGGCATCAGGTTAACGATGGCAATTTTCAGCGGACGGATATCCTGAATGGCAGCACGCTGCTCAGTCATGACGAAAATGTTTTCATTTTCCAGCACGGAACGTGCCGGCAGATCAGATTGAATCTTAATAGGCATAGTACGCAAAATATAGCAAAGTCTGACATTATTTGCTATACTGTGCGGTATGGCAGATAACAGAAGTGGTGCTATAAAGCTTTTGAAAAAGCTGGTATTTACGCCAAAATCAGAAATTGAATCATTCAGAGCTACTATTGAACAGGCGTTTTATGAACCATTCCTGCCACAGGGCGTAGAATGCACGGAAGAAGCCATCAACGGCATCCAGTGTGATGTACTGGAACCGCAGGTTTTTGCATCTGACCGTGTCATGATTTATATCCACGGCGGTTCGTTTATCGGTGGCAGCCGTAAAGCCTGGAGAGGCTTTGTTGCTTCTATTGCCAACGCTTCATCTACCCGCGTCATCCTGCCGGAAATCCGTCTGGCACCGCAGTTTCCGTTTCCCGCTGCCCTTGAGGATGTAAAACGCCTGATCAAATCCCTGTATACCGAAAATCCTGATATCATCATTGCTGCTGACGGATCCGGTGCTTCCATCGCACTGGCTCTTGCCCTCAGTCTGAAGGGAACAGCCCGCAGGAAGATCAAGGAAATCGTACTCCTTTCGCCCTGGCTTGATTTTTCAGACGAGGCGCCTATCTATCATGACAAAAAGTTAAAAGATGAAATCATCACCCCTGATGCCATGCGCCGTACCGGAAACATGTACACCTATGCATCAAACATGACGAACCCGCTGGTATCTCCCCAGTACATTCAGCCCGATATGCTGGAAGATTTTCCGCCGGTGTTCATTCAGATGGGTGAAAAAGAAATCATCATTAACGAGGTGCGCCGCTTTACTGCTATCTTGAAAGCCGGCCATGTTAAATATACCCTTGATGTATGGCCCAACATGATGCATATGTTCCAGATGGCTCATGAATTTCTGGACGAAAGCCACCGGGCCATTGATGCCATCGGGCTGCACATAAAAGGACTGTAACCAGCAGTCAGGAGTAAGAATGGAATTACTTTCACCAGCAGGCAATATTGAAAAACTGCGGTATGCCTATGCCTATGGAGCAGATGCGGCATATATCGGCCTGAAACGGTTTTCCCTGCGTGTTAAGGCTGATAACTTTTACGAAGACGAATTCAAGGAAATCACTGCATTAAAGAACCAGTATCCCGGCCGCCGCCTGCACTGTGCCCTGAACATTGCGTTCCACAACCGTGACATTGACCACTTTTTAAGCGAGATTGACTACTTCAAGGCCTATCCCATTGACGCCTTTATCGTTCAGGATCTGGGTATTGTGCCCATCCTGCAGAAGCATTTCCCCAATACAGAACTGCACCTGAGTACCCAGGCAAGCTGCATGAACCGTGAAGCCGTAAAGATGTACCGTGACATAGGATTCAGCCGCGTGGTTCTGGGCCGTGAAACAAGTCTTGCAGAAGTAAAGGAAATTAAGGATGCAGTTCCGGAAATGGAACTGGAATGTTTTGCCCATGGCGC
This sequence comes from Treponemataceae bacterium, assembly GCA_024413635.1. Lineage (GTDB taxonomy): Bacteria > Spirochaetota > Spirochaetia > Treponematales > Treponemataceae > Treponema_I. The sequence continues at coordinate 5,108 of JAKSTT010000108.1, read as the reverse complement.
CATGTGTATTGCCTACAGTGGCCGCTGCCTCATGAGTGCTTACCTGACCGGCCGCAGTGCCCAGGGCGGGTTCTGCAGTCATACCTGCCGCTGGAATTTCCAGCTTGCCGGCCGGGAACTTGATCCTCACCACATTCTGACTGCAGAAGAAGCAAAGGAACTGGCAAAAAACGGAACGCTTGCCCTGCAGGAACAGGAACGGCCCGGTGAATATTTCCCCGTTTTTGAAGGTGACGACTATACTGCCATTCTTTCATCAAAAGACCTGTGCATGGTAGACCACCTGGCTGACATGAAGGCTGCCGGTGTAGATTCCCTGAAGATTGAAGGCCGTATGAAGAGCCTGTATTACGTAGCCATGACAACCCGTGCCTACCGTAAAGCCCTTGATGCCCTGGATGGAAAGATTACGGCAGCAGAAGCAGAACCATACGTAAATGAATTGTACCACGCTGCCCACCGTGAGTTCGGTACCGGCTTTTTCTACAGCCGTGAAGATGCCGATAAAACTACCGTCGGAGAGTCAAGCAGTGACTATGAACTGATCGGTACTGTGGGTGAAGAACTGACTGCCACTGAAGCTGCTGACATTCTGAAAGCCGGTGACCAGCGGGTAGCACAGTTCCAGCAGGATCTGGAAGCCATGCATCCGGCTGCCCGCAAAGCCCGTGATATTGATCTGGCTGAACATCCGGACAAGATTCCCCACAGCGCTTCAGAAAAAGTTGACCTGACCAAGGGCCGGCTGTTCCGCTACAGCGCCATGAACCGCATCGATGTGGGAACCGAAATTGAATTTGTAGGACCGGACATCATCAGTGTCAAAGATGCCGACTTCATCCTGATAAATCCTGAAGACGGCACTCTGATGAATTGGGTCAGCCACCATCATGACTGCCTGATTTTTACCGGAAAAAATATCAATACAAACTATATTGTCCGTACAAAAACGGCAGATATGCGGTAGAATAGGAAAACAGGTTTTACGGTATGGATATCACAGGTCTGATTACCAATAACTATTCTGTCCTCATTATGACCGGCATTCTGGTCTGGTATATTTTTACTGATAATTCATTTGACCGGTATACTCTGCTTCTGTTTAAGCTGAGTGTGGTTGGAATGATCCTGCTGTTTGTTGCCGATGCCCTGAACCTGTTCTATGAGTCCCAGACTGTCCTGTATACATCACGGTATTTTGAAGGCATTTTTTACTACGGCGTCCGTGGTCTTATGCCTTATTTTGTTTTCACTATTGCCCGGTTCCGTACGGAAAAAGAACGGACGGCGGGCCGGTTTCTGTGGCTGCTGCCGGCCATTGTCAACATACTGCTGTGTATTTCATCTTACTGGACTCACTTGATCTGGTGGTTTGATGATGCCAACGGGTTCCATCGTGGAATACTGAATATCGTGCCGTTTGCGGTAGCCGGTTTCTACCTGATGGCACTGATATTCCGCTCCATCATTATGATGGGATCAAATAAAAGCGAATCTGCGCTGCTGTTCATCATTTTCTTCATCAACGTGCTTTCTACCGTTCTTGAAACTGTATTCCAGTGGCGGATGCTCATTGTCAAGTCAACAACCATCAGTATTTTTGTGTACTATCTGTTCCTGTATACCCAGACCTACAACCGGGATGCGTTAACCAATGTATACAACCGGCGCCGGTTTTATCTGGACGCAAAATCCCTGCAGCATGGGTATTTTTCCGTTGTTTCCATGGATATGAACGGACTGAAGCAGATTAACGATACCTGGGGCCACCATGCTGGCGACAAGGCGCTGATTGCCTGCTGCAGCTGCATGCGGAAGGCTTTACCGTCACGGGCAAAACTGTACCGCATCGGCGGTGATGAGTTTGTTGTTCTGGCGCCAAAAATGACCAAAAAGCAGATAGGTCCTGCCATTCAGACCATGCAGGAAAATTTATCCCAGGCTGGATACACCGTTGCCTGCGGAATTGCAGAATATCAGCCAGGTGATGATTTTGAAAAAGTACTGACTCACAGTGACCAGCGGATGTATCAGGCCAAGGCAATGATGAAAGCCCGTGAAAGCCTGGAAACTGCCAAACGGACAGAACGGTATTCTGATTCTTTACGCGTGACAGCAGGTCGAATGGTAAAATGAAGTATTGCCCCGCCTGTGGAAAAGAAGGATTGCAGTATCCCGGTAACCGGTACTGGAACTGTAACAGCTGCGGTTTTACGCTGTACAACAATGTGGCTGCCGCTACCGGTGTCATTTTTTTCTGTCTGAATGATGATAAAAGCCGTACCATACTGGTGGAAGAACGGGCAATGGATCCCGGCAAAGGAAAACTGGGGCTTCCCGGTGGATTTGTAGATCCTGATGAACGTGCAGAAGACTGTGCAGTCCGTGAATGTCAGGAAGAAATAGGCATTACGGTTTCAGAAGACAAACTGCAGTACCTCACCAGCATGGCCAACACATACGAATATAAATCCATTACGTATAAGACCTGTGATGTATACTTTCTGTGTGAAGTAACGGCATTTGAAATGTTCCGCATTAAGAAAGCTGCCGTCATGCAGCAGTCAGAAGTACGGCGGATTACGACCATTGATATCAGAAAGGATACAGATGTACAACAGCTGCCCTTTGCTTTTGTATCCGCAAACAACGCACTAAAACAATGGCAAACGACCTTCTGAATCTGGCCATTTACCCCCACATTCCTGATATTGTAAGCCGTCTGCAGAATGCCCCCAGTGGATTTCTGGTATTGACGGCAGAAACCGGCAGCGGAAAATCTACCGGTATGCCCGTGGGATTACTGCAGGCATTCAGCGGAAAAATCTATCTGCTGGAGCCACGCCGTATTGCAGCTGTATCTGTTGCAGGACGGATTGCTGCATTACTGGGTGAACCGGTCGGTAAGACGGTGGGATACCGGGTTCATGGCGAAGTGAAGGTTTCTTCAGAAACCCGGCTGGAAGTCATTACGGAAGCTATTCTGATACGGCTGCTGCAGGATGATCCGCTTCTGGATGGTGTCAGCTGTGTTGTCCTTGATGAATTTCATGAACGGTTGGTGTATGCCGATCTGGCTCTGGCATTCTTAAAAGAATCGGTGCAGCTTTCTGAAAACCTGAAGATTCTGGTCATGAGTGCCACCATCGACGCTGATGCGTTAAGCCGGCATCTGGATTGTGCGGTTGTATCGGTGCCGGGCAGAGCCTATCCGGTAGAGGTGGTATATGCACCGCAGTTTCTGCCGGAAGAAAAACGGTTTGGTCTGCCTGATGTGGCTGCCGGTGTGGCTGCAGCCGTTAAAAGTGTTGCCAGGACAACCACAGGAGTTATCCTTTGTTTTCTACCGGGAATTTCAGATCTTTCCCGCTGTCATGAACTGCTTGCCGGGTATCCGGTAGATATTCTGCACAGTTCAGTTCCGCTCCAGGAGCAGCAGCGTATTTTATACGGCCCTTCAGAAGGGCTTCATGTCATTCTTGCAACCAGTATTGCCGAAACCTCTCTGACGGTTCCCGGGGTTACTACCGTTATTGACTGTGGACTTTCCCGGGTCAGCCGTCTTGATGCTGCCAGTGGCATGAACCGTCTGAATACCGAAATTGAAACTGAATTCAGTGCGGGGCAGCGGAAAGGTCGTGCAGGCCGTGTGCAGGAAGGAACCTGCATCCGTCTGTGGAATCCGTCAGATGTCCGGGTAAACCATGCCTTGCCGCAGGTGCAGATTGCTGACCTGGTTCCGGTGGTGCTTGAATGTGCGGTATGGGGTGCCCGTTCCATAACTGATCTTGACTGGCTTGATATTCCCAATACTGGTGTCTGGCAGCAGGCTTCTGCATTTTTGAAGTCTACCGGCTGTATTGCTGATGACGGAGCCGTCACTGCAAAGGGAAAACAGATTGCAGCTTTAGGTGTTCATCCCAGGGTGGCACTGGTTGCCCTAGAATATGCAGCAGGAAATGATGCTGCTCTTGAATATGCTGCAAAACTGGGATCCATGAGTTCTTCCGGCGGTGGGGAATCTGCGCGTCGGGAAGAAAAACGGCTGCTGAATGAACTGCAGTTCAGACTGGGGAGCGTGCAGCATGGGCGCACCGGAAAGAGTGATACTTCTGTCCTGCCTGGCGTTCTCTGTCTGCTTGCCGGCTTTTATGACCGGCTTGCCTTTCATCAGGGAAACGGGGTGTATCAGTTATATACCGGCCGCCAGGCTACTCTTGCGCCGGAACTTGCCGGGCGGTACGCCAATGATACCGCGTATCCCAAATGGATTATCGTTACCGCCAGTGACAGCGGTGACCGTGCTGCCCGTATCTATGACTTTGAACCCGTTCCTCCCAGTGATGCGTTTTCTGCATGGCTGGATTCCCATACTGTTGAGTCTTCACAGGTAGTATTTGCAGATGAAAAACGGTCCGTTAAAAAGACCCTTGAAACCCGTGTGGGAAACATTGTAGTCCGTACACGGCCGGTTCCTGCAGATTCTCAGGACAGAGCAGAAGCCTGGTGTACTCTGGTATCCGAAAAAGGTCTGAAGTCGTTACCCTGGAATGATGACTGCGACTCATTCCTGCTGCGCACCCGGTTTTATCAGGAACATGGCGGCCCAATCAGCGGAAGTCCAGACACAAACGGGGATCTGGAATCCTGGCTCTGTAATCCCGAATACCTGAAGGAATGGCTGGCGCCCTTTATTACCACTGGCCCCTTGACTGCCGAAACGGTACTGCAGGCGTTACGCTATGCCCTGCACGGTGATGACGTTGACCGCCACGTTCCATCCCGCTTACACCTTTCCAACGGCCGGGAACGGAAACTGGTATATGAAGTCCTCGACCCCCGTGAAGGTGTTGTGCCTGTTCTTGAAGTGATAATCCAGCAGATGTTCGGCGTTTTTGAAACGCCCAAAGTATGCGGCGTGCCAGTGGTGCTTCGTCTACTGTCTCCCGCCCGCCGGCCCCTGCAGGTTACCCGCGATCTGGAACACTTCTGGAGCAACAGCTGGCTTGAGATCTGTAAGGAGATGAAGGGGAGGTATCCCAAACATAATTGGGATTATACGGACAGCAGGGGCGACGATCCGACCAGCAGGCGCGACGATCCGCGCT
>JAKSTT010000107.1 GCA_024413635.1 Treponemataceae bacterium | reverse complement strand
AAGGCAAAACTGATCAGCGAAAACTACAATACCATTGTTGCAGAAAACAACATGAAGTGGGAAAACATTCAGTATAAAAAGGGAAAATTCAATTTTTCCGATATGGACCTGCTGGTGAAATTTGCCGGCGAAAACGGCATGAAAGTCCGTGGTCATACCTTTGTATGGCATAACCAGAATGCCGGATACGTTTCATCAATCAGGGATGATGATGAACTGCGTGCCCACCTGAAAGACCACATAACCACCATCATGCAGCATTACCAGGGAAAAATCTTTGAGTACGATGTCTGTAACGAAATCTTTGAAGAAGACGGATCGTTCCGGAACAGTTTCTGGTATCGCCGTTTTGGTGAAGAAATCTACGAATATGCCTTTACCGTTGCCCGGCAGGCTGATCCAAACGCCCGGCTGGTGCTCAACGACTACAACAATGAAAACTATGGCAATGCAAAGGCCGATGCCATGTACAACTTTGTAAAGAAACTGGTGGAGAAGGGCGTGCCCATTGATGGCGTAGGACTGCAGCTGCACCTGCAGGAAAACCTGCCCTTTGATAAGGAAGCCATCCGGAAAAACGTTCAGCGCTACGGCGAACTGGGCATTGACGTCAGCTTTACGGAAGTTGATGTCCGCCTGAAGACCCCTGCCGGAGATGCTGCCGTTGCCAACCAGGCCCGGATCTACCAGGACCTGATGGATATCTGCCGCACTGAAAAGAACTGCAGTACGTATGTGGTATGGGGATTAAGTGATAAAACCTCATGGGTTCCGGGAACCTTCCCCGGTTATGGTGATGCACTTCCCATTGACCGCAATTATAAGGTGAAACCCTTTATGAAGACCCTGTTCAAGTAAATAAAAAAAGGCTGTTCCGCTGAAGTGCTTCAGAAGAACAGCCTTTTCTCTTATGAACGCCTGTTTACTGGTAGACCCGTACGTAGTCTACAATCATGCGGGCTGAGGATAATTCCGGGTCAATGCCTTTTTCTCCACCCCAGGAACCGCCCATGGCGATATTCATCATCAGGTAGAAGGGAATGTCAAAGGGCCATTCGTTGTGGCTGTCTCCCCATTCATTCTTCACACTGTAGAATTCTTCACCGTCAACGTACCAGGTCATGTGGTCCTTGTTCCAGTCTACGGCATAGGTGTGGTAGTAGTTAACCGTATCAAATACCTGGGCAGAACGGGTTTTCTGGGTACCAATCTTGTGGTTGAATGCCTGGGTATGCAGGGTGGTTACAATGGTGTTCAGGTCAAAGCCGACCATTTCCATGATGTCAATTTCGCCGCTCCGTGGCCAGTTTCCGTATTTATCTCCGTTGGGCATCATCCAGATGGCAGGCCAGGTGCCCACACCTTCCGGCAGTTTTGCCCGTACTTCTACAAATCCGTGGTCCCAGAATGCCTTGTACTGGGTTTTTACGGCAGCACTGGTCCAGTTATTGCTTTTCGGATTGTTTTTCAGGGCGGTGATGGTCAGAACCCCGTCCTTAACAAAAACGTTTTCCGGATTTTTCGTATATTTCTGGATTTCTGCGTTTCCCCATCCGTTGATGTTGCCGATCCGGTAATCCCATTTATCGGGATCAGGGCTTCCTTCATAGTCAAATTCATCGCTCCATACCAGTGTCATGGTTTCCGGTACGGCGGACTTTGCCGAATCGTCATAGGCTGGCTTTGGCGGTTCCTTTTTGCATGAGATCATCAGTACTCCAAGAATGGCAATTCCTGTCAGAACTGTCATGTTCCATAGTGTTTTCTTCATCGTATATTCCTTTCTGACCGGGTATCGGCCTGCAGCCAGTATACCATGGAAACCGGTTGCCATGCTATTTCTCCGTAGAAGATTGCGATTTCCCGTAACCTCTTTATAACCGATACACAGTAAGAGAGGATATACTGATTCCGATGGATAACTTTGGGCTCAGCGCATTAGAAAAAAGCGCTCACATACAGAAATATAACCATGCTCTCTTTGCCAATATGGCCCATTGTACCGACGCGGTATGGGAACTGGATATTACCCATGAAACCGTGTTCATCATGCACGACCGCTTTGAGCCTTCCCGGGCTCAGACAACCTTTTCTTTTGAGCAGCTGCAGGACAAAGTGTACCGTGAAAGTCATCCTGATTACCGGGATTCCATCTGCTTCCTGTTCCGAACCGAATATGTACGGAATTTATGTGACAGTGTTTCATTCAACACACTGATGCTGATAGATGGCAGTTACCACCACCTGAAATGTGTCATGACTCCGGTGTATGACAGTCATGGCCAGGTGATGGCGGCATATGTCACTATCCAGGATATTCAGAACATTCTGGATGAATGGAGTTCCCACCGTGAACACCAGAAGGAACTGAAACGTTATCTGTCTGCCGTTAACTGCGGCATCATCCAGTATTCACGGGCTGCACGTTCCATTTCCTTTGCCAATGACATGGCGCTGAAAATGTTCGGTTTTTCTTCGCTTGAAGAACTGAAGACCAACAGTACCCACGGTTTTGAGCGCAATGTGCCTGCAGAAGATGTACGGCGCCTGACACAACTGGTTTCTACCCTTAAAACTGAAAACGATGTGGCGGAATGTGAATTCCAGTTGACCCGTCGGGACGGTACTACCGGGGCTTTTCTGGCCACCGTACGTATGCTGATGAATGACGGGCAGGAACCGATTATCCAGTTAAGCATCATCGAAGTTACCTCATATCGGGAACTGCACGCACGTCTTGATGCGGCAGAGCAGGCAAACCAGGCCAAGACGGTATTCCTGAATAATATGAGCCACGATATCCGTACGCCCATGAACGCCATCATCGGCTACACGGATCTGATCAGGACCCATCTGGATGACCAGAACCGGGTGCTTGATTATCTGTCAAAAATTTCTGCTTCAAGCCAGCACTTGCTGAATCTGATCAATGATGTGCTGGATATGAGCCGCATTGAATCTGGAAAAGTAGCCATTGAAGAATCAGAGAATAACCTGACAGACCTGATTGAAGGCATCAGGACTATGGTGAAGAGCAGCGTTCTTGAAAAACAGCTGACGCTGGTTATTCCTCCGGAACCACTGAAAAATCCCGATGTCTGGTGTGACCGGCTGCGCATTAACCGTATTCTGCTGAACTGTCTGGGGAATTCCATCAAGTTTACGGAAAGCGGTGGCACGGTGGGTGTTTCTGTTGCCCAGATTTCTGATCCGGTACAGGGTAAGGCATCCTACCAGTTTAAGGTCTGGGATACGGGTATCGGTATGAGCCCGGAGTTTCTGGAACATTTCTTTGAGCCTTTTGAACGGGAACAGAATTCTACGGTCAGTGGTATTCAGGGAACCGGACTTGGTATGTCCATTACAAAGAACATCGTTGACCTGATGGGTGGAAAAATCGCCGTTACCAGTGAAAAAGGAAAGGGAACGGAAATCACCATTACGCTGGAACTCCGGACTGCGGCAGTAAAGAAACCGGTTCCTGCTGAACCTGAAGGTCCGGCCGCCGGCGATATCAAAAACCTGTATGTACTGCTGGCAGAAGATAACCTGCTGAACCGGGAAATAGCCACCGTTATTCTGGAAGACGCCGGTGCTACGGTTGATGTGGCAGAGAACGGCCTTGAGGCAGTAAAGAAGGTAGAAGGATGTACCGGAAAACTGTATGACCTGATTCTTATGGACATTCAGATGCCGGTTATGAACGGGTATCAGGCATCCCGGGAAATCCGCGGACTCAGTGATCCGGCAAAGGCGGCCATCCCCATTATTGCCATGACGGCCAATGCTTTTGAGGAAGATAAACGGCGGGCGCTGGAATCCGGCATGAACGCACATATTGCCAAACCTATCCAGATTGATGCAGTATTTGAGACAATTGCAAATACGCTGAGACTGAGATGACAACGTCCTTTATATCACGAACCCGGTTTTTCCTTGGTATTCTCCACACTATTCTGCTGGCCATGGTGGCATTATTCATCTGGTCAGCCTGGTCTACGGCCAGTGAAAAAATGACTGCCGGTACGGCCAACCTGCTGCAGGTGTATGGCAGTGAACTTGACCAGAAACTGAACGGGGCCAACCTGCTGCTGCAGCGGATTATGTTCAACAATGCAGCCTATGACCAGCTGCAGTCTGCCGATGAAACCCAGCGGGTGTATGCATCGCTGGCACTGAAGAAGTTTATTGATGATTCCCTGCTGTTTGATACTGATGTGGATATGGTGGTGGTTGCAGAAAGCACCTGGAACACCTGTATTGATCAGTCCAATGTGACCATGACCCTGTTTCTGCGGGAAGCACTGCGGAACGTTACCCGGGACTGTGCCCGCACCGGTGCAGTCCGTTCCCAGTGGAAGTACGGTGAATTTGCCGGAGAGCCGTTTCTGTACCGGGTTCATACCTGGAACGGATATGCTACCGCCATATTCATGCAGTTGAACCGGTTCATGGGGACGGGGCAGCAGGATGACGGGTTTGAGGATACCAGCCTTGGTCTGAGGGATGAGGCAGGAACTGCCATCTGGGGTGATGTTACGGGAACCGGCAGCATCTCACTGCAGGAATATGCCATAGATAACGGCCGGTTTACGCTGGTTGCAGCAACCCATATGGCAGGGCTTGTAAAACAGATACGCAGTCATGTGCTCTGGCTTCTGGCATTGATGCTGGTCAGTCTGTTTTTCAGTTTCCGATTTGGCCGGCAGCTGCAGAGCGATATCCTTAATCCTATGGTGGACATGCAGCAGAGCATGGAACAGATAGTGGCCGGAGATGTGGAGCACCGCATTACCAGTACCTATACCAGCCTGGAATTTTCGCTTCTGAAAAAGGCGTTCAACAGTCTGATGGATCAGATTGTGGGATTAAAGATTGCGGGCTATGAAAAACAGCTGCAGCTGCAGGACAGTGAACTGAAAGTGGTCCGGCTGCAGATTAAGCCCCATTTTTTCCTTAATGCACTGACGACTATTTCCAGTCTGAGTCAGCAGGGAAAAAATGATCTGATTGTTACCTATATCTCTGCCCTCAGTAAGAATATCCGGTATATGTTCCGCAGCGGTCTGCATACGGTAACCCTGGCAGATGAAATTACCCATGTGGAAAATTATTTTGAGATGCAGGACCTGAAGTATCCCGGCAGTGTGTTCCACTTTATTGATATGGAGCCGGAAGCTGCAGAATGGAAAATTCCGCAGATGCTCATTCACACGATTATTGAAAACGAGTATAAATATGCCCTGCAGCCGGAAGGGGTCCTGACTATTCTGATCCGTGCGGGGCTGAAGGATGTTGACGGAAAACCCCATCTGCTTATTGAAATAGAGGATGACGGAGAAGGGTATCCGGACAGCGTGCTGGAAGAATTCCGCAGCCATGATGCACCGCAGGATGGCCACCGGCTGGGATTATGGAGTATCCGGCGCATGCTGGAACTGATGTATGAGGAACAGAACCTGTTTACCATTGCCAACAATACGGTGCAGGGGTGCATGAACCGGTTCCTTATTCCTGCTGAACCGCGGCAGGAAAACGCCCGTGAAGATAAGTGGTACCTATGAAAGTTCTGATTGTAGATGATGACCGCCCGACGGTAGAAGTTATTGCCGGCTCCATGAACTGGCAGAAACTGGGCATAGACCAGGTGTTTACCGCCTTCAATGTTACTGCTGCACGCCGCATCATCATGGAAAACGATATTGCCATTGTCATCAGTGATATAGAGATGCCCCGTGAAACAGGCCTGGACCTTTTAGCCTGGTACCGGGAGCAGGGCTATTCCGGCCAGTTCATGCTCTTAACCTGTCATGAACGCTTTGATTTTGCCCGCATTGCCCTGAAATACCAGGCGGCAGATTACCTGCTGAAACCTTTTGATAACGCTGCCATGGAACAGACGCTGGAGCGGATGATACACCGTATCCGTCACCAGCGGGACGGCCTGCAGTTTTCTGCTGCAGAAACGGGAGAACCTGCTGATGCTGATGCCGTAACGGATGACCTGTCTGCCGTATTTGATATTGATGTTGCAACGCTGAATAGCTATCTGCAGGGAAAGCAGAAAATTGAGTTTTTAAGTTACATCAAAAGCCATCTGGTAGAGCTGCAGCGGAACCGCCGGCTGACGGAACCGTTACTGGAACAGATGCAGATGGTTGTCATCCAGGCGGTGTACACCTATCTGGGAAACAAGCATATTAACGGGGCTGCTCTGTTTTCTGATGCCAATATCAGCAACCTGTCTGAATCCGCCAGCAAATCCGTCATCGACATGATGCGCTGGATTACCTATCTGATTGAGCAGACCTTTGCCTTTGAAGAGTCCTTTAACCGGAGTTTTTCCCTGGGGGACCAGGTGCTGCAGTATATCAGGGATCACTATGCAGAACCCCTTGACCGGAATATTCTGGCGGACCAGTTCTGCCTTGCACCGGAATACCTGGCAAAGAAGTTCAAGAAGGAAACGGGAAAAACGGTCAATGATGCCATTGCGGAACAGCGGGTTGCGGCAGCAAAGGTGCTGCTTGACCGCGGAGAACGGGTCAGTGATGTGGCAGACCGGGTTGGCTTTGAAAACTTCACCTGGTTCAGCACCACCTTCAAGAAGTATGCTGGTATTTCCCCTGCCCAGTACCGCAAAAAGTAATGACCTCCCGATAAGCGTAAGTATTTTATTGCCGTCTGTCTGTCAGTTCACTATTCTGTAAGTATGAGTGCATACATCATTTTCATCTTACTTGCTTTTTTATTTTTCACCGGCAGCATTATGGGCTGGATTCTGGAGTTTTTTTACCGCCGCTTTATTTCAAAGGCAAACCCGGAACGTCAGTGGCTGAACCCTGGCTTTTTAACCGGACCCTGGCTGCCACTGTATGGAACCGGTGTTGTATTCCTGTATCTGCTCAGCCTGCTGGAATCAGTTGTCGGTTTTTTTGCAGAAATACCGGTACTGCATTACGGTCTGCTGTTCCTCATCATGGCGCTGCTCATGACACTCATTGAGTATATTGGCGGCATCATCTTCATCCAGGGAATGCATATCAAACTGTGGGATTATTCAAATGAATGGGGAAACATCAAGGGTGTTATCTGTCCCAAGTTTACGGTTATCTGGGGTGTGCTTTCTGCTGCATATTATTTCTTACTGTTCCCCCAGCTGCGGAAACTGGTTGCCTGGTTTGGCGCCCATCCCTGGTTCAGTTTTGTTGTCGGTACCCTTTTCGGACTGTATCTGGTAGACCAGTGCGTTTCAATCCATCTGGGATCACTGATCCGTAAGCGTGCTGCAGAAATTGATCACAAGGCTGTCGTAAACTTTACCCAGATGCAGCAGAAACTGCATCTGCAGCATGTTTCCATTCACAACACCACGTTCTTCTCAAACAAAGTTGAGCAGTTTGATCAGTTTGTCCACCGGGCTCCCGGCCGGTAACCGGCAGCCATAGTAGTACTTATTCAACGAAACATTCACGTGCCCATTCTTCATCTACGATGTAGGGATGGGCATGTTCTGTTTTAGGGAACTGTTCCTTGCCGAACGCTGCAAAACGGTCGTAGTCTGCTCTGGTAAACTGGGCAGAGAATACCGGTTCATCGCCGTTGGTGAACACCAGGTCATAACCGGCACCTTTTGTGGCCTGACTGATGTACTGTACCCGGGTAAAGGGCGTATCCGGATTCTGTTCCCGGGCTTCCTGGGCATAGGCAGCTTTGATTACTTCTATAACCCGGTCATCAAAACCGTCTTCTGCCATGAGTACTTTTTCTGAAAGACTCTGGGCATCACGGGTAATGCGGTACGAAACGGCAATGCCCATGGCACTGTACTGTTCCTTGGTACGGGTGATTTCAGCTTCCATATCAGCAACGCTCTGTTCAGTACAGGCGTAAGCAATCATCAGCTTGCGGTTGGGATCACTGTACACAAAATCCTGATTTAACCGGGCCACGTCATGGCAACCGGGGCACTGGAAACGGAATATGGTGCCATCCAGAACACTTTCTTTCAGTTCAGGATTCCGGGTGGCATCTACAGCATTGTACACAATGGTCTTGGTTTTCTTGCCGCAGTTGGGGCAGGTAATGGTCATTTCTTTTGATACAGACATGCCGGCAGTGTAGCAGAAAACGGCGGGAAAAAGAATACTCAGGCAGTGCGGGGCAGTGGATTTGCCGGCAGCCGGTACAGTTCTCCCTTAATGCAGACCAGATCCCCCAGATTATAGTTGTCTGCCAGTTCCATGGCGCCGATGATGGCAGAAAGGTGCTG
>JAKSTT010000106.1 GCA_024413635.1 Treponemataceae bacterium | reverse complement strand
CGGCCGGCTGTTGCAGCTGATTTCCCTGTAGTCAGCGCGCTATATCTGCAGATCCAGCAGCTGCATATCGATTTACGTCCCGACCTGTACCGGCCTGTGGACACCATCATCACCCCTGAAGTTTTCAGTGATGCTGTCCGTGAAGAAAACCTGTGGCTTGCCGTTATTGGTGATTCACCCGTTGGATTCATGCAGATAGAGGTACGCCAGATTGAATCTCCCGCCCGATACCCCAAATCAGTACTGTACATCCACGCCATCGGGGTAGATGAAAACAGCCGGAGAACTGGTGCCGGACGTTCCCTCATGGAGAAAGCCCAGCAGCTGGCTGCAGACCGCAAGTGTTCAGGAGTAGAACTGCAGGTTATTGCCGTCAATGAAGCAGCCCTTGCCTTTTACACCAAGCTGGGATTTACCCCCCGCTCCGTGAACATGGAAAAAATCTAATGGCGCCTTCTGGATTCCCGCCCTGTATTCTCACTAAACTTTCTGCATTATTTTTAAACTTTTTTCGTCAATCCTGTTGACTTTTTTTTTACGCCGCAGTAAAGTCACACATGTTGAACGACAAAGACGCCGTTGATTCCGCTAGAGGAGTCAACGGCTTTTTTTTTGCCGTACAACATCCGGCAGCATCCGTATGGAAGCCAGCCAGGAACTTTAATTTTACACAAGCGAAAGGCGACAATGGAGTCGTGGAAAGCGCAGCCGGCAAGGACGCCGGATCTGCCAGCCGCAGCCATGTCGCCTTTTTGCATATACGGAGGTATATATGAGCACTGTAACTGAAGAATTTGGATGCATGGTTTTCAATGAAACCACCATGAAAGAACGGCTGCCTAAAGAAACCTACAAGGCACTGATGCGCACCATTAAAGACGGTGAAAAACTGGACCTGAACGTAGCTACCGTTGTTGCCAATGCCATGAAAGACTGGGCCATTGAAAAAGGCGCTACCCACTTTACCCACTGGTTCCAGCCACTGACCGGTGTTACTGCAGAAAAACACGACAGCTTCATTCAGCCTTCAGCTGACGGCAAAATCATCATGGAATTCAGCGGAAAAGAACTGGTTCAGGGTGAGCCAGACGCTTCAAGCTTCCCATCAGGTGGTATCCGTGCAACATTTGAGGCCCGCGGTTACACTGCCTGGGACCCAACCTCATATGCCTTCATTAAAGACGGAACCCTGTGTATCCCAACTGCATTCTGTTCATACACCGGTGAAGCTCTGGACAAGAAAACTCCGCTGCTGCGCTCAATGGAAGCAATCAACAAACAGGCACTCCGCGTTCTGCACCTCTTTGGAAACGAAGATGTTACCAGCGTAAAAACCACCGTTGGTCCTGAACAGGAATACTTCCTGGTAGACAAATCAGTTTACGACAAACGCGAAGACCTTATTTATACCGGCCGCACCCTGTTCGGTGCAAAAGCTCCTAAAGGTCAGGAACTGGAAGACCACTACTTTGGTATGATCAAACCACGTGTTCAGGAATACATGAAAGAACTGAACCACGAACTGTGGAAGCTGGGTATTCTGGCAAAAACCGAACACAACGAAGTAGCTCCTGCACAGCACGAGCTGGCTCCTATCTTCAGTACCACCAACCTGGCCTGTGACCACAACCAGCTGACCATGGAAATGATGCGTAAAGTAGCCGGACGCCACAACATGGTATGTCTGCTGCACGAAAAACCATTTGAAGGGGTAAACGGTTCCGGTAAACACAATAACTGGTCAATCAGTACCAATACCGGTAAAAACCTGCTGGATCCAGGTGCAACTCCGGAAAGCAACGCACAGTTCCTCCTTATGCTCTGTGCTGTTATCAAAGCAGTAGATGACTATCAGGACCTGCTCCGTATTTCCGTTGCTTCTGCCGGAAACGACCACCGTCTGGGTGCCAACGAAGCACCGCCAGCCATCGTTTCCATGTTCCTGGGTGATGAACTTTCAGCTATCCTGGATGCCCTTGAAGCAGGAAAACCATACGGTGCCCATGCAAAAGAAAAGATGCAGATTGGTGTAACCGTTCTGCCTGAGTTCAGTAAAGATACTACTGACCGCAACAGAACTTCTCCATTTGCATTCACCGGAAACAAATTCGAATTCCGTATGCTGGGTAGCCAGGATTCAATTGCCTGTGCCAACGTATTCCTGAACACTGCTGTTGCAGAAGTTCTGTGCCAGTTTGCTGACAAACTTGAAGGCAGCAAAGACCTGAACAAAGACCTGCAGGATCTGGTTCTGAAAACCATTAAGGAACACAAACGAATCATCTTCAACGGAAACGGTTACGATGATGCATGGGTTGCAGAAGCTGAAAAACGCGGTCTGTACAACCTGAAGAGCACTCCGGAAGCCCTGGTTCACATTCTTGATGAAAAGAACGTAGCACTCTTTGAAAAACACGGTGTATACAGCCGCAAGGAAGTAGAAAGCCGGTATGAAATCCACAACGAGAACTACCTGAAGATCATCAACATTGAAGCTCTGACCATGATTGAAATGACCAGAAAGGAAATCCTGCCTTGCGGTACCCGCTTTGCAAGCTGCCTGGCTCAGACCGTTGCTCTGGAAAAAGAAGCACTGGGAACAAGCGCTGCAGAACTTGAAACCGGTTATGAAAAGGAACACCTGAAAAAGGTAACTTCTCTGACCAGCAAGATCTACAAAGCAGTAAATGCCCTGGACGCAAAAGTAGAAGAAGCACATGCCATTGCAGATGCAGGAAAGAGTGCCGCATTCTACCACGATGCAGTAATTCCAGCCATGGAAGAACTGAGAAAGTACGTTGACGAACTGGAAACCGTTACTCCGAAAGACCTGTGGCCTTTCCCAAGCTACGGCGACCTGCTCTTCAGTGTTAGATAACCGGCCCAGTGAAAAATTGATTCTGAAAAATCGAGAGGTGGGATGGTGACGTTCAAAAACATTCGAAGCATGGTTCGATAGTTTCCTTGCCATGCTTCGCATGTAGCGACGCTAGCTAGCGGTTTTGAACGGCATCAGCACACCGGTAGATTTTTCAAAAACTTATTTTAGGTATGCAAAGGCGCATACAGATGCTAAAGGATTAGTAGTGTTCTCCAGCAGCATCTGGATGCGCCTTTTTTATTTTATAGGAGAAAAAAAATGAACGACGTAATGACTGCTGTCGAAGCCGTTTCCAGCGACCTGTGGGGCGTATGGTTCCTTCTGGGTGCCGCCCTGGTATTCTGGATGCAGGCCGGTTTTGCAATGGTAGAAACCGGTTTTACCCGTGCCAAGAACACCGGTAACATTATCATGAAGAACCTGATGGACTTCTGTATCGGAACCGTCATGTTCATCGCCATTGGTTTCGGCCTCTTCCTTGGTGAAGACGCATTCTTTGGCCTGATTGGTAAACCAAACTGGCAGGTTTTCAGCAACTATGCAAACTTTGACTGGTCCGGCTTTGTATTCAACCTGGTATTCTGTGCTACCACCGCCACCATCGTTTCAGGTGCCATGGCAGAACGTACCAAGTTCCTTTCATACTGTGTATATTCAGCCGTAATTTCCGGCATCATCTACCCTATTGAAGCTCACTGGACCTGGGGTGGCGGTTGGCTTTCCCAGATTGGTTTCCACGACTTTGCCGGTTCTACCTGTATCCATATGGTTGGTGGTATCTGTGCCCTCATCGGTGCCCTCATGGTAGGTCCACGTATCGGTAAATTCGTACGTGACCCCGACGGAAAGGTTACCAAAGTAAACGCTTTCCCTGGCCATAACATTCCGATTGGTGCACTGGGTGTATTCATCCTGTGGCTCGGCTGGTACGGATTCAACGGTGCCGCTGCTACAAGCGTACCACAGCTTGGTTCAATCTTTGTAACCACTACCATCGCTCCAGCCCTGGCCACTGTTACTACCATGATCTTTACCTGGATCAAATACGGAAAACCTGATGTTTCCATGTGTCTGAACGCCAGCCTTGCAGGTCTGGTTGCCATTACCGCTCCCTGTGACGTTGCAGATGCAGGAGCAGCCTGTATCATCGGTATCGTTGCCGGTCTTCTGGTTGTATTCGGTGTTTGGCTCATGGATTACAAACTGCACATCGATGACCCTGTTGGTGCAGTAGCTGTTCATATGATGAACGGTATCTGGGGAACCATTGCAGTAGGTCTTTTTGCAAACCCTGCAGTTCCCGGTTACGCCATTGCTGATGCCAGTGGCGCAGAAATGGCAGGTGTATTCTATGGTGGCGGTTTCAAACTTTTCGGAATCCAGATGGTAGGTATGTTCTCTACCATCGCCTGGACCGTCGTAACCATCATCATCACCTTCACCATCATTAAAAAGATCTTCGGTCTGCGTGTAACTGCAGAAGAAGAAATAGTCGGTCTTGATAAACTGGAACACGGTCTTGAAACCGGTTACGCAGGATTCGTTATGCCATACAGCGCAGAAGAGGTTGCAGAAGCTGAGCTGGCAGGCGTAAACGTTGCTGCTTCAGTTCCGGTTACCATGACATCAAGTCAGGATTGCCAGGCACACAAGGTTGTCATTGTTGCAAAACAGGAACGCTTCACCGCATTAAAGAGCGCAATGAACGCCATTGGTGTTACCGGCATGACTGTAGTAAACGTTATGGGATGCGGCATGCAGAAAGGAGCCAGCGAGTTCTACCGTGGTGTTCCCATGGAACCAACCCTGCTGCCTAAAGTTAAGGTTGAAATTGTCGTATCAAAGATTGCAGTTTCAGAAGTTATTGAAGCTGCCAAGAAAGCCCTGTACACCGGTCATATCGGTGACGGAAAGATCTTTGTATACCCTGTTGAAAACGTCGTAAAAGTCCGCACTGGCGAAAGCGGCTACGATGCACTCCAGGACAAATAAACCGTAATAACTGACCATCGCACATCCCGCAAGTTAAAAAAGTGACGTACAGAGGGCGGATGAAAACCGCCCTCTTTTTTATTTCGCCTGTCTACAGTATAGTCTCCGCCATGAACAGTAAAAAACTCCTTTCCCTGCTGCTGATTTCATTCAGTCTTTTTGCCCCACTGGCAGCTGACGATATTTCTCAGCTTCTGCAGTTACTGCAGGAAACTACAAAAAAAAGCACCCCGGACAGAACAGAAGAAATTGCTGCATTTGTCCAGCTGCTGCAGGATAACGCAGGGTATTATTACAACTACGACAACGAATCCCTCATATACCTGAACTGCACAATCAGGACCGGAGACGGGAAAAACTCCATGAGAGGTCCGGTAATCGAAGAATACCGGTATGAGTACAATTTTTCCAAGAACAACCTGAAAGTCGGCGGTAGTGGTGGCAGCCTGATCACCAGCGATTCCTACCGGCTTAAAGAACAGAAAGCCAGGTTTGAAGTACAGGACGGCATTGTTGTCCGCTACCGGATGTACGGCACAGAGTCCTACTATCCGCTGCACATGACGGCAGCCGAAGTCTGCGCCTTTATCAGGAACCGCGCCTACGAAAACATGGACCGCACCATAGGAACCCATACAGACGCAAAAACCGGCCGCACCTACACCATCAGCAGAAAAGACGAAAAATATGAGATGACCGTTGTGTACCCGGCTGAAGAAAACCAGCCGGCCCAGACCGTCTCACTGCGGTTCAGCGACCGGGATATACATACCATTTGGGGCAACAGCTACAGTATTTCCGTGCGTTCAGACGGCACCGGCTTTTCCGTGGCAGACCCGGTAGAAGATCCCCATCCTGCTCCGGTGACTCACTCTGATCCATACGGCGACCACTGCTGCGATGATTCCTGGGGCTACACTGCCGTGTTCCCGTTTGCCGACCAGATGGAAAAACCAGCCGTAGCAGAACCACGCAGAACTGAGTTTATCACCTATACCTATTACTACACTGCAGACGGCAAAACCAGAATCAACATCGGCAACAACGAACTGAGCATCTACACGGCCCCCTCTTCCGGCTGGAGCTGGGATTGCCAGGAAATAATCTACGATTTTGAATCCTACATCGACGACAATGGCTACAAGAAAGTGGAATACAATGACGGCATCCTTACCATCATTGATGGTGACCTGCAGCAATTCGGTTTCAGGGATGATCTGACGGAAGGCAGGTTCGTGGCAGCAGAAAACCTGAATCCCACCGCAAAATCCTACTCCTACGACTGGGTAACCGTTACCAACGTACGCTCCAGTTCCACGTTGAAAGACCGCTATGCCACCTACTCCGCAGAAAACCCGTTCAAAACCTTTGATCTGGAACGCCGTCTGTGGGTACAGAACAACATTCCCTGGGTAGAAGCAAAATCTGATGACGGCATCGGGGAATACATTGAATTTGACATCACCTCGGAACCACTGAACCGTGATGTTGCCATAACCCTTCGCATTCTGGGCGGCTATGTGGACCCGTTAAAGCCCTATCTTTTCAGGGAAAACAGCCGCCCGAAAACACTGCTGGTACAGACTGATACCGGCTTCAGCGAACTTCTGGAACTGCCGGACCTTGCCCAGTTTGTCGATATGGAAATCCCACTGGAATCCCGCCACGTGCGCCTGACCATCAAGGATGTCTATCCCGGCAGCAAATACTCAGATACCTGTATCTCTGTCATCACGCCTGTGTACAAGCTGTGGGACAGGTAATTCCACCATCAGGAACCTTTCAATGAAACGTAACACACTTGCACAGAAAAGTATCGTAATATGCACTCTGCTGACCAGCAGCGTACTGCACCTGTATGCCGACGAACGGTCTGATTTTGAACAGCTGCTGGTTGATAACACCGGCTACTATTACTGTTATGAAACAGACCGCCTTATCTGGATGACCTATGGGGATCCTACAGACTACGATATGAAATCCACCCCGGGATATTCCTATCTGATAAACATTTCCTGTGATATCGATTTCACCACCGGCACCATTACCTTCGGACGAGGTCGGGGATATGAAGGCATCGGTTCTGATTCCTATAACCTGAAAAAAGCAAAATCAAAATTCGTCATTGAGGGCGACACTATCATCAGCTGGACTTCTTCCGGCCATACCTACAAAGCCCTCCACATGACGGCAGAAGAAGCTGCAGCATATATCATAAACCGGAGTTTCGCCACATTTGATAAAGCACTTGGCACCTGGAACGATGAAAAAACCGGCCGCAGTTACACTGTTACAAAAGGAAATTTCTATGCCATTACGGCAGTCTATCCGGCCGCAGAACATAAAGCTCCGGTTACCATGCCGCTGCAGATAGAATCACCGTATCTGCTGTATGTCAGTACCCTGGAAGGCTCATACTCCCTGAATTTTGGGAATGACGGTGGCTTTACCCTGTATGATTCCACCGAAGACCCCAATAAGGCACCGCCAGTTCGCCATTCTGATCCGTACGAAGATCGGTGCGGTGACGATGATATCGGCGGCTACTGGGTAACCTTTTCGTTTGCAGACTACACACCGCCGGCTCCTGCCGCCCCGGTTGCTGAAAAGGCACCGCAGCGCCGTATACCGCTTTCCGGCTGGTATTATTATACGTACAACGGTGTTCTGCGCTATTTTACCGCGGACATGGACAGGCTGCTGATCTGGGAATACAGCACAGATACCAGACGGAATGAATGCATTGACTGGATTACCGATTTTGAATCCTACGTGGACGAAAATGGCTGGAAACATGTAGAAACCAAAGACTATTCGTTTATTGTCATAGAACACGACACTAATCCTCTGGCATTCTGCTATACCGGCAGCAGCGTAAAGGCCGATGCTGCCGCCATGGCGTCATTTGCCACCGATGCCAGTAAAATCAGGGATTCATATTCCGGCTCAAAACAGATTCAGGTTACCAACATTACCGCCAGTTCATCGTTGCGGGAAGGTACGGTAACCTACGCTCCGGAAAATGTTTTTTCTGCCGTTAATGCCAGCCGCCATCTGTGGCTGCGTGATACCAAACCGTGGGTAGAAGGGGTATCTGGTGACGGCATCGGAGAAAAACTGGAAATTGATTTTGTCGCTAAACCAGGTAGATACGATGAAGGAATTACCCTTGAAATCCTGGGCGGATACGTTGATCCTGTAAGGCCGCACCTTTTTAAGCAGAACGGACGTCCGAAAGAACTGGAAATCACTACCGATACCGGCTTCAGGGAAACCATCTCCCTGCCTGACGAACCGAAAATGGTTACGGTAGACCTACCCTTGGAAACCAGTCACCTGACCATCACCATCAAAGACGTATACAAAGGCAGTAAATACAGCGATACCTGTATTACCGCTGTAGAAGCC
>JAKSTT010000105.1 GCA_024413635.1 Treponemataceae bacterium | reverse complement strand
AAGGAAGGTACCAGTATGGGAATGTCTGATTATCTGTTGGATCTGGAAGATATGCAGGACGAGCTTGCGCGGTTGAAAGAAGAACTGCAGGCGGTTTCTGCAAAGAATGCACAGCTTGAAAGCGACAATATGAGATTACAGGGCGAACTTCTGAAGCTGAAGACAGATGTGGCGAATGCAGTTCCTGTTGGAGGCGGTCATGCAGACAGTGGAACACAGCAGGCGTTACGTCAGATTGCCGGGGCCCTGTCTGTCCTCATAGACCAGGCTGATGGTCATGCGGCAAACGGCGGCTATCCGGTGTGGGAATACCGGATGGAAACGGTCCCTAATAATGACGAAGCAAAAAAGAAATTGAAGAACCTGGGCGCTGATGGCTGGGAACTGGTAACCTTCATAACTACTAACGGCTACTCAGGGGAAGGCATATTCAAGCGCCGCGCCAATCCAGCTGCAGACCTGAAACGCCGCCAGCAGTGGGAAGCTGAAATGACCCGCCGGTACGGCAACTGACGTACCGGGCCTCAAGTTTTTCTTGTCATATAGTCATATTGGATATAATATAACTATATGACCGCTCCGTTATACGATGTTAAGGCCCGCCTCAGTGAATATGTCACCATGGCTGAAGAGGGCGAAGTGATTGTTATTACCAAGCATGGAAAAGGTTCCGTGATGCTTATCAGTGAAGAAAGCATGAAGGAATGGACTCAGAAAGCAGTACAGGCATCTTCACGGCTGCAGCAATGGCGGCAGAAGTATGCAGATTGTTTGACTGATGAATTTGCAGAGTCACTGGAAAATATCCGGCACGAACCCTGGTCATCTGCACCACCGCCGTTCAGTGAGGAACTGTAATGAGGCCGGTATACCTTCTTGATACCTGTGTAGTTAGCGAAGTGTCGCATCAAGTTCCTTCTGAAACGGTTATGCTGGAACTTGAATCGAAAGCTGCAGACTGTGTCATCAGCAGCATTACCTGGTCTGAATTATTGTTTGGCTATCATCTTCTGGCAAACGGAAGAAAAAAGACTTCATTGAGCGCATTTCTCTATGACTATGTTCAGCCAACGTTTGAGCAGCTCCCCTTTGATGAGCACGCTGCCAGCATTCTTGCAGATTTGCGCGCCCGCTGCCGTAAAACGGGAAAGATTGTAGAAACTGCTGATCTCATGATAGCCAGTATTGCCATAGCGAACAATGTGATTCTGGTCACCAGAAATATCAAGCATTTTGAGCCGCTGCAGGAGTTCAGTCCGCTTATGCTGGACAACTGGTGGGAAGATCCGGCAGACTGAGTACACCAAACCGAAACTATTGCACCTAACGTACTGAGAAAAAGTAGAGTACACTACCACATTGCATGAAAAAAAATCTCATTGTATTCATCAGTGTATTGTGTGTTTCTTTCCTCTTTTACGGCTTTTACGTTTCCTGGCGCACCTACCGCCAGCAGGCGCGGGTGTACTACGAATCAATTGAGTCCCTTTCTGACAGTGCCGTAGAAAACCTTACCCGCACGTTCAAGATCATGTCCGGCTCCGTCATCGCCCTTTCCGGCAGCGATTCCATAAAACAGTGGGTGCAGGATACGTCCCTGTTTCTGGACTCCAACCGCGAAGGTTCCCTGAACCGCTCCCGCCTGAACCGTGAAGCCCAGACTATTCTTTCTAACACTACCATCAACAGTTACGAGTTTTTTGACTACATCACTATTTCTGAAAACGGCACCATGCTGGCGGCCACCTACACAAAACCTGCCAGCATGAACCGCATGCAGACGGAAACCCGCCTGTGCTATGAAACAATCCGGGATAATCCCGACTACAGCCTGTTCCTGCCACCTACGGAAGGCAACGGCGGAATGTACGCCACCCTCCGCATCCAGTCTGATTTTACCACTGAAGACAGTCTGTACATCATTGCCTGCACCCGTGAAGAAGTGCTTAAATCAAGTTACCGGGATATGCCCTTTTATGATCAGGCCATGATCTGCATTACGGATAACGACGGCGTAGTTTTTTCTTCCAATAACCCGGAACTGCTGGGAACCCGGCTGGCCCGTGAAGCAGTAACCGGCGGCCGCACCTCAGCTGATCCGGCTGCTCCAGTCAAAGATACCCGCAACACTATCCGTGTAAAACTGCGCATCAACAAGGATTTCTGGTTTCTCTACCAGCTGCCGGAACACGTGCTGGTTGCCGGAACCCTTGCCGGCATGCTGCCATTCATCACCGTTACCCTGCTGGTTCTCTGCATCATCATCGTAACCTTTATTGTGGTAACCCGGGCCGCCCAGAACCTGATCCGCTCAGAATATGAATCGCGCCTGCTGTTCAAGGATGCGGAACTGCGGAACCTGCAGAAACAGATGAATCCGCACTTTCTGTTCAACACGCTGCTGACGGTGCAGATTAAAGCCCAGATGGCCGGCGACGAGCCCGTGTACCAGATGATTTCCAAACTTTCCGCACTGCTGCGATCCGGCATTTACCGTGATGGCAGGGCTCTGGTGCCACTGTCACAGGAACTGCAGTATGTGAACTACTATCTGGAACTGCAGAAAATCCGCTTTGAGGACAGTCTGGAATATGAGGTGACGGTGGCAGATTCGGGGCTGCAGAAATGCACTATTCCCCGGCTTCTTATTGAACCGCTGGTAGAAAACGCCGTTATTCACGGGGCAGAAGGCCGCGACGGGGTAACACAGGTAACTGTCCGGGTAATCCAACTTGATGAAAACCGGCTGAGTATAACCGTGTCTGATAACGGCTGTGGTTTTGATGTGGCTTCTGTTCTGGAATCCAGGGAAAAGTTCGGACTGTATACCATCCGGGAGCGGATTGCGCTGCTCTATGGAGAATCCGGTTCCTTTACCGTTACCAGCAGTCCTGAAGGTACCACCTGTACCATCCTGATTCCCCTGAGCGAGGCTGACTATGTATAAAGTTATTGTGGTTGATGATGAGCGGACCATCCGTGAAGGCATTGTGCATCTGACAGACTGGCAGCGTCACGACTGCATGGTTACCGGCAGTTTTGGCAGCGCACGGGAAGCCTTGTCGTATCTGGAACTGAATCAGGCCGATATTGTCATTACCGATATCAGGATGCCCGGTATGGATGGCCTTGAATTATGCCGGCGTATCAACGAAACCTATCCTGCCATCCGCTGCATTGTCCTGACGGCGTACTCAGATTTTTCCTATGCACGGCAGGCCTTACGGAACGGGGTATCAGACTACATCGTAAAAAACGAATTTCTGGAAGAATTGCCAAAGGCGCTGGAACGGTGCGAGGGTTCCTTAACAGCCGGAGAAAAGAAATACTGCGTTGTAAGCGGCCGGCTTGAGACATCCGGTCCTGAAAAAAACGATATTGAGCGTACGCTGGATCATATTCTAACCCTGTGTCTGGTCAATGCGGAATTCCGGCTGACCTTAGATGGCACTGACTGTTCCATCTTCATTACCTGTGATGAGTCCGCAGCGGTAGATGCAGCATCCTTAAAAGGTAATTTTAGTGCTGTCGTACTTATGGTACAGGAATTCCTGGGCTGTTCCATGCAGTTCGGTATCGGCTCCTTTGTGTCACAGCTTTCTGACATGCCGCTTTCCCTGCAGCAGTCCCGCATTGCTCTGGAAGAAAGTGCTGCGGGTCCTGCAACCGTTCTGGTATATGAGAAAAAAGAACAGCTGGTACAGAAAATAGAGCGGTATCTGGCATCCCACTACGCAGAAGACGTGAATCTGACGGCTATGAGCAGTGAACTGAATTACAGTACCAGCTATCTTTCGCGGAAATACAAGGAATTGAGTGGAACCACTATTACTGAAAAACTGACGGAAATCCGGATGGAACAGGCATGCCGGCTTCTGACTCAGGATGGATCCATGAAAATCTATGAAATTGCAGAACAGGTCGGTATCAGTGATCCTGCGTATTTCACCAATACCTTTATGAAATATAAGGGCATGAGTCCTTCCGAGTACAAAAAATCACAAGAAAAGTAAAGAAAGTACAGGAATATTTTCTTTTTTTGTGTAGTTTGTGTAAAAACGGTGTAAAAGTGGACAAGATACAACAAGTTCTGGAAAAATGGCTCTATTCATTTCCCTCAGCAGTGGCCCTACAGTTAAATCACTGAGTTTCAAAAGTTTCAAACAAGGAGGAAATAATGAAAGCTACAGTGAAAAAAGTACTCACCATTGGTGCTGCTCTGCTGATGTGTGCTACTGCTGCCGTTGCAGGCGGAAAAAAAGATGCCAAAGCTAATGATGGCGTTATTGAAGTTTCTTACGCTACCTTCATGGTAGGAACCCATGCTTCTGCAGAAGCAGAAAAAATCGTTATTGATGAATTCAATAAACAGTATGCCGGAAAAATCCGCGTTGTTGTAGAAGAACTGCCTTCAGACGATGCATTTGTAGACAAGATGAAGATTCTTGCTACTTCAAAATCCCTGCCGGATGTAATCATCGGTAAAAACGGTATCCGCGAACTGGCCATTAAAAACGGTCAGGCTGTAGACCTGATTCCAGCTCTCAAAGCAGATGCAGAATGGGCTAAATACGTAGGCGAAGCAGCCATGGAATACAACATGACTGATGACGGAAAACTGTATTCAATTTCTAACCAGCGTCAGGTTGTAGGTTATTTCTACAACAAGGACATGTTCAAGAAAGCAGGTATCACTCCTGCCAAGACCTGGAAAGAATTCATGTCTAACAACGAAAAACTGAAGGCTGCAGGTTTTGCTCCTCTTTCACTGATGACCGGTGAAAACGCATGGACCACCAACCTGCTGCTGGCTGCATACATCGGTTCACAGGGAAAAGAAGGTAATGACTTCATGAACACTACCTATCCTGAAACTTACTCAACCACCGCTATGGTTGAAGGTCTGACCATGCTGCAGGAATGTCTGCAGAAATACACCACCAGTGACGCTGTTGGTGCCATCTATGCCAACGCTGCAAACAACTTCCTGCAGGAAAACACTGCAATCATTGCCAACGGTCCCTGGATGTGCCCGGACTTCTCTGATGATTCAAAAGCTGCTGCAGGCCTTGCTGACCGCATCGGTGTTGCCCTGTATCCTGAAGATGGCCTTATCAGCCAGTTTGAAGTTGGTTACATCCTGAACACCAACGGTAAATCAGAAGCTGAACAGGCTGCTGCTCTGGAATTCCTGAAATTCAAGACCGGTGCCTGGGCACAGGCTGTATTCCTGGACAAAGCTGGTGTACTGCCTCTGACCGAACACGTAGAAATCTCTGATGCTTACAAAGCAGAAAACCCACTGATGGCTGACCTTCTGGAACTGGCCGGTGGTGCTAAATACCGCTTTGAAAACATCGACAACACTGCATATGCCAGCGTAGTAGATGAATTTGCCGTACGGTATCCTGAACTGGTATACGGACAGATCACTCCTAAAGAAATGGCTGATGCTCTGACCAGAGCAATTGCTAACCACAAATAAGTGATTACCGGGAACACCGGCTGGTTTCCTATCGGACCGGCCGGGTTCCTCCCTCTTCCTCAATTTTTCCCACGGATTATAACTATGACAAAAAACAGAAAATGGATAGCTCTGTTTCTGGCGCCAGGGCTGATTCTCTTTGCCTTTGTATTTTTAAGCGCCATTGTGGTGCTCTTTACCACCTCATTTACTGACTGGTCTATTGGCCGTGACATGCATTTCACCGGCCTGAAAAATTATGTTCAGCTCATTACCCAGGACAAAGGATTCCGGACCGCCGTTAAGAACACGGTCATCTGGATTTTCCTGCAGTCTACGGTTCACGTTGCCATTGGTGTTCTGGCAGCACTTCCTCTTGCAAAAAAACACTGGTATTCAAATCCGGTGCGTACCATATTCTTTATTCCTAACGTTATTTCATCAGCTGCCCTGGGTATGCTGTTCCTCTGTATGATGAACCCCCAGTTCGGTCTTATCAACAACCTGTTCGGCAAGCTGTTGGGAACCAAAATTACCCAGAACTGGTTCATGGACCCGAAAACTGCGTTCGGTACCATCACTATGACCTGGATGCCCTATGCGGGGCTAGTAACCATTCTGGTTATTGCAGAAATGACTTCGATTTCCCAGGAAATCTATGAAGCTGCCACCATTGATGGCGCAACTCCACTGCAGACTGATCTCTACATCGTTCTGCCCCTTATGAAAAACATCATCGGAACCTCAACGGTTCTGGCTGCAACCTCCATGCTGCAGAAACTGGACATCATCATGATGACGACCAACGGTGGCCCTGGTTTTACCACCATGAACATGCCAATGTATCTGTACCGCACCGTATTCTCAAACAACAACTACGGTCTGGCAAATGCCCAGGGTGTACTGCTGATTCTCCTTGGCATTGTGGCACTGGTAACGGTCCGCAAAATCTACGCCATGGATAAGGAGGACTGAAGATGAAACGTTCAAATCAGAATCCGGTAACAGAAGTACTGACCTGGATTTTCCTTACCATACTGGTACTTATTTCTATTGTTCCCTTTATCTGGGTATTCTTTGCATCGTTCAAGACAAATAAAGAAATCATGAGCGCTGCCTTTGGTCTGCCGGAGCACTTCAGCCTGCATAACTACGCAACAGCCTTTAAACTGGCGCCTCTTACCACGTTCTACAAGAACAGTATCATCATTGCTGTTGTATCAACAGTGCTGAATCTGTTTGTCTGTTCCATGGCTGCCTATGTAGTAGTCCGCAATCAGTTCAAGGGAAAGATGCTTATCACCCTGATGTTCAGTTTCGGGCTTCTGGTTCCGGGTGCAGCCCTTCTGCAGCCACTGTACACCACCATGCAGGCAACCGGCCTGTACAACACGCTCCGTGGTCTGATTATCGTATACGCAGCCCTTGGTATGCCGACTACCTTTTATATCATGGTCAGCTACATCAAGACCATTCCGGTGACGCTGGAAGAAGCTGCCTACATTGACGGCAGTGGCTTTGCCCGTACCTTCTTTACCATTGTGCTGCCCATGACCCGGCCAGCTTTTTCTACTGCCGGCGTTATGCAGTTCCTGCTTGCCTGGAACGAATTCCAGCTGGCACTGACCTTAACCGGTGACACCAGAAAGCGTACCCTGCCTATTGCGCTGTACTACTTCAAGAGTGCTTTTGCCAGCGATTACGGTGCCATGTTTGCGGCAACCATCGTGGTAATTGTGCCAAGCATCATCATCTTTATCCTGCTGCAGAAGCAGATTATCAACGGACTGGCAGCCGGATCTGTCAAAGGGTGAATGCGTTTTCTATTGGGTATGAAAATGCTACCAGTCAGCCAGATTCTGCCATGATGAAAGAAGACTGTCATGCTGAACTTGTTTCAGCATCTTCTGCAGCTATAGATCCCGAATCAAGTTCGGGATGACATCATGGCAAATTCCCCAGCACGCCGGTAGAGGTATGAATCACATTTCAAAAGGACAAAATAGTTATGAACACAAATAGAATTACAGAAGACGGGTTTAACCTGGATCTGGTGAAGTATTATGAAGGACTTATGTGCCAGGGTAACGGGTACATGCATGTGCGGGGCAGCCATGAAGACAACTTTGCCACCGTTCACCAGGACGAAGAATACGAACGGAAACCCGCTAACGTTACCATAGAAAAACACCGGGTGCAGCTGAGTAAATGGGGAACCTTCATCCCTGGCATTGCCGGCCGCCACCCCTGGCTGAATAACGAAATCATCAACTGTCCTTTCTTTTTTGAAACACAGTTTTATGTGGACGGAACTGCCGTTGACCTGAGCCGGGCGGAAATACAGAACTACCAGCGGTATCTTGATCTTCCCACTGCAGAACTGGTACGCACGGTAACAGCCACCGTCGCCGGAACAACAGTGCAGATTACCCACCGCCGCTTCCTCTCTTTCGCCAACCGGCATGAAGCCGCCGAAAAAACAGAAGTACAGATTCTTTCCGGCAGTGGAACGGTAACCTTTGAAACATTGCTTGATGCCGGCGTACGCACCAACGGATTCAACCACTTTACGGAAGTTTACGGCATGGAAAACGGCGGTTTGATTGTCACCACCAACGGTGGCGATACGGTTTCGTATGCTGCCTGCCTTAAAAACTGCAGTGGCATTGAGTATCAGGCTTTTTCTGATGCAGCACGCAGCGGCTTCCGTGGCACTGTAACTGGTTCTTCAGAGAGCGGTCTGGCTGCCGCAGTCTTTGAAAAACGTATTCTGGTTACTACCAGCCGCGACCTGTCACCCTGTGAAGGCTTCTGTGAATCCGGCGCCTGTACCCAGTGTACCTGGTCCTATGACGCAGCCTTTGCCGCCCACTGTGCCGTATA
>JAKSTT010000104.1 GCA_024413635.1 Treponemataceae bacterium | reverse complement strand
GGATTCTTCGATAATCTGTAAGATTAATTGAGCAAAAAAAATGGTTTCCGTATGGAAACCATTTTTTTTTACCCTGCAAGACCTTATTTGGTCAGGTCAGAGCCAAAGTATTTCATGGAAATCTTTCCGATGGTACCGTCAGCTTTCAGTTCCTTGATGGCAGTATCAACGGCAGCCTTGAAACTGGCGTTTTCTGCACCCTTACGGACTGGAATTACTACGTTTGATGCATCTGGGGTCAGGGCAACTACGGTCAGCGGAGCTTCCGGATGAACGCTCATGTAGTCATAGAATGAAACGTCTGCATTCAGGGTTGCATCGGCACGGCCGCTCAGAACCATTTCCAGGGTCTGTTCCAGTGAATCAACACCCAGCACTTTTGCGCCGTACTGTTCAGCCAGTTCCATGTAGGTACTGCCGATTGAGTTGGTAGTAGTCATGCCTTTCAGGTCTTCAAAGGTTTTGATGCGGTCATCACCAGTGCGTACAATAAGGGCGGTGTGGATGTAGGCATATGGTTCAGTAAAATCATATTTTTCAGCACGTTCTGCAGTGTATTCCACGCCGTTTACGATGATGTCATAGCGTTTTGCATCAAGTCCGGCAAACAGGCCATCCCATTCGCCTTCGGCAAATTCAGCCTTTACACCCAGCTTTGCGGCAATGGCGTCTGCAACTTCCTTGTCAAAACCAACCAGGTCACCTTTTTCATCATGGAATGTCCATGGAGCCCAGGTACCTTCCTGTGCAACGACCAGTTTACCTTTCTGCTGTACGGCACTCAGAAAGTCACCATTTTCAGCCTTTTTGCTGCATCCGGTAAAAAGTGCAAGTGCTGCAAATACTGCAACTGCTGCCTTTACCATGTTTTTTTTCTGCATATCTTCTTCTCCTTGAAAGAAATACAACGTTAATATCCCTGGATAAAGGCCCTGGTTCGGGCTTCCCTGGGGTTCTCAAAAATGTCTGTTGGTGTTCCCTGTTCTACAATGACACCTTTTTCCATGAATATGATGCGGCTTGATATATTCCGGGCAAATGCCATTTCATGGGTAACAACCATCATGGTCATACCGTCTTCTGCCAGCTTCTTGATGACATCAAGTACTTCCCCCGTCAATTCAGGATCCAGGGCACTGGTAGGTTCATCAAAGTAAATGATGTCAGGGTTGGTAACAATGGCCCGGGCAATGGCTACACGCTGCTGCTGTCCGCCGGAAATCTGGTAGGGATAGTATCCGGCAAACTGCTCCAGGTTTACCTTCTGCAGTGCGGCAAGGGCACGCTGACGGGCTTCATCCTTAGGCACCTTCCGTGCAACGGTCAGGGGAATCATGACATTCTGCAGGGCGGTCTTATTCTGCCACAGGTTGTAATTCTGGAATACAAACCCGGTCTTCAGCCGGATTGCCTGCATGGTTTTCTTGTCAACGGCAGCCAGGTTTACCTCTTTACCTTCAAAGTTCATGGAACCGGTGCTGGCTGTTTCCAGAAAGTTCATGATGCGGAGAAAGGTGGTCTTTCCGCTTCCGCTGGGGCCGATCAGTGATACCACGTCCCCACGGCTGATGGTCAGGTCAATGCCCTTCAAAACTTCAAGACTGCCAAAGTTTTTTTCTACGCCGGTAACTGAAATCATGGTATCGCTCATGCCTGTACCTCCCGACGCTGTACATCAAGTTTCCGTTCCCCGTAGTGCTGCAGTTTAGTCAGGACGGTAGAGAACAGGAGGTAAATAAGGGCAACTTCAATGTAGAGTGCCAGCGGTTCATAGGTGCGGGCAACAATACGCTGGGTTGCCATGAACATTTCTGCAACCGTAATGTTTGCGGCAAGGGATGTATCCTTTACCATGCTGATCAGGCTGTTGGAAAGGGCAGGGAAGGCGGTTTTGAAAGCCTGCGGCAATACGATGTGCCACATAATCTGAACATAGGTCAGACCACTGGTAAAGCCGGCTTCTATCTGGCCGTTAGAAACACTTTCCAGACTGCCGCGCAGGGTTTCTGCACAGTAGGCCCCTTCGTTGATGCTGAATACCAGAATGGCGCAGGGAAAGGGATCAATCATGATGCCCAGGGACGGAAGTCCGAAAAACATGACATACAGCTGAACCAGCAGTGGTGTGCCGCGGATAATCCAGATGTAAAACCGGCAGATCTGTGACAGCACCGGAACTTTTGCGTGCATGACCAAAGCCACCAGTACGGCAATAATCATGGCAAAGGCAAATGATATGACGGTCAACGGAAAGGTTACCAGAAGACCAGGTACCAGAATCTTGGTAAACGATGTAATGAGGATACTGAGTAAACGTTCTGACATAATTATTCTCTAAATATACTGAGAGAAAAGCCCTGTGGGCAATAAAAAAGTTGTTATGATTCAGCCTGTGCCTGAGGTTCGTGGGGACCAAGTGACAGTTCGGCACGGTCAAGGAATCCGGGAATAAAGACGGTGGTCTGGTTACGTCCGTTTTCCTTACTGTGGTACAGAGCACGGTCAGCACGTTCCGTAATATAGGTTGGCGTCAGGTTCTGGATGTTGGTAATGACAAAGACACCAAGACTGATGGTTACTTTCAGGATTTCACCAGCTTCGTGTACTTCCATTTTTTCAACAGCCTTACGTACTCTTTCGGCCACTTCCTTAACGGAATCGTATTCACATTCGGTTAGCAGGATGGCAAACTCTTCACCGCCAAAGCGGCAGACACAATCATCTTCCCGTACAATGTGGCGCAGGGTTTTTGAAAGCTCAATCAGAACTTTATCACCGGCCAGATGTCCATAACTGTCGTTAAACCATTTGAAGTGGTCAATATCAATCATGATCATGGCACTGATCCGGTTGTACCGGTGGGCAGCGTTAATGGAACTTTCAATACGGTGTACAAAGTAATCGTAGGTAAACAGGCCGGTCTTCGGGTCTGTAATGGAAGATTCGTAGTGAAGACCGTTCTGCAGGGTAATGGCAAGAATACTGAAAATGCGGTGCAGATAGTTGTAGTCAGAATCGGTGTATTCATCATCAACGATTTTGTCACTTAATGCTACCAGACCGTACACGCCGCCGATACCGGCGAGAGGGAATACATATTTCAGGTTCAGTTCCAGCAGGTCTTCGCTCAAGTCTTCCGTCAGGGTTTCCCGCATGGAATCAAGGGAATAGTGGCCCATGGCATTCAGCTGGTCATAGGTGTATTCATCAAAGTAGTTCAGCAGTGCACCGATACTTGCTTCATCAAAGTTGCCGTCTAGACGTTCAACGCCCTTAAAGTAGAACTGGCGAACCCGTGGTTTACGGGGTGGCTTTACAAATACCAGTGTTGCAGACGGAATGAATTTTTCAATAATCTGTCCGACTACAAAGTCAAGCATATTATCTACGTCGGTATACGAGAGCAGTTGGGAAATGTCGGAAATCGTTTCAATAAGGAACTGGTTTTCAATGGCCAGCTGGTTCTTCTGGGCAGTCAATTCGCTGATCTGATTCAGCATTGATGAGCCGCCGTTATTGAACTGATTCAAAAAATCTGCAGATACTTCCATACAACTACCATTATAAACTACCTTCGGAAAATCACTTGCAAATTATTACACAAATGATGTTTTTATTATCACAAAGTAGGCCGGTAATCTTATTGTAGCAAGAGTCAAAAATCGATAAAATAACATCCATATTTTATATACATCCGGCCTAATCCTGCTTTTACACAACAGGAACGGTCAAACGAGGTTTTATTATGAAAGGTATTGAACTTGAGAAAGCGTACAATCCTGCAGAATTTGAGGATCGTATCTACAGCAAATGGGAAAAAGACGGCTACTTTAAGCCTGCATCAGACAAGGATTCTCCCGTCCACACAGATTCTCCGAAAAGCTCATATACCGTCGTCATTCCACCGCCAAACGTTACCGGTGTCCTTCACATGGGACACGGTCTGAATAATACCCTGCAGGATATCGTAGTACGCTATCACCGCATGAAGGGTGACAACACCCTGTGGGTACCAGGTACTGACCATGCCGGTATTGCTACCCAGAACGTAGTAGAACGCCGCCTCAAGAAAGAAGGTCTCCGCCGTCAGGATCTGGGCCGCGAAAAGTTCCTGGAACGCACCTGGGAAGTTAAAAAAGAACATCACGCCATCATTACCAAGCAGCAGCGCAGCCTGGGTAACAGTGTAGACTGGAGCCGCGAACGCTTTACCATGGACGATGGCCTTTCAAAGGCAGTTCGTGACGTATTCGTTACCCTGTATGAACGTGACCTGATTTACAAAGGCAACTACCTGGTAAACTGGTGTCCTTCCTGTGGAACTGCTCTTGCTGATGATGAAGTAGAACACGAAGATACTCCCGGTGCAATGTACCACATGTACTATGAAATTGCCGACGGAACTTCCATTCCAAGCGTAACACTTGAAGACGGCACCGTATACGAAGGCGGCAACCGCATTGAAATTGCTACTACCCGTCCGGAAACCCTCTTTGGTGATACTGCCGTAGCTGTTCACCCTGATGACCCGCGCTACAAGGCACTGGTTGGTAAAAAAGTAAAACTGGCTCTTACTGATAAGGAAATTCCGGTTATTGCTGATACCTACGTTGACCGTGCATTCGGTACCGGTGTAGTAAAAATTACTCCTGCCCATGACCCTAACGACTGGGAAGTTGGTAAACGCCACGATCTGCCCATCATCAACATCCTGAATCCTAACGGAACCCTTAATGAAAACGTTCCTGAAAAATACCGCGGCATGAGCTGTAAGGATGCCCGTGCTGTTGTTATTGCCGATCTGGAAGCAGCAGGACTTTTCAAGGAAGAAGAAAAGATTACCCACCCGGTAGGACACTGTTACCGCTGTCACACCGTTGTAGAACCTTATTTAAGTGAACAGTGGTTCGTACGCATGAAGCCGCTGGCAGACAAAGCTCTGGATGCATGGCGCAAAGGCGAAATCGTATTCTATCCGCGCAAATGGGAAAACACCTATCAGCGCTGGCTTGAAAACATCCGCGACTGGTGTATCAGCCGTCAGCTGTGGTGGGGCCACCGTATTCCGGTTTGGTACTGCCAGGACTGTGGAGAGATGATTGTCAGCCGCGAAGACCCCTGCTGCTGTCCAAAATGTGGTGCAAAAGCAGATAAACTGAAACAGGATCCGGATGTACTTGATACCTGGTTCTCTTCATGGCTGTGGCCTTTCAGTACTCTGGGATGGCCTGAAAACACCGACGACCTTGCAAAATTCTATCCTACCAGCGCTCTGGTAACTGCCTACGACATCATCTTCTTCTGGGTAGCCCGCATGATTATGGCTGGTCTTGAGTTTACCGGAAAAGCTCCATTCCACGATATCTACATTCACGGTCTGGTACGCGACAAGCAGGGACGCAAAATGAGTAAGTCTCTGGGTAACGGTATGGACCCTCTGGAACTTATCGATATGTACGGTTCAGACGCCGTTAAATACACTCTGGGCTTCATGTGTGCTCAGGGACAGGATGTTCTGGTAGACAAAGACTCATTCAAACTGGGTAGCCGTTTTGCCAACAAGATCTGGAACGCCAGCCGTTACCTCCTGGGTAACCTGGAAGGACGCAACCTGGTACCGGTTACTTACGCAGACCTGACCGAACTTGACCGCTGGATTTACGGCCGCATGAACCACTGTGTAGAAACCGTACGTTCTGCTCTGGACGGATACCGCTACAATGACGGTGCCCAGGCACTGTACGAGTTCTTCTGGACTGAATTCTGTGACTGGTACGTAGAAGCTTCAAAACTGTCATTCCGTAACGGCGATGATGCAGAAAAAGACCGGGCAGCCAGTGTTCTCCTGAACATTCTGGAAGAAAGCCTCCGTCTGCTGCACCCATACCTGCCATTCGTTACTGAAGAAATCTATGCAAAACTGCCACTGGCAGACATTGCAGCAAGCCGTGCCAAAGCAGGAGCAGATGCCGTTTGTGCCGTTCAGTACAACGACATGCTGATTTCTGCCCCGTATCCAGAAATGGATGCACGCCGTGTTGATGAATCAGCTGAAAAACGCTTTGCAGAACTGCAGGACGTTATCCGTAACGTTCGTGCCCTCCGCGCTGAATGTGGTATCGATCCCGCAAGCAAGATCAACATTTCACTGAAAATTGCTGCCGGTTCTGCTGCAGAAGTATGTAAGGAAAAAACTGACATCATCCAGTTGCTTGCCGGTATTGCTACAATTACCTTCGTAACAGAAAATCCAAAGGATGCCATTGCTACCGTAGGTTCAGACTACGAAGCATTCCTGATGGTAGATGCTTCCATCGATAAGGAAGCCCTGAAGAAACGGTTCCAGAAAGAACTGACACAGGAAGAAGGCTGGCTGGCAAAAATCGATGCAAAACTCAACGGAAAATTCGTTGAACATGCACCGGCAGAAGCTGTCGCTGCTGAACGCGAAAAACGTGAAGAAACTGCACGCCGTGTAGAAAAATTACGTTCATATATCGCAACACTGTAATTACGGTGTAAAATATAAGGGTCACTACGGATAACATAGTGACCCTGTTTTTTTATAAGGAGTCAGAAATGGGAATGAAAACCAGTGAAATAACTGCCATGGAATCAAAAGAAATGATTCAGCTTCGTGATATCGAACTGGCTCCTTATATCCAGCTGTCAACAGCACTTATCGGTAAAGCCCGTCATGCCGGCGGCAACATGTTCCGCCATCAGATTGATACCATGGGTATCCTGATCAATTACGGCTACATCGACAGTACGCTCCTGAAAGCCTCCGTTGTCCATGATGTCATAGAAGACATCCCCGGATTTGACCCCCAGCGGATTCTTGATATCGGCGGGGATGCAGAAGATGTCCTGAAACTGGTCATGGAAGTTACCAAGAAAGAGGGGAGTACCAAGCAGGAATTCCTCCGCCGCATTCTGGTAGAAGGCAGCGAAAAGGCAAAGGTCCTGAAGTGTGCAGACCGTATCAGCAACATGATCAGCCTGGGGTATGTAACGGATACCAAATTCATTGAACGCTACTGTGATGAAACAGAGTTCTACATTTTCCCCATTGCCCTTGAAGTTGACTACAACATGTACCAGGAACTGATTTCCCTGGTAATGACCAGACGGAAGTATCTGGAAGATTCCGGCTATCTGGAAGCCAAGAACAATACGCCAAAGGCATAAAAAAAGGCAGCTCATTTGAGCTGCCTTTTTCTTTTCATACTGCCTTATACCTTGAACTGATCAACCTGGTTACCGATTTCACCAATGGTGGCATTAACCTTCTCACTGATGGCACTTAATGCAGCACCGGTATTGGTAATAACCTGGGCTCCGGCAGCCATTTCTTCCATGCTGCTGTTCATGGTTAACGTAGTATTCTGCAGTTTCTGAATTTCAGACAGAATCTGTTTGTTTCCTTCTGACATTTCACGGCTGGCAACACGTACTTCAGAAGTACTGTCGTTCATCAGCTGCAGGGCCTGACCAATCTGTTTTGAACCGGCAGCCTGTTCTTCCATGGCAGCCTTAATCTGGCGTACAATCTGGTCAGTTTCAGAAATCTTGTCATTTACCGTCTGGAAGGCAGCATTTGATTCATTGCTGGCAACGAATACGTTTTCAATAGACTGCTGGATAGCCTGCAGCTGGTCACCGATGGTCCGTGACTGTTCCGTAGAAGTTTCAGAAAGTTTACGGATTTCATCTGCTACTACCGAGAATCCTTTACCTGCTTCACCGGCATGGGCAGCTTCAATGGCTGCGTTCATAGCCAGCAGGTTGGTCTGTTCAGCAATGGCAGCAATGGCACTGTTTGCTTCCTGCAGTGTTTCACTCTGGTCTTTAATCTGCTGCATCATTTCAGTAGCATTCATCTGTTTTTCTGCACCGCTGGACGCACTGGAAGAAAGACTGATGAAGCTGTCTGCCATACGGTCAACACTGGTGTTTACACTGTTGATGTTGCCCATCATCTGTTCTACGGCAGAAGATGCCTGCATGATACCATTACTCTGGTTTGCAATCATGCGGTCAAGGCTTTCAATATTTGATGCAATTTCGTTTACTGCACCGGCTGTTTCATTAACCGACATGGTCTGTGCACTGATCTGGTTGGAAACACCGCCAATATTGGCAATGATTTCATTGATGCTTTCACTTGTTTCACGGGTAGTTGCTTCCAGTTCCTTACCGACTGCCGTAATGGCATCTTTTGAGTCTTTCAGTCCTGAAATAATATTCTGCAGTTTTTCAATGAATGCATTGAAACCGCTTACAACCTTACCGATTTCATCGTTTGATTTCTGTGGAATACGGTTGGTCAGGTCTGCATTTCCGGTAGCAAT
>JAKSTT010000103.1 GCA_024413635.1 Treponemataceae bacterium | reverse complement strand
GTTTGCCGTACAGTTTTTCGTACTGCGCCAGCTTTTCATCCTTGGCTTTCAGTTCTGCTTCATCTTTGGCCCGTTGTTCGGCAGCACCTTCAAGGCGTCCGGCATCGAAGCCCTCATCGTAGCCAACATCATGACCATCGTTATAAAACAGGGCATTGGCCTCTTCATCAGTGTATTCCTTGAATAAAATGCTCATGATGTCTCCTTTCAGCTTGAGGAACAGTCCGTCAAGAAAGTTCCTGTCTATGGCATAGTCTACGGCCAGGGCTAAGGCAGCGTCAAGGGACATTCCCGCCCTCCGGTTTTCATGGATCATGCCGACAAACTGCGAGTACTGGCTGAGGGGAATACAGGCATTGAGCAGGTTTTCATTGTGTCCCCTGTTGATGTTGTACATGGTGGCAGTCCATTCAAATTCAATGTCCGGCGTAGTTTGGGAACCGGTATCATCAAATGAATCCGACAGACGGAGTTTTGATACATCGGACACCTCTCGTGGGCCGTTGTACATAACGAAGAATTGGGGTCGTGGCACTTTAATCCGTCTGGTGGAATAGACGCTCAGATGATGCTGCTGGATGTAGCTGTCGTAGAGCTGTCCAAAATAAATGAGGCCACGGAGCGGCATGTTCGGGTTATATGAGCTCTGGTGCTCAACCAGAAACAGCTGGTGGTCAATGAGATACGAAACGTCGTTCTTCATCTTGATATAGAGGATTTCCTCGATGGTGTTGACCTCTACCAGTTCGTCTTCCGTATAGTGGGAACCAGACAGCGCATTGACCAGACTTATGATCCAGTCCTTATGTTCCAGGTCGCTGAAAATCCTTACAAAAAGCCGGTCCTTATGATTCCGGTTTGACAATGACATATATACACTCCTTTGCAGGAATGTGTCAAAAATCCCTGCAGTAGATGTATTTGGTTTTTTCAGGAAAAAAATGTGAGTTTTGGCAAAAATACTTTCATCTTATATCCCCACTGTCCCCTCCACCGCGCTGTATGGTACACTGATGCCATGACATTCCATCGTCCGATTTAGTTTTCATGATCCTCTGACTCTCTGCCCTGCACGGCACGCAGGCAGCGGTTGGCTTACTATGCCCTCTCATTTACACAAAAGGATTACGTTATGAAACTCAAATTGGACGCGTTGGATATGGCGTCGTTTTTAAACGGGCTGGTGTTTTTTGCCCCCGTTTCTCTGCTTGTCAGGACCATGGCAGGCATTTCCCTTTCACAGTTTTTTCTGCTGCAGGCAGTCATTTCCTGTACTATTTTTGCCGGCGAAATCCCCTGCGGTATTATCACGGACAGAATCGGGTACCGCAGGACACTTATCATCAACCAGCTGCTGAACCTGATGGCTGTCGCCCTGCTTTTTGCGGCATTCACGGTAAAAAGCATGACGGTTTTCCTGGCAGAAGCAGTTATTGAAGGTATCGCAGTCTGTTCGGCATCCGGGACCGTTGATGCCTATCTGTATAATCAGACAACGGAAGATACGTATCTTGCCCGTATGGCCCGGTGGGGAAACTGCAGTGAAGCAGGATTTATCGTCAGTACGGTGGCATATGGCGGTATGTTTGCACTGGGAGGAATCCCGCTGCTGCTGGCAGGTACGCTGGTTGCACGGATTGCTGCTGCTGTCTGCAGCTTCTGGATTCTGCCGGATGCTCCGGTACGGATAACAGAACCTGCCGTACAGAACAAGGGAATTGCAGCATTGCTGTGGAACCGCCGCTGCTGGCTGGCCATGATAACTTCCGGCTGCCTTACCGTAGCCGGTATCCTGATAAACTTTTTCTACGTGGATAAACTTGCACAGCTGAACCTGAACGCCGGATGGATGACCGGCATTATTCTGGCGTATACTGTGTTTTCCATGCTGGATGAACCGCTTCTCCGGCATTTGCAGCCGGCCCAGTACCGGCCGGTACTGATGCTGGGAGCGGTGATTTCTGCTTCACTGATGGTTATTTTTGCTTTGTGCAGTCAGCCGGTACCGGTTCTGTGCACCATGGTGCTGCTGCCATTCAGTCTGAGTCTTTGCGGCTTTTATGTAACGGACCTGCAGAACCGCATCATTGATGAATCCGGCCAGGCTGAACACCGTGCAACCTGCGTAAGTCTTATGAACATGATAGGAAATGGCATAGAGATAGCCGTTCTGCTTGCATCTGCCGGCATTGCGGGACTTGGGCTGGTTTTCTGGTATCTGACTGTAGCCGCTGTTCTGGTCATCAGCTGCGGTGTGCTGTATGTAATCAAGTAACAGCCATGTGGGCGGATCTCCGCCCCTCAGTCAACGTTCCTGGCTGATATAGTTCTGGATTATGGTGTGGCAGTAGTC
The DNA here is from genome assembly GCA_024413635.1 of Treponemataceae bacterium. Lineage (GTDB taxonomy): Bacteria > Spirochaetota > Spirochaetia > Treponematales > Treponemataceae > Treponema_I. The sequence continues at coordinate 6,038 of JAKSTT010000103.1, read as the reverse complement.
GGCAAGTTCCGGGGTAGGGCGGCCGGTCGGGTCTACTACCTCAAGAACGCTGCAGTCTACGGTTACGGGAAGCCAGGGACAGCGGCGGGTGGACTGATGGTATCGTAAGCCCATGACAATGATGGGACAGCCGGTTTTGGTGGCAATTTTGAAGCAGCCTGGTTTGAACGGAGCCATGACCGTGGTGGAACTTCGGGTACCTTCCGGAAATACACCGACGTGGGCAATGCCGCTTTCTACTACGGATATGGCTTTTAAGACAGCTTGCAGTGCAAGGCGGGGATTTCCGCGGGTAATGGAAATATACGCACATTTTTTCATCAATGAGCCGGCTATAGGGATCCGAAAGTTTTCCGGCTTACTGATGAAAACGGTTTTACGGGCACTGGTCATACCCAGGCTCAGGATAAAGCTGTCAAAGTTACTGGCGTGGTTACAGACAATAAGGCAGTTTCTGTCCTGCGGAATCTGATCAAAGCCGTGAAACCGGTAGTGGATAAAGCCTGCAGCCAGCAGCCAGCGGAATCCCAGCTGCATGACGCCGTAATAAAAGGGACTTGGTGCCAGGCGGTTTTTTCTGCCCGGAACCGGCAGGGTGATGACCAGGAGAAACAGCCAGAACAACAGGTTAAGGCAGAACCAGATGCTGCCGGTACAGTAGAGCGGATGTACTGAAAAGCCGGCCACCAGGCAGGCAAAACTTGCAACCAATGACAGTATTAAAATCATAAAATGTACTATACAGCATTATTTTGCACAAAACCGAAACAAATGGTAATTAATGTAAAAATGACACCAAAAATAACATTATTTTAATAGGTATATTGTGTAATCATGGGTATCTTGTAACTATGGCCCAGAAGACAAAAAATACTAAGAAGATTGTTGGCATATCTATTGCTGTCCTGCTTTTTGGCGGTGCTGTTGTCTGGTTTTTTACCGGTTCCGGCAGTGCTTCAGCCTATGTTCCCCCGCAGCCCGCTGTTATTGTTGCAAAACCGGTGCGGGGCACCATTGCAGATTCCATTACCATATCCGGCTATGTAGAAGCTAAAGCCATGATTCCCGTGGTGCCCTTTGTTCAGGGAACCATTACGGAATATAACGTGCAGGCCGGTGATTACGTAGAAAAAGACCAGATTCTGGCAAAGATTGATGATGCGGCCTACCGCCAGCAGTTTCTGCAGGCAGAAGCCGGCTACTGGGGATACCAGAGCACCTTTGAACGCGTAGAAAACCTGTATAAAAGCGGTGCTGCAACCCAGCAGAATTACGACAGCACCAAAGCCCAGCGCGATGCAGCCAAGGCTCAGTATGACCTGGCAAAACTGCAGCTTGATTATACTGAGGTAAAAGCCAGTATCAGCGGTACAGTCCTGATTGCAGACCAGGCTGTCGGCAGTATTGGTACCCAGACAACGCCGGTGGCGGTTATTGCAGATCTTGCAAACCAGGTAGTCCGCCTGAAGGTGCCGGAAAAATATTTTGACCTTTTCATGATGGAAAAAGACAGTATCCGCATTTCGGTACTGAGGCCGGGGCAGGAGGGCATGTATGACGATGCAGAAACATCTGCCACCATCGAAACCATCGCTCCCTATGTAAATGCCGAAAGCAAGAACTTTATGGTTGTATGCCGGCTGGATGATCCCGGTGAGCGGTTCCGGCCCGGTATGTACGTAAAGGTAACGGCAACATACCGGTCCTACGATAACCAGCCGCTGCTGCCACTGACTGCCCGCAAGCTGGATGGCGGCTGCTACAGCTATAATCCGGCTACCCAGACCGTAACGTATCATCAGTTTGAAAACGTGATTACTGACAACGATAACTTTGCCGTTCCCGGTGAATTTGGAGACAGTCTGTTTGTTGTTGATGGCGTAAATACCATTCTGGACGGACAGGTTGTTACAGCACGGGAGTAAGCGGTGAAAGTTTCTGAATTTGCCGTAAAACATCCCATCATCATCACCATGGCACTGATCGTGCTGTTTGTATTCGGTATTGTGTCCATCAGCGGCATGAGTATTGAGTTCATGGCCGACATGAACATGCCGCAGGCCATGGTGTACTGCATTTATGCCGGTGCCAGTGCCGAAGACATGGAAGTTGAAGTTACCAAGGTGCTGGAAGATGAGTTTGTAACCCTTCCGCATCTGAAAGCCATAGACAGTTCCAGCTATAATTCGGTCAGTTTCATTACCATCACCTATGCAGACGGCATTGAGCCCTATGACCAGCTGCAGGAACTGCGGAACCGCATTGACAACATGCTGGACGACCTGCCGGATGGTGTAACAAAACCCTATGCCTTTGTCGGCGGTATGAGCATGATGCCCGTCATCAGCTTTGCCGTTTCTGCCGGTAACGATATGGGACGGGCTACCCAGTACATTAAGGATGAACTGACGCCCCGCCTTACCCGTATTGATGGTGTTTCAAGCATTGAAGTTGATGGCGGCCGGGAACTGGAAGTAAACATTAAACTGGATACTGACGCCCTGGTTGCCAAAGGCATTTCCGTTACCACCGTATACCAGATCCTGAACTACGGAAACGTAAACCTGCCGCTGGGAACGGCAGAACACCAGCGCCGTACTATTCAGGTGCGGTATGCCGGTTCGTTCAACAGCATAGAAGACATCAAGAACCTGCCGGTTGGTTTTTCCGATAACGCGGTTGTTCGGCTCAGTGATGTTGCCCGGGTGTATCTGGATTATCCGGAAGAGGACTATTACGTAACCAACGGCCGTAACCCGTTAATGCTGGTCAACGTTCTGAAACGTACAGATGGAAATACGGTTAAAATCATCAAGGAAGTAAAACGGGTTCTTTCTGATATAGAAAAAGAAACCGGTGGCGCCGTGCAGTTCCATCTGGTTTCTGATGACAGCCGCCAGATTATGGCATCCATGAAAACGGTTATTTCATCCGGCGTTATGGGTATCATCTTTGCGGTTCTGGTTATTCTGCTCTTTATGGCAGACTGGCGTACCACCCTGACCATCGGTGTTTCCATTCCGCTGTGTATTCTGTTCAGCTTTATCGGCCTGAAACTGTGTAACCTTTCCATCAACCTGATGACCCTTTCCGGCCTGGTTATTTCACTGGGTATGGTAGTAGATGGTTCAACCGTAATGATTGACCAGGTATACCGCTACTACAGCATGCGGAACAAGGAAACGGGCTTAACCACCTACACGGTAAACCAGTCCATTTACCGCGGCTGGGATGAAGTAGCCGGCTCTATTTTTGCCAGCGTTGCCACTACCCTGGTTGTATTTATCCCCATGGCGCTGATGAAGGGCCTTATCGGTAACGTACTGAACGCCGTATCCCTGACCATCATTATGGCCATTACGGCTTCGCTGATTGTTGCGCTGGTCATTGTTCCCTATCTTCTGAAACTGCTGCTTTCTGATGACGGTCCCACTATCCGGAGCCGGCCGCGCCGGTTTGATCTGGCCATGGAATCGCTGGAAAACGGCTACCGGAAAATTCTGGTGTGGGCTGTCAGACATAAGGGAATTATTCTTGGCGGTGCAATACTGCTGCTGGTATTCAGCGGACTTGTCACCACCAAAATGGGTATTGCCTTTATTCCGTCAACTGATAGCGGTGACTTTTATCTGAATGCGGAGTTCCCCACCGGTACCAGTCTGGAGCAGACCCGCGAAAAAATGGAAATGGCCCAGGACCTGCTGTACCGGTATGTGCCGGAAATTGACAATATCGTCCTGTATACCGGAAAGAGCAACACCAAAGGTGTTATTTCCATGAGCAGCACTCCGCAGAGTGCCTATGCCCACGTTATTCTGGTGCCGGTGGCTGAACGTACCCGCGGTATCCATGAGATTATGATTATGATGCAGGATCTGTGGTCGGCAGCCATTCCGGATGCCACCATTTCCGTTCAGAACGGTGGTTTTGATAAGCTGGTCGGCTATGCATCCGGTGGTGGCGGATACGGACTTACCCTTATTTCTGAAGACCTGGACCTGCTGTATAAAACGGCCAGCGGCATCCGTGACTTTCTGGCCGATGACCCGGAAGTACTTACTGCCAGCCTTGACTGTGACTTTGATACCAGCACCATGGTTATCGACATGAGCCAGGAATATTTGAGTTCCTTAGGACTGACCAGTTACCAGGCCGGTATTACCAGCGCCATTCTGTTCCAGGGCATGGACTGCGGCCGGTACCGTGAACAGGGTACGGGTAAACGCTACAACATCCGGCTCAGTTCTGACATTGCAGAAGGAAACATCAGCGCAGATGATATTGCCAATATCCATATCATTACGGATTCCGGCCAGGATGTTTCATTTGCCAACCTGTCTGACATTTACGTTGAAACGGCAGTCAGTCAGATTAACCACAGTAACCGTGCCAAAACCATTACGGTCAGCGGTACGCTGGTGAGCGAAAACACTGCCAACGTCAGCCGCCACGTAAACGAATATCTGGCAAAAAATCCCCTGCCTTCGGGCGTAGAAAGTACCGCCGGCGGTATCATGAGCATGATCGGCGACATGATTCCTCCAATGCTGGGGGCCATGGCCATTGCCGTATTCCTGGTTTACACCGTAATGGTTATCCAGTTTGAAAAATTCAAGCAGCCGCTGCTGATTATGGCCTCAATCCCATTCTGTTTTATCGGGGTGGTTTCCGGGCTCATCATGTTCGGCTCTACACTGAACATGCTGTCGCTTTTGGGGCTTATATCCCTGGCGGGTGTGGTAGTAAACAACGGTATTATTCTGGTTGACTACATTAACCAGCTGCGTACCCAGCGGCGCGAAGAACTGGCACGGCAGCGGGGTTCCCAGGACCGCGACGGTAACTGGCAGATTGTGCTGACCCCGCAGGAAGAAGAAAATCTGCTGGTAGACTGTATTACGGATGGTAGTGCCAGCCGTATCAAGCCGATTCTCATTACGACATTGACCACGCTGCTGGGTGATATTCCAATGGCAATTTCCAAGGGCGAAGGTGCAGAAATCTATGCGCCCATGGGTCAGGCCATTGTCGGGGGTTTGATAACTTCTACCCTGATTACCCTGGTGCTGATACCGGTTCTGTATTACATGACTGAGCTGAAGGAAGCACGGGACAAGGAAGCGCTGGCACTGGCCCGGGCTGAACGGGCACGGCGGCATGCTGAAATGGTACAGAAGATGAATGCGGCAGCGGAATTTGCACGGGCCGAATATGAACATGACCGGGAATCGCGCATGAAGCTGCGGTTACGGAAAAAAGCTGAAAAGAAAACAAAGAAGGAGAATCCTGATGAAAAATAAACTGATGCTGATAGCCCTGGTGGCAATGATTTTAAGTCTGACCGGCTGTTACAGCATTTTTTCCGGCGGTACCAGCGGGCGTGTCGTAGATGCTGACAGTACCAGTAATCCAAAAGACGGCATTGCTAATGTTGATGTCTACGCCTATACCTCAAAATGGGAAATGGAAAAGGATTACAAAAACTGGTCCGGCGGCCGGTTTTCTCCGGAATCAAAGAAATATGCCCATACCATAACAACGGCTGACGGCTCGTTTACCATCAGTAAAGTAATGTGGAAATCCATGCTGCCAACCTACTGGCGCGATGGTGATACGGCAACAGCCTACATTCTGTTTTACCATGAAGATTACGGTCTGGTAAAAGGCGATAAGGCCATGCTGTTAAGCGATACCATATCTGATTCCGTATATCAGGAACTGCGTGCGGTACGGCAGCGGACCAATCTGGTACTGAGCATCATTGATGTGGCAACCAACCGCCCGACGGACAGGCCGATGAATGTACGGATTACGGTTCCGGGCAGCAGAACCTATGAGGCAACCATTACCGGTACGGGAACTGTTCCGGTAAGTTATCCACGGGGAACGGCTCCGGATGTCAGCGTGACATTCAGCGAAAGTGCCCAGAAAGTCAGTTTCAAGATGTGTAAAAACGATACTACTGGTGGCGGAGATTTCTCTTTTGATGCCACAGCTCAGTCTATCGGCCGTATCAGTGGCGACCGGTTTACTGCTGA
>JAKSTT010000102.1 GCA_024413635.1 Treponemataceae bacterium | reverse complement strand
TCATTCCAGGTTTTCGGGAAGTTCTGTTCCAGTTTTACGATGGTTTCTTCTGAGGATGTAATACGGGTTGGCGAGTTATATACAATGTAGTTGGTTGAACGGTCAACATACAGAACGGAACTGTCTGCAATATCTTCCAGATTGCGCTGGACAACCTGGATGAATTCATCTTCAGTGTAGGCAAAACGGAGTGCATCAAGAAAGGTATTCATGATTCCGGTTTCATGTTCATGCATGACCCGGTTTTCCATACGGCGGGTCAACCGGCTGTCCATAACGGTACAGGCGTAAATACCGGTGGTGAACATATACGCTGTTACGATGGTAATGAGCCAGAATGAATCAGTGGGAATCAGAAAGAGAGTGAGCAGGACAAAGAGAGTGCCTGAAAAAATGTTGACCAGATAAAACACCAGTCTTCTGTTCTGTTTATACATACACTTTTCCTTAATATGATGGATATGAGATTATAGCATACTGTTTCAGTATCGGCACCGTGCAGACATAAAAAAAGGGTATCTTACCGATACCCCTTTTTCATTTTCATCAGCGCAGGTCTGAAAGTGGTGTCAGTTTCGGTGAATCGTTATCACCTTCAACTTCGGCCAGTTCTTCCATCAGTTTTTTACCTTTTGAACTCAGGTGGCTGGGAATCTGCACCATGACCTTTACAAACAGGTCGCCTTTCCGGCTGGTGGATGTTGCCGGTACGCCCTCGCCGGGGATACGCAGCAGTTTTCCGTGCTGGGTTCCGGCAGGAACCTTTACCTTCAGCTTGCGGTCATCCAGTGATGTAATGTAGATTTCTGCACCAAGAGCTGCCTGTGTTATGGAAATGGGAGCTGCACAGTACAGGTCATTGCCGCTGCGTTCAAAGTATTTGTGGGATCCAACGTGCAGAACGATAATCAGGTCGCCGGCTGGTCCACCGTTGCGGCCTGCATCACCCTGACGTGGAATGGTAATGCGTTTTCCGTCATCAACACCGGCAGGAATAGTTACCTTTACCTTGCGGCGTTTTGACTGAACGCCGGTTCCGTGACAGGCTTTACAGGGGTTATCAATGACAGTACCGCTTCCCTGGCAGCTTGGACATGGCTGTGCAACGCTGAAAAATCCTGCGCTGCGGCGTACCTGACCGGCACCATTACAGGTAGGACAGGTTTTCCGGCTGGCACCTTTTTCCCCGCCGGTACCACCACAACTGTCACATACTTCGTCGTGCTGGAATGCTACTTCAGTCTGACAGCCATATACGGCATCCTTGAAGGAAATTTCCAGATCGTACCGGAGGCTCTGTCCCTGGTTGCTGGCGCTTCTGCGGGAACTGCCGCCACGGCCGCCGCCAAAGAAACCTTCAAATACGTCGCCGAAATCTCCAAAAATATCAGAAAAATCGCTGAAGTTGCTGGCGTTAAATCCGCCGCCGCCACCACCGCCGCCCATGCCGTCTAAACCGGCAAAGCCGTACTGGTCGTAGATTTTCTTCTTGTTTTCATCAGAAAGAACTTCGTATGCCTCAGTTGCTTCCTTGAATTTTTCTTCGGCAGCCTTATCGCCCGGATTTTTATCAGGATGGTACTGAACTGCCAGCTTACGGTATGCCTTTTTGATTTCATCTTTGGTGGCAGTCTTGGTTACCCCAAGAACTTCGTAGTAATCACGTTTAGCCATTGTTATCCCTTAGATACAAGATAAGGGATTTCTGCCCTGAAACCTATATTACCAGTCAGAAATCCCTTTTGTTATGACGTATGCCTTACGGCAGTGCTGTTATTTGTCGTCGTCAACTACTTCGTAGTCAACATCTTCTGCAGAACCTTTATCGAATCCGCTGGCTCCTGCATTTCCGGCATCAGCACCTGCAGCACCACCCATGTCCGGGCCTGCTCCCTGTGCACCCTGCTGTTTGTACATTTCTTCAGCTACTTTGTAAGAAGCCTGAGTCAGGGCTTCGGTCTTAGCTTTGATGTCTTCAACGTTGTCGGTGGTCAGAGCCTGTTTCAGAGCTGCAATGGCATCTTCAATAGCCTGCTTGTCAGCTGCAGAAATCTTGTCGCCCATGTCTTTCATGGTCTTTTCGGTCTGGTATACCAGAGATTCTGCATTGTTGCGGGTTTCTACCTTTTCGCGTTCTTTCTTGTCGGCATCAGCATTGGCTTCTGCTTCCTTAACCATGCGGTCAATTTCAGCATCACTCAGTCCGCTTGAAGATTCAATGCGTACTGACTGTTCCTTACCGGTTCCCAGGTCTTTTGCAGATACGTGAACGATACCGTTGGCATCGATATCGAAGGTAACTTCAATCTGTGGAACGCCACGTGGAGCGGCTGGAATACCAACCAGGTCAAAGCGTCCCAGGGTACGGTTCTGAGAAGCCATACCGCGTTCACCCTGCAGTACGTGGATGCTTACTGCGGTCTGACCATCAGCTGCAGTAGAGAAAATCTGGCTCTTTTTGGTAGGAATGGTAGTGTTGCGTTCAATCAGTTTGGTGAATACACCACCCATGGTTTCAATACCCAGTGACAGTGGAGTAACATCAAGCAGCAGAACGTCTTTAACGTCACCGCCAAGAATACCACCCTGGATTGCAGCACCTACTGCTACAGCTTCGTCAGGGTTAACACCTTTTGAACCTTCTTTTCCGAAGATTTCCTTTACGGTCTGCATTACTTTTGGCATACGGGTAGAACCACCAACCAGCAGAACTTCGTCAATCTGGTCTACGGTAATACCGGCATCAGCAATTGCCTTGCGGCATGGTTCTTTGGTGCGTTCCAGAAGGTCTTCAGTCATCTGTTCAAATTTTGCACGGGTCAGGGTTTTCTGCAGGTGTTTTGGACCGGTTGCGTCTGCGGTAATGAATGGCAGGTTGATTTCGGTAGAAGACTGGGCAGAAAGGTCAATCTTTGCTTTTTCTGCAGCTTCACGGAGGCGCTGCAGGGCCATGCGGTCCTGTGACAGGTCAATGCCGGTGTCAGTCTTGAATTCAGCAATCAGCCAGTTGATGATCTGGCGGTCAAAGTCGTCACCACCCAGGTGGGTATCACCGTTGGTAGATTTTACTTCAAATACACCATCGCCCAGTTCCAGGATGGAAATATCAAAGGTACCACCACCCAGGTCGTATACTGCAACGGTTTTTTCGTTGTTCTTGTCTTTGTTGAAACCATATGCCAGTGAAGCAGCGGTTGGTTCGTTGATGATGCGTTTTACATCAAGACCGGCAATTTTACCGGCATCTTTGGTAGCCTGGCGCTGAGCGTCGTTGAAGTAAGCAGGAACGGTAATAACTGCTTCGGTAACAGCTTCACCCAGGTAGTCTTCTGCAGTTTTCTTCATTTTCTGCAGGATGAATGCTGAAATTTCCTGTGGAGAATATTCTTTGCCTTCAATGTCGATGCGTACGTCTTCACCGTGGTCTTTTACGGTGTATGGTACCATTTTAGCTTCACCGGTCAGTTCGTTGTATCTGTGTCCGATAAAACGTTTGATTGAGTAAACAGTGTTTGCTGGGTTAGTAACCATCTGGTTTTTAGCTGGCTGACCTACAATGCGTTCACCTTTAGCAGTGAAACCTACGATTGAAGGAGTAGTACGTCCGCCTTCTGAGTTCTGGATAACTACTGCTTCGCCGCCTTCCATAACGGCAACACATGAGTTGGTGGTTCCTAAGTCAATACCAATAATCTTTCCCATCTTTGTATCTCCTAAAAAAATCTAAATGCTGTATTATTCTGATTTCACGGTGCCGTCAGGCATGTGAACCATTACTTTTGCAGGACGGATAACACGGTCCTTCAGTTTATAACCTTTCAGATATACTTCTGCACAGACAGGTTCTGCAACAGGAGCATTGGCAGTGGCGATTGCTTCATGGATATCATGGTCAAACGCATCGCCTTTTTCGCCGTAGGTGGACAGGTTGTATTTTGCTTCCAGCAGTCCACGCAGCTGTTTGTTGATCATTTTGATGCCGTCAACAACAGGCTTCAGGTCTGGTGTCTTACCGTCAACTTCCTGGCCGGCAGCAAGGGCACGGTCAAAGTCATCAAGGGTAGCAATAAGATCGGTGAGCAGGTTGGTATTTGCATAGTCAAATGCTTCCTGTTTTTCACGGATCATGCGTTTACGGTAGTTGTCAAAATCAGCACTTTTACGCAGGAACTGGTCTTTCAGTTCAGCGTTGGCTTTTTCCAGCTCAGCAATGCGGTCTTCAGCAACAGGCTCTTTTGCTTCTGCAGCCTGCTCTTCCTGACCGGTAGTTTCAGTCTGTGAATCGGTCTGAGCAGCAGTTTCTTCAGTGTTTACTGTCTGTTCTTCCTGATTCTGATTCTGTGTATCACTCATGCAGTAAAAATACTAAGGCCACCCCCATATCGTCAATAAAAAACTACAAAAAAACCGTACAGAACAATGACTTTTGCTAAACAAAGCAATATTTGATACACTGAAGGCAGCTATGAAAAAACTGACTATTTTCCTGTTTCTGCTGGCAGCAGCAACCATTGCCGTTCTGTTTTTCCGTGAACGTTTTTTTCCGGAACAGGTTGAAGAAATTCATTACTCAAAAATCGTAACGCCTATTACCCAGCAGGCTTCCGTTGTAGAAGAAATACGGGAATCTGCCAGCTTTGAGCAGACTCAGCTTATTTCCTACATTCCCCTGCAGGCCGGGGATACCCTTTTAAAGACATTTCCCGTTAAGTTCAGCGCCAGCCAGGCAACTGACGAAATTGAGGACCAGGTCTGTGCCATCCGCCGCGCCGGTAATCCCTACATCGTTCTGCTGCTGGCGGTGTACAACGTGCAGACGCAGGAATATGAACAGAGCCTGCAGATTGAAACAGAAGTCCAGCAGATCAATACCCTTTCAGTCAGTGCCATAGACGTTATCGGAGAGCACAAAAATGCACTGGTGTACACCGGATTTACCTATGACAACAATACGGTGCTGCAGATTTACCAGAGTGACATCCGCTTTGGACGGGCTTCCTGGACAAAGATTGCCGACCTGAAGTCTGAAGGTACCATTTCTGTTGAAGAAACAGCCCGTTCCGATGCCTACGCCATGGGACAGGTTAACGGAGACAGTTATTCCATCATAGAAAACCGTCCGTTTACCTCAGACAACGGCAACCTGCTTGACCAGCTTCAGATAACCTGGAAATACAACAGACGTACCCGCCTGTACCAGCAGGATTCAGAAAAACTGGTTGCAAACAAAACAGTTAACAAGCAGGAACTGTCCCGTATTCTTGACGGCACCACTGAAACATTCAGTGCATTTCTGGACGGTTTGTGGTACAAGACAGTCAACAAACAGGGCGATGACCTGCGCTATGTATTCTTTGATGTAGAAAACAGGGAAATCATCTGTTTTACCGAGGCAACACAGGAAGTTTATTCCTGGGACAGTGACTGGATGCGGCGCAGCGGTATGACCATGACCACAAAAAACACCTCTACGGCCGCCATTTCACGCCGCTTTGATACCACCCTGACAGATACCGATGAGATTAAGATCAAGGTAACTGACGAAGTTTTCATGGAAATCAAGGAAGATTCCCTCTGGGACGGTACCTACCGCAAACAGCCTTCTGCAAAGGAAGCAGGGATCACCGCCATTGGGGATACTGAAATGCTGGCAACCCTGCAGACAACTGCGGAAAAATGGCGGACCCACGATACTACGGAACTGGCCGTAAAGGGGAATACCTGGACCGCAGAAAAAGGCGGTATCATCTCCAGCGGCGTATTCATCATCAACAGAATGCAGGGAGAACTGATAATTGAGTTCCGCCCCGATAAATCCAGTACCAGCCCGCGCTTTACCGGATACTACCGGCTTGCTGCCGCAGATGACGGTAACAGCAGTACGGAAGAACTGACTCTGCAGGCCGTAACCATTACCATGAGCGGTATTGCCTCCCAGGGAGAACTGATCCGTCTGGAACGCAACGCGCAGTAAACGCGTATCAATTCAATTCTGGTCTGGTTTTTCATCGGTAACGGGTGGGCAGACTTTTATAGGATGCTGATCTTCGTTCAGCATCCTGAATTCTGATGGAGGATAACCTGTGCTTTTCCTGAATGCACGGGTAAATGCCGTAGAACTTGCAAAGCCTGACTGATAGGCTATATCTGTGATGGAAAGATCAGACTTCGACAGAAGCGTCTGCGCGTAATTAATCCGTATTTGCTGAAGGTATTGGTAAAAGGTTCGGCCTGTATATTCTGAAAACTTTTTTTCAAAATAAAACTTACTGAATCCTGCATAATGGGAAATTTTATCCAGGGACAGGTCTTCCGTAAAATGTTCAGAAATGAACGTGCACACATCATTCAGCAGGGCATTGTTTTGCGAATTCCCTGCAGCAGAAACAGCACCCGGATTTTGAAAAAGAGGCATGTTCTTTCCGCAGAAGGAAATCAATTTCATCAGAGTAGAATAAATATCTATTTTGTCGTATGAGGTTAATTCCTTGAAAGCTATTACGCTTTCTTCTACGTCACCTTTTCCGTCAACTGAATGAATTGAAGGCATGCAGCCGAAATACAATGTTGCAATTACCTTTAAATAATCACACAGGCGCTCATACATTTCCGGCGGACAGGTACTTTTTTTTATGTGAAGTGCCGGCGACATCTGTCTGAACACATTGTTGATTTCTTTTAGTACTGTTATTTTTGAAAAATCTGCCTGTACGTACAGTTTTGCACCGGGGGAAATGGAAAAAATTTCATGGATAACGGCGGGGCATATAACAATTATGTCTCCTACGTCAACGTAGTAACTTTGGTTGTCGCAAATTATTTTGTACGGAGCCTCTTTTGCCCAGATTATTTCTATATCTGTGTGCCAGTGGGGAGGAAAGTTTGCATGCAGCCGGTTTATGAACACGCGCAGGCTGCTGTTGATTTTATGACGGATACTTTCTTCGCAATCTGCATATTGATTTTTCATGTTTCTTCTTTTCTTCAAGCCACCCTGCATAGACAAGATACACAAATCATAGCAATTATGTTCTGATACAACAAGTAAAAAATTGCTTTTCCACATGACAATTTTTTGCCTGAATACTTAAAGTTACGCCGTTTTTGGTAAAAATATCAGAGAAATTAACCGGATTTTACTGAAAATAAAATAAAAACCAGTGAAATAGTGTTTTAGAAAAAGCAATTTTTGTTTATTTAAAAAGCAACTTTTTAAAGGCAGGTTTTAAAAATCGCATTTACGGTAAAAGTATAGAAAAGCATACAGCTGTTTTTCTTGGATATTTAATACGAATTGTAAAAAGTATCCGCATGCTTTCAATCAGGAGAAAAAGATGAAAAAGACAATGAAAATGCTGACTCTCATTTTTGGTGTAGTGTTTGCAGCTTCCTTGGTTAGCGGTTGCAGCGGAAAATCTTCTGCAGGGTCTACTGCTAAGACTGTAAATGCCACAAATTCAAAAAAACAGACGGATGGAAAGAATCTTCCAGAATTAACGACTAAACCTTTGACAATTGTTTTATGGGATATTTCGACAAATGAACCGGGGAAAAGTCAGGATGAAGATGCCGTAAAGAGATTCATGGCAGATTATCCGAACATCACCGTTAAGCAGATTCATCAGCAGAATGATAACTATAAGCAGCAGCTGGTAGTTGCAATGAGTTCCGGAAAAGCCCCGAACATGTACATTCACTGGGGTGGCGGTCCAATGACCGAATATTACAATTCAGGTTTTGTAAACGATATTACAGACATGTACGCAAAATACGATCATCCTGCATTTATTGATGCAGCTGTAGGTCAGTCAACCTATAACGGAAAGATGCTTGCAATTCCTTTTGGCGGTCTTTCAGGTTGTGATATTTTCTATAACAAAACAATTTTTGCAAAACTGGGTCTTTCAGTTCCAACAACAATTGATGAACTTGAAGATGTTTGTGCAAAACTTAAAGCAAATGGAATTACTCCATTTTCACTGGCAAATGCATCAAAATGGACAGGTTCCATGTACTACATGTACCTTGTTGCCCGTCATTCGGGAAATGCAGAATTTGATGCAGCCTATACACAGAAAAACGGCGGTTCATTTACAAGCCCGGCATTCATTTATGCTGGTGAGAAAATTCAGGAATGGGTAAAGAAAGGTTATTTCCCGGATGGTGTTAACTCACTTTCTGCAGATGATAACCAGGATAGAGCTCTTCTGTACGATGGCTCAGCAGCAATGATGCTTCATGGTTCCTGGCAGGTATCTGGCATTAAGGCTGATAGCGAAGAATGGTACAACGAAAACATCAGCGTATTCCGTTTTCCGGAAGATTCAAAAGCTAAAGCAGCCGGCGTTCCACAGGACGTAGAAATTGGTACTGCAATTGGTACAGGTTTCTCTTTCAACTGTTTCAACAAAGACGGTTCTGTAAACCAGGAAATGCTTGATGCTTGCTACGTACTTGCAACTCAGTATTTCAATGATGATACCTACAATAAAGAAAAGATGGATACAGGAACCGTTCCTTCAATTACGGGTTTCAACAAGAATATTGACGATCCCAATAACAAGAAAATCATCGATGTATTCTTTGAAGCTTCAAATGTTCAGCTTTGGTACGACCAGTATCTGCCTGCATCTGTTACAGAAGTTCATAAAGATTGTATGACAGAACTTTTTGGCCTTGTAAAAACTCCTAAAGAAATTGGTCAGGAGCATGATGCTGCCATGAAGAAAGCT
>JAKSTT010000101.1 GCA_024413635.1 Treponemataceae bacterium | reverse complement strand
TATCGGAAACTTCATAAAATGCTGATTCCAGGCGTTCTGCCAGTTTTGCCAGCGTAGGATCTGCAGCCGTTGCCCGGTTTACGGCAGATCCGGCACGCTTCAACTGGCTGACGGCATCACCTGATTCTGATGACAGGAGTCCTGTTGCTTCTTCCATATCCCCGAAGAGTTTTTCAAACTGGCCAAGACGTGATTCTTCAACAGCCAGTTCTTCATCTTCACCGGCCTTCAGTTTTGCCTTTGTAATTTCATCCACGGCAAAGGTCAGCATATCGATCTTCCGCTCACGGTCCGCATCATTTTCATCAAGCTCAGCCAGAGCTTTCCGTTTCTGTACCAGCGTTCCGTAGAGCACGCCGAACTGCGCAACGTCTTCTTCCAGACCGGCATAGGCATCAAGGAAACCGCGGTGATGCTGGGGATACATAAGTGACTGGTGTTCATGCTGCCCATGAATATCTACCAGATACTGGGTAAATTCAGAAAGGTCGGCACGGGTTACGGGACATCCCTGGATCCAGGCAGCAGTTTTTCCCGTATCCTTTACTACACGGCGTAACAGCACCCGGTCATCTTCCAGGTCGATACTGTGTTCTTCCAGCCAGGCACGGGCTTCTTTCTGAGCAGGTTCAATGAAAAAGGTTCCGGAAACACGGGCTTCATGGGTACCGGCACGGATTACTTCCGTACCGCCCTTACCGCCCAACAGGAAACTGAGTGCTCCGATGAGGATTGATTTACCGGCACCGGTTTCACCGGTAAGAACGGTAAAGCCGGGATTAAAATCAAGGGAAGCGGCATCTATCAATGCAAAATCTTTAATCTGAATATCTTCAAGCATTTTTAATTCTCCTGCATGTTGGCACGCCACTGTAATTTGGAACGGAGCGCACTGTAGAACACACTGGTCTCACAACCGATGAGACGGACTTTTTCATTGGCACTGGTTATGGTAATGACATCTTCCGGCTGCAGCATGAAGGTCTGCTGTCCGTCAAAGGTAATTGCCATGCTTGCGCCCCGTGACTGCAGTACCGTTACAGAAACCAGGGTATCCGGTTTCAGAACGATGGGCCGGTTTGACAGGGAAAAGGCATTTATGGGGCTGAGTATCAGCGCCTGGACGGACGGATCTACAATAGGACCACCAGCTGCTGCAGAATAGGCGGTAGAGCCGGTGGGCGTTGCAACAATGATGCCGTCAGACCGGAATTTACCAAAGGGTTCATCGTCTGCAGATACCTGCAGTTCTGCCAGCTGGGCAACTCCGGTGGTGCGGACTACCACATCATTTAATGCCGTTGAGGTAAATGCAGTAAAGACTCCATTCTCTCCGGAACGGATTACCTGACCATACAGCAGGTTCCGTTCAGTCCAGGAAAGATTACCGTCAAGCCAGCGTAAAAGCGGCTGTTCCCAGTTGTCTTTGGAAATACCGGCAATAAAGCCGAATTCACCGAAATTTACGGGAAATATGGGAATTCCCCGCGGAGCACAGATACGGGATGCAAAAAGTACGGTGCCATCACCACCTAAGGTAATAACAAAATCGCAATCCGGCAACACGGTAGTTCCATCGTCACCCGAATAATCAAGCATTTCTGAAGAAACAGAGTGACTGTGCAGAAACGTTCGTACTGCATCAGACTCATTCATGGCTTTTTTGTTATAGATGTTCCGGATAATGACACATTTTTTCATAGGACGTATATCCTATTATGGCAGTGTTCCCAGTACTTTTGCAACCTTTGCAGCCTTAACTTCTCCAAGCCGTGGATACAGCGGGAAGTTAACGCAGCGCAGATACAGTGAACCGGCATTTTTACAGGCGGCAACAGGATTGTTGTCCCCAGCCCCATCTGTTTCAGTAATGCCGCTGCGCCGTTCATATACGGTGCCGGCAAAGGCAGGCTGCACGACAATTTCCTTTTTTGCGGCATAGGCAATGACGTCTTTTGCACCGCTGTTCAGGACAACGGGAAAATTGAACACAACAGGAACAATATCATCGGAACCACGCTGCAGCAGTGTCTTATGGCGACTCTGCATAAGGGAATGCATATACAGTTCCTTCATCTTTTTGCGGGTTTCTTCGTTTTTATTCAGTTCTTTCAACTGGACAAAACCAAGGGCTGCATTGATGTCGGGAAGTTTGTCAGTATCGGGGATGGTATCCTGCAGGGCACGGAGTGCTGACCATTCGCGGGAAGCAGGTGCCATAAGGACTGCACCCCCACCGGCTGTCAGAAGGTCATTCTGTTCAAGGCCGAGAATGGCAAAGGTACCGAATGTACCGGTCCGTTTATCTCCAACCAGAGCACCTACGTTCTGTGAAATATCTTCAATACAGATGACACCCAGGTTTTTCAACATTTCAAAATCAGGTACCAGACCTGCTGTTTCGTGGTAAAACAGCACAGAAGCACCCTGTTTCTGACCCAGGATGATTTCAGCTTCCGGAACAAGTGCCGTATCAGGATCTACATCAAGAACAACCGGTGTATACCCGGCGTTTTCCAGTGCCGCATACTGCCAGTCCGGAGCCAGGGCGGAAATCATTACCTTACTGCCCGGTTCAAGGTTGATGGCTTTTAATGCATATCCCAAAGCCACAGAAGGGCTCCGCAGTGCTACCGCACCTGAGATACCGAAATACTCTTTTACAGTCTGTACCAGACGCACATTAAGCTCACCCGGGCCGATCTGTTCATCGACCATACAAGTGAGCACGGCATCCATTTCTTTACGACGGATAGTAGAACTATATGTCTGAATTTTCATCGCTTAGCGGTTTGTACCAAGAATAGTCTGCATTTCTTTAGCGTTAAAGAGTCTGCGGATATCCAGTACAATCAGATAGCCACCGCTTTCCTGGCGGATAACGCCATGGATATATTCGGTGCCGATACCGCTCAGCATCTGTGGCGGTGGTTTTACTTCATCTGATTTCACCTGAACAACGCGGGCAATACGGTCAATGATGATACCGATTTTAACGCCATCGAGATTCAGAATGATGAATCCACCCTGTGATTCTTCGTCCTCATCTTCATCATATTTCATTTTTTCGATGCGGAACCGTTTATGTAAACTGATAACAGGGATAATTTCACTGCGAAGATTAAAAATACCTTCTACGTAATATGGTGCGTTTGGAATAGGACGAACGCCCTGAGTCTTTACGATCTCTTTAACGTCCATAATATCAACGCCGTACAGTTCTTCACCTAACTGGAATGTTACAAGCTGAAACTGTGAATCAATTACTGCCATTAAGCCCTCCGATTAGTAGCCTACATATACCTTATCATCCCTTTTGAAATGCCGTCAAATTATCGGACTGTATCAGATACAGACCTTAAAATGTCACTATTTCGAGTGAAATAATATGGGTACCGGTGGATTCATAGTGCCATGTGGCAAAAAAAAAGACAGCCAACACTGTCGGCTGCCCTTTTCACCACCCAAATAAATTCATGCGGTTGTCTGCTGCATGCAGCAAACGGTACCGGCAATATAATGAAATTACTGTTTGATGTTGTAGCGTTTGTTGAAACGTTCGATACGACCGGCGGTGTCAACAAGTTTCTGCTTACCAGTGAAGAATGGGTGGCAAGCAGAACAGATTTCAACGTTAATATCTTTAACGGTTGAACGGGTTTCGATTACATTACCACATACACAGGTAATTTTGGTCAGTTCGTAGTTTGGATGAATTCCTTCTTTCATCGCTTTCTCCTTAAAATGTATAATATAAGGCTTGCCCGACGTCCACTCGTACGGTTCATTTCTGAAAGGTACGCCAGCAGAGGTCACAAACCCCGCAAGTTCTCAGTATTCCCGGTGTATCACTGGGCGCCCATGCTGTTCATGGAGCGTAAGAATGCTTCATTATTCTTACTTTTCTTCATTCTGTCAATAAGAAGTTCGATAATTTCCGTATCATCCATGGGGTTGATAACCTTGCGGAGAATCCAGATTTTCTGCAGTTCTTCTTCAGTAAGCAGCAGTTCTTCCTTACGGGTTCCTGACTTCTTGATGTTGATGGCAGGGAACAGACGGCGTTCTGCCAGTTTGCGGTCCAGGTTGATTTCCATGTTACCGGTTCCCTTGAACTCTTCAAAGATAACTTCATCCATGCGGCTTCCGGTTTCAATCAGTGCCGTTGAGATAATGGTCAGTGAACCACCCTGCTCTACGTTACGGGCAGCACCAAAGAACCGCTTTGGCTTGTGCAGTGCATTGGAATCAACACCACCGGAAAGAACCTTACCGCTGGTAGGAACGGTCTGGTTGTAGGCACGGGCCAGACGGGTAATGGAGTCAAGGAAAATAACAACGTCCTGTTTGTGTTCTACCAGGCGTTTTGCCTTTTCCAGTACCATTTCTGCAACCTGTACATGGCGGGTAGCCGGTTCATCAAAGGTAGAAGAAATAACTTCTGCATGGATTGAACGTTCCATATCGGTTACTTCTTCCGGACGTTCATCAATCAGCAGGACGATGATCTTTACTTCCGGATGGTTTGCATGGATTGCGTTGGCTACCTTCTGCATGAAGATGGTTTTACCAGCCTTTGGCGGTGCAACAATCAGTGCACGCTGTCCTTTTCCGATAGGACAGAACAGATCGACAATACGGGTTGAAAGTTCATTGGTTTCGGTTTCAAGACGGAGTTTTTCATCAGGATACAGAGGGGTAAGGTTTTCAAAAGGGATACGGGTCTGCGCTGAACGGGTGTCATCGTCATTGACGGTTTCAATTCTCAGCAGGGCAAAGAACCGTTCCTTTTCGGCAGGAGAGCGGACCTGGCCGTAAATGGTATCACCGGTTTTCAGGTTAAACAGGCGGATCTGACTTGGTGAAATATAAATATCGTCAGGACCGGGCAGATAGCTGTTCTGTGGTGAACGAAGGAAACCATAACCGTCTGGCAGGATTTCCAGGGAACCGGAAGCAAAAATGATGCCACCGTGTTCCGTATGGCTTTTCAGGATAACGAAGATCAGTTCCTGTTTTTTCAGGGCTGCAAGATCATCACGCTGGATTTCATATTTTGCTGCAAGGTCACGGAGTTCATGCATACCCATGGCAGTCAGTTCATTGATTACCAGACGTGGTTTTGAAGCCAGAACCGCAGGATCAGTTTCCATCTGGGCTTCAATTACGGCCTGCATTTCCTGGCTGTTATCGCGTTTTCCGCGGATGTTTTTCTTGTAATTATTGCGGTCATTACGGTTAGGACGGTCATTATTCCGTTCCTGACGGGGTTCGCTTTTTTCACCATCTTCACTGCGTGGTGCAGCATCAGTACGTTTTACGGCTGCAACCCGTGGCTTTTTTACCACAGCCCGTACTTTTTTTGGTGCTTCCCCTGCTTCTGCAGGTGCAGCTGCTGTTTCCGGGGCTGCTTCTGCAGGAGTTTCAACAGGCTGGGGAGCAGCTTCTACAACCGGTTCAACCTGCACTGCAGGTTCTGCAACTGTCTGAACTTCCGGTTTGTTTTCTGATTTGTCTTCTGAACGACTAAAAAGTGGTGCCATTACAATAACTCCTTATACACCGAACTGTTTGTCCTGATTATCAGTCTGTTTCATACGCTGTTTGTAATCACTTATTGACATTGAAAAAAGGTCTACGGCCGGAACATCATCCAGCATGGTTACCTTTCCGTCAAAGAGAACATTTTCTTCTATCTTGATTTTCCGGGCTTTAATGTCGCCGGTAATGACACTGCCGGAACACAGTTCAATGCTGTCTTCAGCAGTAATATTGCCGGTAACTTTACCTGATACGACAATATTTGAACCGGTCATTTCATCAACTACACAATCACCGGTTTTTGCAATTTCCAGATAGCCGGAACTTTTGATGTTCCCGCTGAACTTACCGGTAATGATCAGGCTGTCAGTAAATTCCAGGGATCCTTCAAAACAGGTCTCTTCTCCAGCTACAGTAAGGCGGGTGCCGTTCATGGGAAAAATCTTTGCCATGGTTAACGTCCTTTCTGACTCCGTTTATTCTTCAGATATAACAAAAATCCTGCAGCATACACTGCAAGGGATGCAATCACTGCAACAACACCAGCCCAGTCACCAAAGCGGGTGTACAGGGTCTGGTACGACGCCGGCATAACCGGAACATCAGCACACAGGTAGGTTTCACAGAACGGTTCAGCTTCCTGCTTGATGACACCGTTGGGATCAATGAATACCGTCTGGCCGGATGCCGTTGAACGTACGGCGGGAACACGGTTTTCTACACAGCGGAACAGTGCCATGGCCAGATGCTGTTTCTGGCAGGCTTCACTACCGGCCCATGCGTCATTTGAAAGATTTACGAAAGCCCGTGCCCCGTTACTGACAAAAAGCCGGCCCATACTGCCAAAGGTGTCTTCAAAACAGATTGGTGTCGCAAATGAAAAATTACCTTTCCTGAAAATAACCGGTTCACTGCCGGGATCCCAGAAATGGGTATCGTTTTCTTCAAGCATTTTATATACGACAGGAAGCTGTTTCTTATACGGGAACCATTCAGTAAATGGAACCAGATGTATTTTATGATATACTTCCGGCTTTGGAGGGATAACGTTCTCTCCAGGGGTAAATACCAGTACGGCGTTGTAATCCAGCTGAGTGTACCGGCCTTCAAAGTTATATCCCATTGTACCATCATCGTTGCCAATAATAAAGCCGGAATTTTTACTGTTGATGTATGTCAGGAGTTTTTCTATCAGTTCAAACTTATCACGTTCTTCACGACGCTGATAATGCCAGGTAATGCGTGGAATGAAGGCAGTTTCAGGCCATACCACGAACTGCAGGTCCGGCCGTTCTTCCAGGGCTTCATCAGAAAGCCGGATCAGGGTATCAAGATCCCGCTGATAAGAAGCAAATCCACCAACCCAGGGGTCAGAATTAGTCTGCAGCACTGCCAGCGGAACAGTTTCATTGCGGGAATAATCCACCGGCGACACCAGACCGTACACAATTACAGCCGCAAATACGCATATCCATGCAATGCCGGAATACCGGTGGTTTTTCACTTTCTGCAGCCAGTTTCCGGCAGAATCCTTAATGACGGCAGCAAACCAGGCTGAGGGCCAGGTAATGACCATATTCAGACCAAAAACGCCGGCAAAGGCAACACACTGGATGATGACGGTATACCGCCACTGGGAATAGGCTGTTACCCCGTAATTGAAACCGTTGAATCCCAGGGTTTTGACATATTCGTAGGCACACCAGACAATCCACTGGGCAAAAAAACGGTATTTCGGAAACAGGTTACCTGCCAGTTTCATCAAAGGGAAACAGGCCATCAGGTAAAAACCGTACATGAGGGCAATAACCGGCATGGCTGCAGGATTAAAGGTGGCAAGCCAGCTTACATACAGGCAGTACCCCAAAAGACCATACAGAAAGCCATACACCCATACCCAGGCAAAACGGACTTCTGCAACCAGCAGGAAAACGGGAATAATGGCAAAATAGGACAGGAACGGTAATCCAGGCAGAAACAGGTCTGTCGGATGCGGCAAGGCGAAAAGAAACACTGCCAGAACCAAGAGCCCCAGATGCTTTAGAAATCCTTTTACTGTTACCGGTTGTTCCATCCTGTTTTTTCCTTATTTTTTCGGTGCAGGCAGCTGCATAACTTCCTGCTTCAATTCATACCCGGAACGGAAGATGACAACGTAATGGGGTTCTGAAGAAACTTTCTCGCCGGTTTTCGGGTTACGGGCGGTTTTCCGTCCTTTCCGCAGGCGGAGTTCAAAAGTACCGAATCCACGCAGTTCTACTGTAGCTCCATGGCCAAGATTTTCTTTGATATTGTCCAGGGCTGCATCAATGATTTCCTGCACAACCTGACGGTCATGCTTACAGTCCTGATATACTTCGTCTACCAGTGCACTTCTGGTTACTTTTTTTATACTTTCCAATTTATGTTCCACCACTTTTGTATTTTTGTATATACGATTTTATTACAGAATTGTTACTGTTGAATTTTGATAGTTTTTTTCGATTTTTTTAATAAAGGATATGCAGAAAAAAATAATCCCCGGAAAGGGACAGGAAAAAACAAAGGAAGCTGTCTGGCTTTCACCAAAAAAACAGCTTCCTTGTTAAGCGTTGTTATTTCGCAGCTGCAAATGTAGCGTTGAACAGCTTCATCATGCGTGACTTTTTGCGAGATACAGCATTCTTAGACAGAATTCCTTTTCCGGCATTGGTGTCCAGTTCTTTAACCAGAGCAGCCAGTTTTTCGGAAGCAAGAGCCTGGTCCTTAGCGTGTACAGCTTCAAGATATTTTTTAACGCTGGTACGTGCTGAACTTTTAGCGGCTTTATTGCGCAGGCGACGAACTTCGCTCTGCTTGTGTCTTTTTTCTGCAGAAGATTGTTTTACTGCCAAAGGAGACCCTCCAAAGATAAACTTAGATTATGTTACAAAAACCTTGCCAGTTAGTCAAGCAATGGAGCAGAAATCTGTCCTATTGACTTGAGCGAAGATATTTTATATATTCTTTCGGTAATCGATTATATTTATTCCGGAGGCTAGTTATGGCTGGAGCCAGTAAAAACTCTCGTACTACCGTTGCAACCCACAAATTCTTCTGTGAATGCGGCGGCGAAGTTGTTATGAAGACAATGTTCGAAGGTGGCAAACTGAAGAATGTTGCAGAATGCCAGAAATGCAAACGCACTGAACGTCGTCCAAAAGACTTCAAATAATTCGTTGATCAACACATAATTACGAATTTAACGAGGCTGTG
>JAKSTT010000100.1 GCA_024413635.1 Treponemataceae bacterium | reverse complement strand
ACAATGACTGTAGCGTTTCGTACAATACTGAAGATTAACAATAAAGCCGAAGCACTTTTCAATTCTCTTGGAATGAGTCTTTCATCTTCAACTGATATGTTCCTGCTCAGTCCATTGGTATTCCCTCAGTTGTAAAGGCAGAACTGGAATTTGGTGCAAGAAATTACGACTAGCCGCAACAGTGCTTGCAAATTATGGAACTCTGGTTATGTACATCGCGTAAGAATGAACGCATATGCTATAATAACGTTCACTGGAGTTAAAATGTTAGAACTGCAGAATACGTATCCCCTGAACAGAGTTGAGGATTCTCATAATGAATACAAATTTTTTAAGGTTTTTTACAATGAAAAAAGTTTTAGTTTTACTAAGTATCGGTATTGCATTCACTCTATCAAGTTGTTCAAAAAAGCTTGATGATGAAAATCAGATTACAGGTGATACCTCAATTATTGTTCAGACAGAAGACAGTTCTCATAATCAACAGGAAGAATTGGATAATCCCCAGGAAGAAGAACAGCTGAGTCCTCTGGAAAGGGATTACCTGACAATGGATGAATTTCTTGAAGAACATTTGAAATCCTATGGGAAAGGCGGGGTCTACCTTTATAACGAAGGTTTGCTTTATGACGTACCTGATTGCTTCAAGAGAGAAGATGTCAGAATTTATGGAATAAATGATGAGGGCTGTCTTCCTGACTCTCCGTACACTGAAATAAATATTGATTTTCTCAGGGGGATGGATTCAGAACTTTACGTAATGCTTCCTACAGAAGTATATGATAGTAATCCGGAAGTTTACATAGAGGCCCGTCATGATGGGAAATCCTTTTTTTATAACAACAAGTTGCCTCTAAAGCTGCGTGAGGTAAAAAATTATAGCGGTATCTTCATCGGGTATCATGGTTCATTTGTCTTTAACAACAGAAATCTATACTCCAAAAACGGAGACTGGGATGTGCTTTTGAGAAGTTGTTCTTCGGATGAAATACTGTATGAGAAGACTTTTTCGTTGAAATTCAGTCCTTTGGCCTATGTGGTATATTCTGAAGAATATGAAGATCCCTTTGTAGAGATTGAAAATACGAAGCTGGAAGTTGGAAAAAAATATCACATGATTTATCAGGGAAAAGGGTCTTGCTCTGACGAAGGTGGAACTATGGCTATCTTTTCTTATGGGTATTCAAGTTTCAAAAAACTCGTTTATTTCCCTTTGTTTGGTGTAGAAACAAAAACAGATGAAGACGGAATATGCCACTTTGAGTTTTCCATTAAAGAGCCAGGTCAATACAAAATAGATTTTTATGAAAGTGGAAATGACGAGATAAGAAGAAATTATGCTTTTACCTTTATCCAGGCAAAATACGAAGATATAAAACATGTTGAAAAGAAAGGTACGCAATGGAAGGTTAATTCGCCGGAAGGGTTACGGCTCAGAGATAGTCCTTGGGGTGAAAAAATAGGGCTTCTGGAAAATGGGACTGTGGTTATTCAGACTGAAGAAACGTTGTATCCTTTCTACGATTTTTTGGATGGTGAACACGGTTTCTGGATTCCCGTGAAGATTGTGGAAAAAGATGAAACACATAAGGATTTACCTGGGGATACTCTTGTTTGCAAAAGGCCTGGAGAAACAGACGGCTGGGTATTTTCCGGATTCCTGATGAAAAACGAGTGAATGGAACAGGGATCCATAACCGGTCGGACTGCCAGCACAGGCATACACTGTATGCACTGGCAATCCGGCAGATTTATGGACGTATGTTGTTATTTACTGTATTTTGCAGCGTTTTTACCGGCTTCAAAACCGTAGGTCATGCTCATGCTGTTTGAAGTACCGGAAGCAGGGTATTCCTGATAGAACAGTCCTGCGTTGGCAACTTCACCGGCTGCATACAGACCGCCGATTGCCTTGCCGTTTTTATCAAGCACTTCAGACTTGGTGTTAACTTTCAGGCCACCCATTGAACCGATGGTAGAAGGTTTTACAACAACAGCGTAGTATGGTGCCTTATCCAGGGTAGGTTCTTTGGCAACAGCTGCAGCAAGTTTTGCAGCATCCATACCGGCAGCCTTTGCCAGATCTGCAATGGTATCAGCCTTAAATCCGTATCCCAGTGCTACAGCAGCTTCACCGTTGGCTTCTCCGTCAGCATCATACATACCAAAGAATTTTGTTGCTCCGGAATTTTTCAGACCGGTGTAGGTAATAGGGTAGTCAATGCCGTCAACAATGTAGGTACCGTCACCGGTAACGTACATGTCAGCACCCATAGCCAGGGCAGACATACCGCTTTCAGGCAGAGAACCGTCAACGATAACAAAACCGATCATACCGGCTTTGAATTCAGTGTCAGCACCAGCGTTCATACCCATCAGGATACCTTCACCAACGTTTCCTTTGTTTGACAGCGGGAAGTCACCAACTGCAACAGGAGACCATTTTGCCTTCAGTTCTTCAGATGCATCAAAACCACCGGTTGCAAGGATGACAGCAGGAGTATTGAAAGTCCAGGTCGTATTGCGTCCGGCTGCAGTAAGACCGGCTACTTTTCCGTCTTTCATGATAATGTCTTTACCGGCACAGTTGGTAATGATTTTTACGCCCAGTTTTTCAGCATAGGCAGTCATTGGACCGATAAGGGAAGCTCCGGTAAAGCCAGCAGCAAAGTTTGCACGTGGCTGAGGAGCAGTTCCGGCCGGCACTTTCATGAACCACTGTACACCAATTTCATTGGTCAGTTTGTCTACAGTAGCCATGGAGTTCTCAGTCCAGTAGTTCAGGAATGCATCATCAGCTTTTCCTTCTGCGCGCTGCTGGTAGTATGCTTCCATAACAGGAATATCAGCTTCATCAAGAGCGGCATACACGATACCTGCTGAAATCAGACAGGAACCACCAAGAATTCCCTGTTTTTCAATCAGTACGGTTTTTGCTCCGTTTTCTGCTGCACTGATGGCAGCGGCAAGACCGGCTGCTCCGGCACCAACTACTACAACGTCAGCATCTTCGGTAATGGCCTGGGTCGGGTAGGCAGCCTTGGCTTTCAGGGCTCCGTTTCCACCTGCCTGTACCACACAATCTGCAATGGCATTCAGGTAAGCACGGCTGGTAAGGGTTGCACCGGTAACAACATCAACGCCGGTGGTGTTGTACTGAACAACTTCAGCACTCAGCAATTCAATGGCTTTTCCACCAAGAGCGGGAGTTTCTTTGTTTTCACCGGCACTTGCAGCAGTAATGGCAGTTTCTGATACGGTTACGGTAACAGGGAAGTCACCGTAAAAGCCCTTTGCGGTAGCGGTGTAGGTACCGGCTTTCAGTTTTGATGGGGCAGCAGTTTTTGCGCCACCGGCAGCCTGTGCAAGGGCTGCTTTTGCAGCAGCAAGAACAGCGTCACTGGTAACGGTTGCACCGGAAACGATGTCAACTTTGATGCTGCCGGCTTTATTCATGGCTTCCTGCAGCTGTGGAATGGCAGCTCCACCAATAGCAGGAGTTTCTTTATCACCGGTAATGGTTACAGAAGTAATTTTTGCATCACTGGTGGTAATGGTTACGGTTACGTCTCCACCGAAACCGGTTTCGGTTGCAGACCAGGTGCCGGCAGTATAACCGGACTTTGAACAGGCAGTTATTGAGATAAGCAGAAGCAGTACAGAAATAACGGCAGTAATTTTTTTCATATCTTCCTCCTGAGAAAAAAATAATTGCACCTTATTATGTTGATAGTGATGTATTTTACGCAAGAGTAGTGGTGGCTGATAAGTGCTGCTAAAAAAGCAGCAGCTGGTCTTCCGGTGGGGCTTTCCAGGATTTCTGGTCCGCAATGTGAATCTGGTCATCAGGCAGGGGGCCACCGATGAGAAATGGGGATTTTGGGTCATGCAGCTGGCGGTTTTTCAGTACGTTCTTCCGGCTGGTATTGGCATAGCAGTACCGGCAGAAGTGCATGCAGGTATCATAGGCTCCGATGTCACAGGACAAATAGCAGGCACACTCTTTTCGTGCTCCCGGCTTTCTGGGTGCGTTCAGCTGGCAACCTGCCACATCCTGGTACATGGTCATCGTCATGCAGCCGTCGCAATCAATACCGAACTGCTCTAAATCACGTCCTTCGGCACAGGCTTTAATCTTGAAACCATACCGGGTTCCGATATCAGCAAAGGCTTTCCCCAGAATAAGCCGTTCTGCTGGCGTTACTTCCCGGGCTTCAGGAAAATTCCGGCGCACTTTGTCATACAGGTCAATAAAACTGATGACGCAGATATTTGTAAAGCCAGAAAGCCGGGATGCCATGCGCTCAAAGGCTGAAATGTGGAATTCCAGGGAATAGCGGGCACTGATGAAAATGGGATCATAGCGCCAGCCGGTCCGCTCCCGCCCCACAATGCGGGAAAGGGTACAGAAACTGTCCATGACCGTGTTCTTGTTGGGAACAGAAGGTTCAATGTCGGTGCCATAGGGGGTAATGGTTACGTACCAGAACTGTCCGTAGTCCTTAAGAAGCGGCAGATGCGGAATAATGGGTGCAGGATTTTTGGTGCAGAAACCGATAACGTCAACAACGTTGGGATCAAGCTGGTAGCGGGTTACCTGCTGCGGGTTGTAGGGATTCCGGACACAGACGTAACCTTCCTGCAGGCGGTTTACAAACCAGGGAGTGTAAAAGGCGGGAATGTCGGTTCTCTGGCCGGTGTTGATGATCAAAACAGCTCCAGCTGGTCGTCTTTGCTTTCAAACTGGTGAAGGTATGCAAAAACGTCGTCTGCTTTATACATGATGCCGGCGGCTTTACAGCGGGCAGCCATCAGATCGTACAGTTCATCGCCGTTGGGACAGCCGATTTCATAATTGTTGCCGTACTGCCTGATATACGTCTGGGTAAGTCCCGGAAAATTCCTGTTCAGCTGGTTATAAAAGTATCCCCGGTTGCCGTCGCGCAGGGTAACGCCAACTCCAAACTGGATGATGCCTTTAACGCCGGCTTCTACACACCAGTCCATAAGGGTAGACATGTTTTCCCGGGTATCAGTGATGTAGGGCAGAAAGGGGCACAGCCATACAACGGTCGGAATGCCGGCATGTTTTGCTTCCATTAAGACTTCAAAACGGCGGCGTGAGGTGCATACGTTGGGCTCAATCTTGCGGCTGATGGTATGGTCAGCACAGGTTAGCGTCATCTGCAGAACGGCCTTAGTGTGCCGGTTGATCTGCTGCAGCAGGTCAAAATCCCGCAGTACCAGGTCGCTTTTTGTCAGGACTGTGGCTCCATGTCCGTGTTTATCAATGACTTCAAGACACCGCCGGGTAATCTGCAGGTCTTTTTCTATGGGCATGTACGGATCGCACATGGAACCGGTGCCTACCATAATCTTTTTACGTTTTGCTGCCAGTGCTGCATCCAGCAGTTCCACCGCATTCTGCTTTACTTCAATGTCTTCAAAGGGCACGGGGGGATGATAACAGGTACTGCGGCTGTCACAGTAAATGCAGCCGTGGGTACAGCCCCGGTACACGTTCATGCCGGTACCATTGCCGGAAGTAAGGATAGATTTTGCGGTTACGTAGTGCATGGGTGTAGTATAGCAGACTATATCATTTTCAGAAATTCCTCCGGAGTTATGGCTGGGACTGAAGAACAGGCAAAATCCTTAGTATTCCTGGTGATGATGTAGTCTGCACACCATTCTTCTGCGCAAAAATCCTGCAGGCTGTCTTCAAAATCGGAAAAATTGATGTTCTGAAGTCCGTGTGCCAGTTTTTTCTTATCGATGCCGGCTATTTCAAACTGCTCTGTCAGTTTCAGTAACAGGGAACGAAGATCTTCCGGTGAAAAATACTTACGGAGAATGTAGAACATGTTGGTGATTGAGTGAGCTGCAATGATTCCTTTGTGCTTCTGGAAGATACATTGCCGGAAAACCTCCAGGGAGTGCTGTTCAAATGGCTTCCTCTGAAGGATGACATCTAAAAGAACGTTTGTATCCAGCAATAGATTTTTGGCATTAAGATTCATACCGTTCCTCCAGGGCTTCTGCCAGTGCATTCTTGTACATCGGGTCATCATCAGAAGTGCGGGTACAGGGAGTTCCCCGGTGGATAATTTCCATAATATCCTCCAGTATTTCTTCTCTGGATTCTATCGTTTTTCTGCCGTCATCAAAGGATATGGTAACCTGTTGTCCTTTCTTCAGCTGAACGCCTTCCGGGAAACTGAGTATCCGTATGGCAGTTCCATCAAATACTCCCTCAAACCGGTAGGTGTTAAAGGGGCCTGTCCAGTCAAACCAAGGTTCTGCAGCAACCGAATCCTGTACGTCATCGGCCGTTGGATATAGTATCTGGCGTTTTTCCTCAGTTACCTGTGGTATCCGATTCTGCCTGATGAATTCCACGCTTACGCCATATATGCGGGCCAGTTCCTGCAGTACTCTGGGATTCGGTTCCACACTGCCTTTTTCGTATTTGCTGTACGATTGCCGTGAGACAGTAAGCTTTTCTGCAATTTCTTCCTGGGTAAAACCGTGAGTCTGCCGCAGATATTTGAGGATCTCTTTCATAGGTACAGTGTAATAGTAAGTTTACAAAATGTAAAGTAAAAAGTTTACAAATTGTAAGTGTAAATATAGCTATAAAATTTGACATATAGCTATAAGAGTAGTACTATAGATTCAAGAGGTACTCCATGAAGGCTCCGCTGTATGAAGTAAAAAACAAGCTGTCAGAATATGTGCACATCGCCCAAAACGGTGAGCCGGTAGAAATCTGTAAACATGATAAACCTGCTGCGTACCTGGTAAGTTGTGAAACGTTTGAATCAAAGAGTGATTCTGCTGCCAGATTATTCAAGAAACGATTGGATTTGCTTAATTCACGGTATCCGGTTTCCTATGGATTAACCGATGAGGATGTCCGGTCTATGGAATCAGGCAGAAAGAGCGATTTTGGGTACCGGACGGTAGACTT
Source organism: Treponemataceae bacterium (assembly GCA_024413635.1). Taxonomy (GTDB): domain Bacteria; phylum Spirochaetota; class Spirochaetia; order Treponematales; family Treponemataceae; genus Treponema_I. The sequence continues at coordinate 1,848 of JAKSTT010000100.1, read as the reverse complement.
ATGAAACCGTTTTATTTACTTGATACCAATATCGTTTCAGAACTGAACAAAAAAAATCCAAACCAGCAGGTCGTAAATAAAATAGTAGAAAATCTGCAGTTTTCTGCAATATCCTGTTTCACCTGGTCAGAATTACTGTATGGCCAGAAAAAACTTCCTGAAAACAATGAGGGTGAGCAGAAAAAGAAAGAACGTTTGTTTCACTTTATCTATGATGTAGTACAGTCAACGTTTCCGGTTCTCGGTTTTGATGACTTTGCTGCCAGTGTTTTTGCTGATTTACGGATTGCTACGGAGGCCAGCGGAAATATCCGTCCTTTCATCGATTTACAGATTGCAGCGCTGGCTGTCTCCCAGAATATGATTCTGGTAACCCGGAATTGCTCAGACTTTGCAGGAATTCCCGGACTGAATCTGGAAAACTGGTTTGAGTAGCAGGTAGATACTCAGTATACTTACCCTATGTTTATTACCGATATTACCCAGGCCATTGGCCGTACCCCGCTGCTTGAAGTGCAGCGCATAGAAAAGAACCTGAACCTGCATGCCCGCGTTCTGGTTAAGCTTGAATACCTGAATCCGGCAGGAAGTACCAAGGACCGTGCTGCTCTTGGCATGGTAAACGATGCTGAATCACGGGGGCTGCTGAAGCCTGGTGCCACCATCATTGAGCCTACCAGCGGCAACACCGGAATCGGCCTGGCGCTGATTTCTGCCGTACGGGGCTATAAGCTGATCCTTACCATGCCGGATACCATGAGCGTTGAGCGTATCAATATCCTTAAAGCCTACGGCGCAGAAATTGTTTTGACTCCGGGGTCAGAAGGCATGGCAGGTTCTGTTGCAAAGGCAGAAGAACTGCATGCCGCAATTCCCGGCAGCATTATCGCCGGTCAGTTTGAAAACCAGGCCAATGCACAGGCCCACCGCGACACCACCGGACCTGAAATCTGGGAAGACTGCGGCGGTATCATTGATATTTTTGTGTCTGCGGTAGGCACCGGCGGAACCATCACCGGTAACGGCGAATACCTGAAGTCAAAGAATCCTGCATTGAAAGTGGTGGCTGTAGAGCCGGCATCAAGTCCGCTCCTCAGTACAGGTAAAGCTGGCCCTCATAAAATCCAGGGTATTGGTGCCAACTTTGTGCCGGCGCTGTTGAACCGGGACATTTATGATGAAGTTATCTGTATTGAAAATGATGATGCTTTTGAAACGGCAAAAATGCTCGGCAAGACAGAAGGCGTCCTCTGTGGTATTTCATCAGGGGCAGCGTTACGGGCCGCCATCCAGCTGGCACAGCGTCCGGAAAACGCCGGCAGGACTATTGTAGCCCTGCTGCCGGATAGCGGCGACCGCTATTACTCAACGCCGCTGTTTCAGAATTAACGGCAGATTAGTGGCAGCTGTGGCTTCCACAATCGTGGCTGCCACAGTCGTGACCGCCTTCGCCATGTTCGTGGTCATGGTGGTCGCAGTGTACGGCCGGGTTGTATTCCAGATTCCCGGCAGCCAGTGCCTGAGCAGCTGCTTCTGCATTACCGGTAACACCGCCAAAAATGGCAATGCCGGCTTCTTTTAAGGCATCCTGAGCACCGCCGCCAATGCCGCCGCAGATAACCTGGTTAACCAGATTTTCTTTTAAGAAAGCAGCAAGGGCTCCGTGTCCCTTGCCATTGGTTGGTACAATCTGGCGCTTGGTGATGTTTCCGTTGACTACATCGCAGAACAGAAACTGTTCACTGTGGCCAAAGTGCTGGAATACCTCGCCGTTTTCAACAGTAACGGCAATACGGGTAGCGCCGGTTTCTTTAGCAGCGCCATCTTTAGAAATAGCAGTAAAAGTCA
>JAKSTT010000010.1 GCA_024413635.1 Treponemataceae bacterium | reverse complement strand
GTAGAGCAACGCCCTTTTAAGGCGTGGGTCACAGGTTCGAATCCTGTGCAGCTCACATAAAGACACTCAGTTTTGAGTGTCTTTTTTTTTATCTTTTATCCTTTTCATCATTGATAATTGCTACTGCCTTCCGGCAACTGCCGGTATACTGTACTCACTACTTTATTTAGAGAGGTTTATCGTATGAAAAAACTTGCAGCACTTCTGGTGCTTTCTGTTGTAACCTGTGCCGGTCTGTTTGCCCTGGATCTTGGAGACATTAAGGGAACCTGGCAGGATGCCCAGTGGGATGCCAACTGGACATTCAGCGCAGACGGTGCCATTGTCCTGACCATTGCATCAACAGGAGAAACAGTTTTCACCTTTAATGACAACAACGTTTCAGATTTCAAGTACAATGTGAATATGAAAGGTGCTTCCATTTCATTTTATTGCGGAGATACCCACCGTTCATACACTTTCTTTAAAGGACTGTCACTGAAAACTGACCTTGATATGACGGTTAATCCTGACTGGACTGACACTGATTACGAAACCAGCATCAAATTCAAGCTGTAATACCGGCTGTCATCCGGTTGATTATTGTCATGCTGAACTTGTTTCAGCATCTGTACGGAGATCTCGAATCAAGTTCGGGATGACAATCTGCATCCGGATGAGGTAGAGCAAAAAAAAACGTCGTATCAACTGATACGACGTTTAGCATCTCCCGGGGGAATTGAACCCCCGTTGTCGGGATGAAAACCCGATGTCCTAACCACTAGACGAGGGAGACATGGGACGGGAGCGACGGGGCTTGAACCCGCGATCTTCGGCTTGACAGGCCGACGCGATAACCAGCTTCGCTACGCCCCCGTTTGTTTCGCTGCATTACTGCTGCTCAACGGATAAAGAATATATACCCGACACAAAAAAGTGTCAATAGGTCCAACTTGAAAATCTGAGAAAAATTCTTTTAAATTTCACTCAGGGAATGCATGATGGTTGCACCAACTTTTGAGTTCAACTCAGCAAATGAATAAATCTTACCCATCAGATTCTTGATTTCATTAACCTGTACGCTGAGAAGCTGTAATTCGGTATCCAGGCTTCTCATGAACTCGTTAACTTCATCTACCGGCTGTACCTGTTTTTCTATTTCTGCCGTAACCGTATCTGCTATGGTGGAATTTTCCCGGGATACTTCAACCATATCGTTAACACCAGTCATAACATCACGGGTACCAATATCAATTTCCATAATGCCGGAAATAATTTCATCAATGGCATTGAGGGTTTCCGTAGTAGAAGCAACACCAACGGTAATATATTTGGTAAAGTTTTCCATGGTAGTAACGGTGGAAGCTACAACTTCACTGTTTTCATGAAGCACATCACCGATATTGTTGGCATTCTGGGTAGTCTGGTTTGCCAGTTTACGGATTTCCTGGGCAATAACACTGAAACCTTTACCGGCATTACCGGCATGGGCAGCTTCAATAGAGGCATTCATAGCCAGAAGGTTAGTCTGTTCCGCAACATTATTGATGGTCTGGACAAAGCCGCTGATTACCGATGAATATTCTTCTACCTTTGTCAGTTCTTCTGAAAGTTCCTTTGCCAGATCCATCTGCCGGGAAACATTTTCAATAACGCCGCTCAGTTCTGTTTTACGTTTCTTTGCGGTATCAGCAATGGTAGTAACGTTGGCAGAAATCTCAACCATGGCAGAAGAAGTGGTTTCTACTGCACGGGCCTGTCTAGAAGCAGAAGCCTTCATTTTTTCAGAGTTCTGTTCAATAACCTTGATATTATCATCGATGGCAGAAACCCGTTCTGAAAGCCGGTGGATTTTCGGCATCAGACTGTCAAAGGAGTCACTGATCATGCTGGCATTTCCTGATGAATTGTTGGCAGTTTTTTTCAGTTCATCACCAACTTTCAGTCCTTCCTCTGATTCTCCGATGACATTCTTGATTTTCTGGATGTTCTGTTCAGAAATTTCAGATTCCGTACGGAATTTCTGGATCAGATCATCATTAAAGCCGGTCAGATACGTAAGGCAGATACATACCACCACATAGGCAATGCCGGAAATAACAACCGTAGTGTAGAAGGTTGTAGGGTCCGTTGCACGCATCAATCCAGTAGAAATAACAAAAGAAGCAAACAGAATGAGAGTAGAAAAGAAATCATGAATTTCCATTTGTTTTTTACTGATTGACATCATCAGGTTCAGCACTGCCATTGTTGAAGCAAAAAAGGCGTTACGGTAAATAATGTTGGGATCAGCATACTTGAAGGTGGTGAACACACATACCAGAATATTTGCTAGATTCAGGGCTACCGTTGCAGTTACGGCCCCAACCAGGATTTTTCCACGCCGGATGCTGTACAGGGCAACAAAGCCCATAATGGCACTGACGCAAGCTACTGCAGCTACCGGATAATTGTGTAACGTTGCCTCAATAAGGGTAAAAACAGTCATCAGGAAGAACATGGCAAGGTTACCAAAAATCAGGAACGAAATCTTATTCCGCTGCTTGAAGTCCAAACCCTCAATTACTTCCTGCGAGGGTTGTAAAAATTTAAACATATATCACTCTCTTTCAAACTGTCTGACTGATAGGACAGACAATCTGCAGAGTAATAGTACCATGTGAAATAACGGCCAGCAAAATAACCTGCTGTGATGGTAAGCCAATATGAAATATCGTAGATTTATGCTACCGGAAGATTACCGGAGTACTTTCCAGTCTGCTTCTCCACGGTTATTAAAGACTTTTGTCCGGTTGGTAAACTTCTGGGCATTTTTCTGGAAGAACACCAGATCAGAAGCATACTCACTTAAAAGATCATCGGGATGGTAGTGCAGTGATACGGTAGATTCCGTACCTTCTGCCGTAAAGGCACTTAAAGCACCGTTCAGACGGATTATGTCAGTAACCAGGTCGATACATGCAGCTTTATTCCGCTCTGTAAGCAGCGTTTTTACAAATGCCACCTGCAGTTCAAGGATCCGGTCAAAGGCCAGAGTGTCATCAATGGGGCCATTTTTCTGGAGCCAGACGGCAAACCGTTCCAGAAACTGGGAGCTGGGCATTTTTAAGAGATGCATGACACTGGCAAACCAGGGTACTGCACGGCCACTGGTATAGAACAGGGTTGTTGCCTTTGCCAGTTCCTCAGCCTTTGCCATATCCTGCGTACCGAAAGTAGGAGATTCAATAACGTGATAGGGAGCCTGCTGTTCCCAGACCATATTGAATCCGGCAGCTTCGTCATGGAGCGTAGTACCGGGCAGTACGCTGAGGCAGAACAGTTCCAGGCTGTTTGGATACAGGGAAAGGGCAAAATCAATACTTTCCTTAAAGCCTGCGTATGAGTCCCCGGGAAGTCCGTAAATCAGGTCAAACCCAAAGACAACGCCGGTCTGGTTCAGATAGCCGATATTCTTTACAAACTGTTTCCTGTTGAAGGTACGGTGTACATTCTTCAGTACGGTTTCGTCACTGGACTGTAACCCGAACTGCAGGCTGCACTGTACTTTACTGAAAGCGTTGGCCAGTTCACGGTCGATGAATTCTGCCCGGGCCTCAAAATAAAAGTAGGTATCAGGCAGTTTCCGCCGGATCAGGGCCAGCATCTGCAGGGCACGGTCTTTTTTTGCATTGTAGGTAGGATCAAGAACAAAGACCTGCCGTACGTTTTTCCGGGCAAAAAGGTCAATTTCTTCTTCAATACGGTCCATGGGCAGGTAGCGGACTGTTTTTTCTCCCTTGGATTCATAGCAGTACGAACACTTGAAGGGGCAGCCGCGGGCCAGTTCCCAAAGGACGCCGCCAAACTGGTCAGGATCCAGAGTGCCGTCAAGGTAGGGAGAAGGTAAGGTTGCGCAGTCAGGTGCAGCGGCACAGATGATTTTTTCTGCGGGAGGCGTACCGGATGCCAGATGCCATAACAGTTCCGGCACAGCCGTTTCTCCTTGTCCGCTGGTACAGTAGTCAAAGTCTGTAAAACTTGCAGGATTTGCGGTAACTTCCGGGCCACCGGCTATCAGATGCATGGACGGAAACTTTTCCTTTACTTTTTGAGCCGCCTTTTCAAGAATGAAACGGTTCCATACAAAGACAGAAAGGCACAGGGCAAAAGGTTCTATTCCGTGGGTTTCCTGGGCCTGAAAGGACCTGATGAGCTCACGGGCTACCAGATCTGCTTTTGAGTCAACACTTCTGGCAGCATGAATTGCCGGATCTTCAAGACTGAAAGTCTGAAGCTGTGCACAAATCTGCACACCCGTATCTTTCTTGGGATACTGAAAGTGATTGATGGCAGAAGTGATGCAGGCAGCCCCCAGCGGCAGGGCCTGAGGTGAAGTTTCAACCAGCACCGTGGTACAGATAACGCCTTTCTTTACTTTGTCGGTCATATCAGATACCATACCCTAAATGGCGAAAAAAAGTAATTACCTGGCATTTCTGGCCGGTGTACTCCTTGTCTTATCCTTATGTTATTCCCTGCTGTTCCGGAGCCAGACCGATATTTCTGAAGAAGAAATGCGCACGCTGGCCAAAGTCCCTCCATTTTCAATGAAATCATTTCTGAACGGCACCTATCAGGATGACATGGAACACGCTATTTCTGACCAGCTGTGGTTCGGAAGGGAAATCAAATACGCCGTAAAATCCTTTTACAATATGATGACTGCAACGGTAGCCGGATTGCTACCGGAACCGGAACAGCCGACTGTTACGGAAATCACTGCAGAAACCCCGGATGAACCGGAAGCAGGAATTGTTCCACAGCGGCCACCGCAGCCCAGCTATACCTATCAGGAAGTAGTTGCCGGCTCCATCTACCGTCTGGATGCTTCAGGATATCTGATTCACAAGGCAACCGCGCCTGAAACCTATGATTTTGATACCCTGTACAGCCAGGATATGCTCAATGCCGTAACACGTCCCAAATACCTGTTCTTCATCGATACGCCCCTTTCCCGTGATTTTTCAGACTTCTACCGGTATGACCCCTTTGCATACATCAAGACACAGTTTGCCATGACTGGCTACGGCCAGCTGGATTTTGACAGTTGGGAAACATATAAAACCCTGTTCTACCAGACTGACCACCACTGGAACCACCGGGGTTCCTACCTGGGATACCAGCGCATCATACGGCTGCTGCTGGGAGAAGCAGAGCCGCTGCTGACTCCAGATGCAGAACATGTCTGGCCCACCGTGTACGAAGGCTCCCTGGCCCGTGACAATCTGCTCCGTGCTGCCACTGAACCTTTTACTACCTATGAGTTTTCCCTGGTTCCCATGCGGGTCTTTGTGGATGATGTAGAAACCGAATACGGCTGGAGAAGCTGGTACGTGTCTGATGAAGACTTTCCCCACAAAACCTACTCAAACCACTATGGCATGTACTACGGCGATGACCACGCAAAAGTAGTGTACGATACGGGCCGGCCGGATAAGCCTTCCGTCCTCATTCTGGCAACCAGCTGGTCCAACGCCGTAAACGACCTGATTGCAAACCACTTTAACCAGACCCATGTACTGGACTTCCGTCATTACTACAAAACATACGGAGCATACATCAACGCTGAACAGTACATGAAAGACCACAATATAGACATGATGCTCATCATGGGCGATATCAGCTCCCTGGGCCATCTGAAAAAGGGGGAACACTGATGGTTTTCTCCAGCATGGTATTCATTTTTCTTTTCCTGCCCGTAACCTGCCTGCTGTATTTCTGCGTCCCCGGCCGTACTGCCAGAAACCTGGTACTGCTCTGTTTTTCAATTCTCTTTTACGCCTGGGGAGAACCGGTATACCTGCTTCTCATGGCCACCAGTATCCTGTTCAACTGGAGTATCAGCCAGGCAGGCAAGGGCAACAGACTGATGCTGGTAACGGCCATCCTCTTCAACATCAGTTTCCTCTTTTTCTTCAAATATGCCGGATTTGCAGTGGATATCGTCAATACACTGGCTGGCACCGGTTTTACGGTCCCTCGGCTGGCACTGCCCATCGGTATCAGTTTCTATACATTCCAGGCCCTCAGCTACGTTATTGATGTGTACCGGGGAGACGTTCCGCCCCAGAAAAACCTGCTGCACCTGGCACTGTACATCAGCCTTTTTCCCCAGCTCATAGCCGGACCCATCGTCCGTTATACGGATATTGCAGACCAGATACAGGACCGGAAGGAAACACTGGAATCGTTCTGCAGCGGACTTTCCCTGTTCATGACCGGTCTTGCCGCCAAAGTAATTATCGCCAACAATCTGGCTACCGTTGCTGACGGTATTTTTCCCTTAATGGGGGCCGGCGGCAGCGAAGCAGTACCGGTATTCTGGGGGTGGGTTGCCGTTCTTGCCTATACGTTCCAGATTTTTTTTGACTTTTCCGGTTACAGTACCATGGCCATCGGGCTTGGCCGCATGTTCGGCTTTACGTTTGTGCCTAACTTCAATTATCCCTATATGGCCGTATCCGTGACTGATTTCTGGCGCCGCTGGCACATCAGCCTTTCCAGGTGGTTCCGGGACTATGTGTATATTCCCCTGGGCGGTAACCGCTGTTCCGTACCGCGCCACATACTGAACATCCTGACCGTCTGGATGCTTACGGGTCTTTGGCACGGGGCTGCCGTCAACTTTATCCTTTGGGGACTGTATTACGGTATCCTGCTGCTGGTTGAAAAATACCTGCTTGCAGACATCATCAGAAAACTGCCGTCTTTCATCACTGCCATGGTTACCTTTTTTATCGTATCCATGGGGTGGGTACTGTTCAGGATTGACGATTTTCATCAGCTGCTGCCGGTGTTCAGCACCCTGTATGGTTCCACAGCCGCCAGCGGCTCCATTACCGGTTTTGCCCTTGCACACACCGATATGATCAGTAAAGCAGTATTCCTGCTGCCAGCCATTATCTTCAGTTTTCCCGTTGTTCCTGCAGTGCAGGCTTCCCTGGCACAAAAAAAATGGAGTCAGCCCCTGGGCTATGGCATCTGCCTGCTGCTTTTCATCATCAGTATCTGCCTGCTGGAAGCTTCCACCTATAACCCCTTTATCTATTTCAGGTTCTAAGGTATGTTTAAACTATGAAAAAACTTTCCGGAAAAGTATGTTCCATCCCGATGCTGGCCCTTGCCATACTGCTGATTATGACCAGCTGTCAGGAAAAATCTGTTGTTGCCAACATTAAGGCAGAAGAACTCTTCACCCTGAAATACGGGTTGTTTGAAAATGAACTGGGCTTTTATCCTTCAATGAATACCGGTAACTGTACCAGTGCCATTTCCATGCAGGATGGTTTTTTCAACATTCTGGACAGCAACTCCCTGAAAGTCATGAACCTGAACTCCTATGGAGACCTGCTTTCAATCATCTACAACAAAGATACCAATCCACAGCCCTCATTCCTGTCGTTTTCAGGTATTTCCAGCCAGCAGGATGGTATCCCTACGGAAAACGCAACCCAGCGGGCAACCAGTTATCCCTTTAACCGTATCGGCCCCATGGCAGTAGATACCAGCCAGCAGCTGTTTGTTGCCGACTACCTTCCACAGGAACGGTATGAAACAGATCCCGATACCAGAATGCAGCTGCGCCAGGTTATCCTCCGTTTTACCGCAGAAGGGCAGTACGTTGACTACATTGGCCAGCAGGGTCCCGGTGGTTCCCCGTTCCCCTATATCCGTAACATTTACACCACCGGCAACAATGAAATGGTGGCAGTCTGTCTGACCACGGAAGGTTCAACCGTATACTGGTTCAGCCAGGACGGATTTCTGAAATACATGATTCCCATCAAGTTTTCTGCACTGCCGGTTAAACAGGAAGATGCATCAAATGACCTGTTCATCAACCTGGACAGCATTATTCCGGATTACAAGGAACAGAAGCTGTATGTAAAGATTGACTACAGCCATATGGATTTTGATGAAAGTTCAAAAGTACAGTCAGGCATCAGTTATGACAAAACACTGCTGTATTCACTGGACATCAACACCGGTCTGTATGAAGATCCGCTGACCATTCCTGCATACGAAGAAATCATCAATTCTGAATATAACCGCGAAACCCATCCCATTCCGTACTCTTTCCTTGGCGTTACGGAAACGGGCTGGATGTTTTTCAGCATTGCAGACGACACCGGGTATACCATTATGATGGTACAGCCCAACGGTCAGAAAATCCTCCGCCGTCATCTGGCTGTAAAAACAGATGATCTGGTGTTTTACAACATGCATCTTTCCAAAGACGGAATCATCAGCATGCTGTTGAGCAGTGAGGACAAAACCACCGTTACCTGGTGGCGTACCGACGAAATTATCCAGGCACTGAACTGATATGGACGAATTCAAAGAAGTAGAAAGCAGTACATCACAACCGGATCTGGTATTCCACTATAACCGTGAAGAACGGATCAAGCGGGCCCCCCGCATTGTGCAGGAGTTTCATGCCGGAACCAATTTTAATCCGCCAAAAGGCATTTTCCGGCGGCTGGTATACACCCGTTCCTCAAGACTCATGCTGTTTACCATCGTACTTCTATGTGCTGCCACCTTCATCATCAACTTTCTTACGAAAAGCCAGAATTCAGGAACATTGCTGACGGTTCCCGTTACGCTGAACGCTTTCAGCTTTGAAGACCAGGTGTATGTTTCCATCAAGGCAAAGGAAAAGCAGGATGCAGCCTTTGCATGGAATGCAGTCATTACTGCCTATACCAATAACCGGACGGTAACTGATACGGTGGAAAAAAGCGGAATCTATGACGGAAAGGAACTGGTAATTACCACAACTTTCCCTGATTATGATATACTGAGCATCAGTGCTGAAATAAGGGCAAAAAGCGGTGAAACCATTGTGGTTTCTGCTGATGTAAGTCACTAAGTGGAGAGAACATATGTTACAGTTTTATTTTCTTGCAGTAATCTGCACCTTTTTAACAGGTCTCTATTTTGCATTCAACCAGTTTTTTATTGAACGTATTCCCGAAAACCTGAAAATGCCGCTGCTGGATACCGCATTTATACTGTGCGCAGTAACCGGTATCCTGAAGTTATTCCTGGTTGTACAGCCTGATGTAGTTATTATCGGTGACCTTCTGCCAGCCATTGCCTGTCTGGTTGCAGCATTCTGCCTGTTCCTTGAAATCTTTGATGCACAGGCCGGCAAAGTAATCCCATTACCACCGGTTATCCGGGACATCGTAAGCCCGGAAACTGAAACCACCGGCGGATTCCGCAAATACCTGGGATTTCTCCTGATGGTTATCGGTATCCTTCATTTCTTCATTCCAGCAGTACGGGTATTCTGATATGGCAGCTTCTACTGAAAAACCAGGTTCTATTGCCGGCATTATCGTAAAAGACAATCTGGTATTTGTAGCACACCGTAACCCGACGGGACAGATGGGTAACCGCTGGGAATTTCCCGGTGGAAAAATTGAACCCGGTGAAACTCAGGAAGAAGCACTGCACCGTGAATTTCTGGAAGAATTCAACTGCGATATCATCATTCATCAGCCCATCTGCCAGGCAGAATTTGAACACCATGGCGTTAAGCGGGGACTGTATGCCTGGCATATTTCCTTTGCTGCCGAAAATCCGCAGTTCACATTAACCGAACACTCTGGATATGACTGGGTTCCCATTGAAAAAATTGAAGAACTGGCAGCAGATTCATCCTTTGTTGATTCTGATATGCTTCTGTACCCTGCAGTGAAAAAATACATCCAGGGGCTCACTGCATAACCATGAAACCACACTATTTTCTGCTGGCTCTTGCGGTATTGAGCCTTACACTTTCTGTATCCGGCTGTTCACGGGCAGACCGCGATGAAACCGTTGATCTTTCCCTGTTTGAAACCATGCAGTCAGACGGGGAGTGGGCTGTAATCTCGGAGCCCTACGTGGCCTTCCGCGAAGCTCCTGATCCTTCATCAAACGTTATGGCCCATGGCCGCCTGGGCGATATTGCCCACGTTGAAGGTAAAGCCCTGGTTCCGGTTGAAAAAGAAAACACTTCCGTCATCTGGTACCGGTTTGAAAACGGCTATGTAGCAGAAAACTCTGTGGTCATTTATCCCAATAAACTGAAAGCCCAGTCAGCCGCCACGGAACTGCAGGCTGATAACCAGTAATGAAAAAGATTCTTGTCCTTGGTTCCACTGTTGTGGATGTTATTGTAGGCGTTGAATCCCTGCCGAAAACAGGAGAAGACGCCAATACCACCAGCCACCGCCTGCAGTTAGGCGGCTGTGCATGGAATGTTTCTGATATTCTCCGCCATTCAGGAACGCCGCATCTTTTATGTTCTCCTGTAGGACAGGGAGCATACGGCACTTTTGTAGAATCCCAGATGAAAGCACACGGGGTAACACCCTTTGTCCGCTTACCGGACGAGAACGGCTGCTGTTACTGTTTTGTCGAAGCCAGCGGCGAGCGGACGTTTATTGCCTATCACGGCTGTGAATATTCGTTTGATCCGGCCTGGATGAAGACTGTTTCTGACGATGAGTTTGATACCGTCTATTTCTGCGGTCTTGAACTGGAAGAAAAAACCGGACCACAGCTCACCGAATGGATTACCGGCCTGAAAAACAAAACCGTTGTCTTTGCACCATCAAGCCGTGTCGGTTATTTTGATAAAAGCCTGCTGCAGAAAATCTTTGCGTCGCACCCCGTTCTGCACATCAGCGAAAGTGAAGCCGCTACCATAGCCACCATGTTCCGCCTTACGGATGGTCGCGCCGCACAGGATCTGCAGGAAAACCTGCGGTTTATCCACAGTCTGACTGGTAATCTGGTCATTGTTACCGCCGGCGGTGACGGCTGCTGGTACATGGATTCTGTCAATGAAGGTCCGCAGCATGTACCAGGAGTCAAGGCATCTGTCGTTGATACTATTGGAGCAGGTGACAGCCATTGCGGTGCCTTTCTTGCCATGCGGTCACAAAATAAAACGGTGGCCGAAAGCCTTGCTGTTGCCAACAAAGTTGCAGCCACCGTTGTAGGTGTTTCAGGCGCCAACCTGACAAAATCCCAGTTTGACGCCATTCAGGTGCAGTAACGCGTTACTTCAGCCTTTAATAATCTCAGCTGCCTTTTCAGCAGTAATGCCTTCAAACTGCTCGCGGGTAGCAAGGTTTTTCAGAGTCATTACGTTTTTGGCAGCATCTTCAGCCTTGATCAGAATACCAAACGGTACGCCTTTCTTTTCAGTTACGTTGTACTGCTGGTTCATTTTCTTTGCTTCAGGGAATACTTCTACGTTGATTCCCTTGGCACGGAGGCTGCTGGCAACACCCTGGTAGTGGGCAGAAAGACTGTCATCCAGACAGTAGATTTCTACATCAAGGAAGCTGTTTTTGGTTTCCAGTGCATCAAGCTGTTCAAGACCTGCAATAAGACGGTCAAGACCGATTGAAGAGCCGACACCGGAGATTTTGTCCTTCATGTACAGGCCTGCCAGGTTGTCATAACGGCCGCCTGAACATACGGAACCGATAGACGGCAGTTTGTTCAGGAATGTTTCGTATACAACACCGGTGTAGTAATCAAGACCACGGGTAATGCTTGGATCCAGTACAAAGGTAGTTTCAATGCCGGCAGCAATCATCATGGCGCGGATATCCTTCAGACGCTGAATGGCTTTTGCAGCATCTGCATCACCGGCAGCTCCGGAAAGATCAGCCATCATGGCAAGAGTAGCATCAAAGTTTTCTTTACCGCTTACAAACTCAATGATTTTTGCCGTTTTTGCTTCTGCGTCATCACAGGCAAGCAGTTCAACCAGCTGTTTCTTAACTTCTTCTTCGCCGATTTTTGCCAGTTTATCAACGGTGCGCAGAATATCTTCACTTTTGTCGCTGGCATCAATCTGCCGCAGGAAAGCGTTGAATACACCACGGTGGCTCATGCGGATAGTAATGTCATCTACACCGATCAGGTGCAGTGCGTGTTTCATCAGTGAAAGAATTTCAAAGTCACTGGCAGCGCTGTCTGAACCTACCATGTCAAAGTCACACTGTACAAATTCGCGGTACCGGCCGGCCTGTGGTTTTTCACCACGCCAGACTTTTGCAATATGATAGCGCTTGAAAGGAAAGTACAGCTCGACTTTATGTTCAGCAACGAAGCGTGCAAATGGAACGGTCAGGTCAAAGCGCAGTGCTACATCGCGACCACCGTTATCCTCAAAACGGAATACCTGTTTTTCTGTTTCGCCGTTTGATTTGCGGAGCAGGATTTCTGAGTATTCAAGAACAGGTGTGTCGATAGGAACAAAACCGTAGGAGCGGAAAGCTTCTGTCAGTTTTTCCTGGAGAAGGGTGCGGCGGATTTCTGCAGATGGCAGAAAATCACGGAATCCCTTTAAAACTTTAGGTTGAATCAGTGTATCCATACGGTTATAATACCGTTTCACAGAGAACTATACAATTATGTTATTAGCAGTAGATATTGGAAATACAAATATTGTTGTGGCTTTATTCCACAAAGATGAACTGGTACACGAATGGCGCATGTATTCAGACTCAAAACGCACCGCCGATGAATACAGTTCCATCCTGTCATCCCTTATGCGCGATGCAGGAGTAACGCCGTCTGCCATTTCATCAGCCATCCTCAGTTCCGTTGTTCCGCTCCTGATTGGTCCGTTCATCACCGTCATTGAACGCATGACCGGCAGCAAACCGGTTATCGTAGGACCAGCCATGTACGACAAACTTCCCATTACCTTGCCGGAATCTGCCGTACACGAAATCGGTACTGACCTGGTAAGCAACGCAGTTGAAGCCTGGTGTGCCAACAAATGCCCCTGCATTGTCGTTGACTTTGGAACGGCCCTTACCTTTACCAGCATCAACGCTGCCGGTGACCTGCTGGGTGTTGCCATCTGTCCCGGACTCCGTACTGCAGTGAACGCACTGTTCAACAACACCGCCCAGCTGCCATCAGTTCCTCTTGAAGCACCGCCGGACAGCATCGGTACCAACACCATCCATTCAATCCAGGCCGGCATCGTACTGGGATATAAAGGTCTGGTAGAAAGCCTTATAGCCCAGACAAAAAGTGACATGGCAAAAAAATCCGGCTGCCGTGAAGAAGAGATTAAAGTTATTGCCACCGGTGGTCTGAACAGTGTATTAAAACCCATAACCAACGTATTCCAGACGGTGGACAAACAGCTGACCCTTAAAGGATTGAACCGTATTGCATCCTTTATGGGATGCAAAGACTAAGGAGAAACAAATGAGTAAAGAAATCCGTGTAGCAATTTCAGGAAAATCCGGCTGCGGCAATACCACCGTAAGCGGACTCCTTTCACAGAAACTGAATGTTCCCATGATCAACTATACTTTCCGTCAGCTGGCCGCAGAAGACGGTGTTACCCTGGCAGACATTATTGAAAAAGCCAAAACCGATGACAGTTACGACCAGCGCGTTGACGGCAAACAGGTAGAACTGGCCCGTGCATCAAGCTGCGTACTTGGCAGCCGCCTTGCCATCTGGATGCTGAAAGAAGCCGACCTAAAGGTATACCTTCTTGCCAGTGATGAAGTCCGTGCCCAGCGCATCTTTAACCGTGAAGGCGGCGATATTGAAGAAATCAAAGCCTTTACCCGCATGCGCGACAGTCAGGACAGCGGCCGCTACATGAAGCTGTACAACATTGACAACACTGACTATTCCGTTGCAGACCTGGTTATTGATACGGCTAATTACAATCCGGAGCAGATTGTTGACCAGATTCTTGCAGAACTGAAAAAACGTGACCTCATCTGACAGTATCGGACCGGCAGGCTTACCGGTCCTTTCAAAAGCAGAATTTCAGGACACTATCTGGAGTAACTATGATGACCAGGGCCGCAGTTTTCCCTGGCGTCAGACCCGTGATCCCTATGCCATCATGGTGTCTGAAATCATGCTCCAGCAGACGCAGACAGAACGGGTAATACCCAAATATACTTCCTGGATAGAGCGCTTTCCTACGGCCCGTGACGTAGCTCTGGCGCCCCTTTCAGAAGTCCTTTCATACTGGAGCGGTCTTGGTTATAACCGCCGGGCCCGTTTTCTGCAGGAAGCCTGCCGGAGCATAACCGATTCCTGGTTTGGCATCGTTCCACGGAACCCTTCTGATCTGGAAAAACTACCCGGCATCGGTCCCTATACCGCCAGGGCCATCAGCTGCTTTTCCTACGGTACCGCAGAACCGTTCATTGAAACCAATATCCGTTCCGTATACATCTTTTTCTTTTTTCCGGAGGTTCTTGAACCGGGATATGAAGGTCCAGCCGTAACAGACCGTCAGCTGCTTGAAAAAATAGCAGAAACCCAGCCGGAAGCAGGGGATGCACATCAACCCCAGGACACACTCCGCCACTGGTACTATGCCTTGATGGATTACGGTGCCGTACTGAAAAAGAAAATCAGGAATCCCAACAGAAAATCAGCCCATTATACCCGCCAGAGTAAGTTTGAAGGGTCACTCCGCCAGGCACGTGGTGCCATTTTACGCCAATTAGTAAAAGAATCTGACCCGAAGAACCGTAAAACGATTACACTTTGCGATATAGTAAATACAGAGTATATTGAACTTGAGCGGTTAAAAAAGGCCGCTGACGTTCTCTGTGCAGAAGGCTTTATCCAACCGGTAGCCGGTACAGAAGACACTTTTTGTTTGAGGGAGTTGTAGAAATGAATAAAACAGGTGGCATGGCCGTTTTTTTTGAGCAGGATAACGTTACCGTAGAAGAACTGTCTGAATTCAGTTATGCAGGTTTAAAAGCCATTGCATCACGCGGGACTATCGGAGAAGGTGCTGTTCAGGAAGAAGCTGTTGCACTCATAAAGAAAGATGGCATTGAAGTAGTATTTGCCGGAAAATATGCCGGCGGATTTGAAGATATCTGCCGTGATAATGGAATCCAGACTGTAGAAGTTAAAGCAAAAGATATGGAAGACCTGCTCCATACCTTTGCTGACAAAGATACAGAGCTGTATATCATTGACACTGACGAAGGCACCCGTAAGGTAAAAGCCGTTTCCGGAAGCCTTTCAAAAAGTTATCTGTTGTAAGGATTAGGTTACAGAACCATTACTCCGCAGGCATCGATGGCAGCATTTATGGCGTCTTCGATGCCGGCAACTGATTCATCAAAATGAACAAGAACCTGGGCTTTATCTGCATTTGCAGTTACGTCTGAAACACCGGCAACAGCAGCGACAGCAGCGTTAACCTTTGCTACTACAGCATCATCATCAATACCAACACAGTAAATTTTCTTTTCCATATCCGACCCTCATGAATCTGAAAAAACAGGTTCTCTCTCGCCGATAGTTATACCATATTGTGGGGAACAAATACCATTAAATTATTCTGAATGAAAGTTAAAAAATTGATTTTTGAGGAATTTTGCGCTAGCAGCAATAAACGGCAAAAACTGTTAAGAAAAAAAAAAGAGTTTCGATTTTCATCGAAACTCTCTGTTCAGTGCCCGGAACAAGACTTGAACTTGCACACCCTTGCGAGCTCTAGTACCTGAAACTAGCGTGTCTACCAATTCCACCATCCGGGCTTGATGAATGTATATTACCGAAAACCCTGATACTTGGTCAACAGGTTTCAGAATAGTTTCTCAAAAAGTTTTTCACATCCGTGAAAAAACAACCATGATAAGTACCACCAGCACTCCACTGGCAGCAAAGTACATCCACAGGGGAAGTGCATCCTCACGCCTGGCTTTTTTTCCGTAGGAGCCGCTGCCGGCTATACTGTCAATCAGACGCCCAGCCTTTTTCCGTTGGGAACGTGAAGCCATAGGGGGCAACGTTTCTTTCTCCTTTACTGCAGTACGTGGTTTGTTTCCTCCAAAAGCATACCCACAGGCAGGACAACCGTCAGTAAAATCATCCTGATCACCGGTCAACCCGCACATGGGACACCGAACTGAAAGAAAGAAATGCCCGCATTTGGGACAGAACCGCGCATTGCGCGGTACTTCAGTATCACAGTATTCGCAGAAAAACTTTGCTTCTTTATCTTTCATAACAGGCAGAATTCAATGCCATCATCATCAATTTCCTGAACCTGTACACGGCATGCCTTAACACTGCCAGATTCGTCAACGATGGTAGCCTGGTCAATAATCTGTCCAAAGCGGATTGCATTTACTGCAGAAACGTTATCCGGAACAAAGTATACAACCGGTGCACTGTAAAAAGTTACTTTTCCGGTTACCGGATTACCGTCATGCAGGAACAGGAAGTGCACATCTGTTTCCGGCAGAGTACTCCGTTTGGGGCCGTGTACGGCTGATCCGGGAGCAACCGGAGCTTTTGCCCGTTCATCATCCGCATAGGTACCGCTTACTGAAAATCCAGATTCATCAAGAATCGGATTAGGATTATCCCAGCTGTCAAAGATAATGGGACTGTCATCCCGAACAAATTTCGTTACGATTTTCGGTTCATCAACGGTTCTGAAATCTTCAACCAGATCTGCCGTTTCTTCTACATCATCGAAATCCCGGATAATGTAGTCAACGCCCAGAACCTGTGATTTTTCCAATTCGGTATCATCAAAATAAGGTGAATCTTCCGTGGAAAGAATCAGTTTTGGGCTGCAGGTCAGGTTACCGCCCTGGGTGCCCCGCAGGAACTCTGCTACGGTTTTCCACTGGCGGGGATAATCAACCACATTGATGACAATGCCATCAGGTTCAATTTCATCAAGATTATCAAGGGCTTTTGCAATATTCCGGTATTTAACGGTCTGTGCCCCCAGATCTTCAAAAAAGTTTTTGTAACGGCTGATGGACTCAGTCTGTTCTGCAATCATCATTACTTTCATATTATTCAGTTCCTAGGTTAATAACTTCGTAGCGATACATCTGCCAGATGCCGTCTTTCTGACGCAGGTAATAGACATACTGCTTCAGGCGGGTAAAGGTTTCTTCATCAAACCATTCAGTTACGGTAACCGTACCTTCTGTCTGATTGTATTCAGTGCGTTCAATACGGAACCGTGACGGCAGGGCAACAATATCACTGTCTATGCGGTCAGACATGAGATCTGATTTATACGCAGTAATCATACGGATACGGTCTTCTGCACTGGCTGAACGGTATTTCCGGTTGCGGACATCATCATTCATCAACATCTGTTCAATATCCATGTACAGGAAGAACTGTTCCCAAAGACCTTTCTGACGGGCAATGATGGTCTGTTCAATAACCTTATCCGGTGACAGGGCTTCTACCTTCAGAATCTGGTTCGTTTCTTCAGCAACAGCAACAAAGGCTGCTCCAATACCCGGAGCCGGACGGATATCAAGGCTCAGTCTGTTTGAAATAACGGCAGACTGTTTTGATTTATACAACTGCGGATAAAAAGTAACGGTAAAGAAATAGATTGAAGGATCAGTAATCTGTACATAATCCTTCAGGTTTTCTACAAAACTGTATTCTTCACCCGGATCAATGGTAATTTCGCGGAAATATACCGTACGGCTGGTTGTTCTTTTTTCTACCAGTGAAGCACGCTGCGGCAGCGGCTGATTCTTCATATTGAAAACGGTAAAGTCCATACTGAAGTTCCGGTCATCTGACAGCTTGAAGTGATAGGGCACCGAACCGGTATTGGTAATGGACACCTTAACCATTATCGGATTTTCAGAAGCTGAATCCGGATAGTAAACGGTTTTGTCATAGAATCTGATTGATACATCAATTGATTCAGCAGACTGGGCTGATACTGCAGCAGTGACTACCAGCAGGCCCAGAATACAGCAGAGTAATTTTTTCACACATGTCTCCCACAAATATGAGTGTCAGAGTATAAAATCCCAATACTCATTTTAATCATCGGAAACTACAGTGTGAGACCTTAGTATTTCTCCATATTTATCCAATATAAATGCGGGGAACCCGGCGGTTAACGTTACAGAGCAGTTCATAGCAGATAGTTCCGGATTTGGCAGCCAGAGTTTCTGCCGTATTGCAGGCTCCCGGTCCCCATACCTGTACTTTATCGCCAACAGTTACGCCGTGATTTTTTCCCAGGTACACCATACACTGGTCCATGCAGATACGGCCGATTACCGGATAATCGGTACCATTGATGGTTACATTCAGGTTATTGCTCAGTATACGGGGCAGGCCGTCTCCATATCCAATGGGCAGGATAGCCATATCACCATCTTCAGAAGCGGTCCAGGTGCGGCCATAGCTGATGCTTTTATCTTTTGGAATGGAACGGATGGCAACAACATGGGTAATCAGTTCCATCACCGGTTTCAATTCCGGCAGACTGTCAGCAACGGAGGAGTCCGGCGCATAGCCGTAGGCACAGATGCCGGGCCGTACCATGTCAAAGCGGGCCTCCGGATACAGAAAGAGGGCAGCTGAACTGGCGGCATGAACAATACCCGGATTGATGCCGGATTCCCGGATGTTTTCTACTGCACCAGTGAATTCTGAAATCTGGTGGCGGGTAAATGCCTGATGTTCCGGTACCGTGGAATCTGATACGGCAAAATGGGTACAGACACCGGTCATGCGTACGTAGGTGCACTGTCTGATAAACTGAGCCACCTTTACGGCATCTTCCGGATAACAGCCGACCCGTCCCATACCGGAATCAATCTTAAGATGTACATTTATGTAGACACTATGTGCCTTGCCATAGGATTCAAGGGCTGCAATAAAGTCTGTATCAAATACCAGCGGCGTCAGATGTTCTTCAAAAAGGGCCGGAATTTCATCGTCACCGGGTACGGAAAGTACCAGAATATCGTTGGTAAAACCTGCAGCCCTGAGGAGCATACCTTCAGAAACGGCAGCAACGGCAAAAACGGAAACGCCGGCTTCTACTGCCCGCCGTGCAATTTCTGCAGCCCCATGGCCATAGGCATTTGCCTTAATGGCAAGGCACAGTTTTGTTCCTGCAGGAACCGCATTTTTTACCTGATATATGTTATGTTCAAAATTATCCAGATGAATGATTGCCTGTGTTACACGCATGGTATATATGCTACCATTTTGTACTACACCTTTCAACAAATATTCAGTATCATAGCAAGGCTATGACTACCAATACTTCTTCATTATTTTCTGCCATCCAGAACTGGAAAACACTGAACACCCTTATCCGTGACCTTTCTCCCGGCGATGACCAGTTTTCATCCTGCCTTCCACAGGAAGTAGAGGGAATTAAAGCCGGTCTGGCCGGATTTTTCCTGAACCAGTATCTGGATTCTCTCAAAAAAGGCAGTGATCTGGTAGTAGTAGTTCCCACAGAAAAAGATATAGCAGAACTGACTGCAGACTTGCAGGGCGCAGGATGCAGCCATGAAATACTTACCTTGCCCTGGTGGGGAACCGTACCGTACCGGCCTGTAGCAAAAGGCTCCGTAGTATTCGGAGAACGCGCCAGTGTCCTTGCAAAACTTGCATCAGGCAGTGACGACAAACGTATTTTCATCATTCCCCAGCGGTCCCTCCAGACACCGGTACCACCGCCGGAATATGAAAAATCGCTTATTTTCAAACTGAAAAAAGGCCAGGACTTTGACCCCACCAGAATCTCTGAAATGCTCATTGAACACGGGTATATCCGTGTTCCACGGGTTACGGTCCGCGGTGAATTTACCCTGCGCGGTGAAGTTCTTGATGTGTTCATGCCCGGTGAAGAATATGCCCACCGCATTGTCTTTGATTTTGACACCATTGACCAGATAAAGACTTTTGATGTAGAAACCCAGTCCACCGTCAGCGAACTGACCAGTCTGGTCCTGTACCCCATGAAAGAAGTCATGTGGACCGATGACCTGGTACATACACTGGAAGCTAAATGCGCTCCCATTTTCAAGCCGGTTGTGGGACAGGACGAAACGGGACAGCGCTCCGTAGCTGACGAAGCCGGCTTTACGGCAAAATGCGAAACCTTGATTACCGAGCTCATGGTAAACCGGGAAAGTGAAGGTGAAGAGTTGTTTTACTCCCTGGCCTTTGACCGGCAGTATACCGTCCTGGAATACGTTGACCCGGTAACGCCCGTTGTCTTCATGGACTATGACCGCCTGGATAACGCGCAGGAATCTTTTGAACGTGAATATCTGGGTCTGTACCGCAAGGAACGGATGGAACGTCCCGTGCCGGCACCACAGACCGTGCTCATGCCGTTCAACAGCATGAAAGACCAGCACATGAACCGGATCCTCCTGCGTACCATCCATACCAATGAGGCAGCCAGCTACAGTTCAGAAACCCGTCTGAAACTTGATATTGATTCTCCCCACAGTTACTTCGGCAACCTGAACTACCTGAAAGACACCCTGAAAGGCCTGCAGGAAGACCACTGGTCCGTATACGTGTATGCCGAAAGTGAAAACCAGGCACTCCGCGTCAAGGAAATCCTGAAAGAATATGATGTTACGGTCCTGCCTCTGCCACTTTCAGCCGGCTTTGGTATTCCGGAACTGAAGATTCTGGTTATCCAGGAAAACGAAATTTTCGGCCGCAGAAAGCATACGCCCCACAGCGTTAAACATGCAAAATCCGCCGTCATCGATACCTTTGTTGAACTGAATCCCGGCGATTACGTGGTACACGTCAGCCACGGTATCGGACGTTTCAAGGGTATTGAGCGTGTTAAGGCACTGGGCAATGAACGTGACTACATCAAGCTGGAATACGCTGACGAAGAAGTGGTTTTCATTCCCATTGAGCAGGTTAACCTGGTACAGCGGTATATCGGTAATGAAGGAGATGCACCGCGTCTTGACCGCATCGGATCAAAATCATGGGAAAACCGCAAGAATAAAGTAAAACAGAGCGTTGAAGAACTGGCAGAACGGCTTATTGCCCTGTACTCAAAACGAAAGGCTGCCCGCGGCTTTCCGTTCCCTAAAGACGGTGAATGGCAGATGCAGTTTGAAGCAGCTTTCCCGTATACAGAAACTGACGACCAGATCACCGTTGCCGCAGAGATCAAGGCCGATATGGAAAAACCTGTCCCCATGGACCGACTGGTCTGCGGTGACGTTGGATACGGCAAGACAGAAATGGCCATGCGTGCAGCCTTTAAGGCCGTTATGGGCGGTAAACAGGTAGCCTTTATGGCACCAACAACATTGCTGGCAGAACAGCACTACGAAAGCTGTAAGAACCGTTTTGAAAACTTTCCCGTACGCATTGCCCAGCTGAGCCGTTTTGTACCGCCTGCAGAACAGAAGAAGGTACTGGAAAAACTGGCCACGGGAGAAATTGATATTGTTGTCGGCACCCACCGCGTTATCCAGAAAGACGTGAAATTCAAGGACCTGGGACTCATGATCATTGACGAGGAACAGCGTTTTGGCGTTAAGGATAAGGAACGGCTCAAGGAATTCAAGACAAACATTGACTCTCTTGCCATGTCTGCAACTCCAATTCCACGTACGCTCCATATGTCACTGCTGAAGATCCGCGACATGAGTCTTCTGACCACGCCGCCATCAAACCGGCATCCTATTGAAACCGTTATCGATCCCTATAATGATGACCGGGTTGCTGCAGCCATCCGCCGTGAAGTTGAACGGGGAGGCCAGGTATTCTATCTGCATAACCGGGTTGAAACCCTTGAAGAAACCCGCCTGAAGCTGGAAAAACTGGTGCCGGAAATGATGATTGATACGGCCCACGGTAAAATGACCAGCACCGAACTTGATGATATCTTCCGTCGGTTCAAGATGGGCGGTTTCCATGTACTGGTAGCCACGACTATTATTGAAAACGGTATCGATATTCCGAACGTTAACACCATTATCATTGACCGTGCCGATATGTACGGCGTAAGCCAGCTGTACCAGCTACGGGGACGGGTAGGCCGCAGCGGTCAGAAAGCCTATGCCTACCTGTTCTATCCGGAAAACAAGTCACTGAGTGAAGTTGCCATGAAACGCCTGCAGGTTATTTCTGACTTTACTGAACTGGGAAGCGGATTCAAGATTGCCATGAAGGATATGGAAATCCGTGGAGCCGGAAACCTGCTGGGTAAAGACCAGAGTGGTGATGTATACAGCGTTGGTTTTGACATGTACCTGCGCCTGCTGGAAGATGCCGTAAAACGGCTTACTGATGAAAAATACGAAGCACCCAATGAAGTGCTTATGGAGCTGGATTATTCCGGCTTCATTCCGGATACCTACATCAAGAATCCGCAGACCAAAATGGAAATCTACAAAAAGATTGCCAGTATTTCCACCAAAAATGAACTTGACCGGGTATACAGCGAACTGGAAGACCGCTTTGGTCCCATGCCTGATGAAGTTCATTCCCTGCTGGCCCTGGCCGAAATCCGGGTATTCTGCAAGCAGCTGGAAATCAGCACCATTAAGGAACGCATGGGTCACGTTACCGTTGAGTTCAGTAAAGTCAGCGTCATCAGCGTTGACAAGATCCTGCGCCTCATGAAGGAAAGCGGCGGAACGGTCAAACTGGATCCAAAACGGCCCAACGTGCTGGTTCTGGAAACCGGAAAAATCGGACTGAAAGAAAAATCCCTGTTCATCCGTGAGAAGCTGGAAGCACTGCTGGCCTGACACGCGATACTATCACTTTAATAGTATCGGACGTAATTTCTTACGATGGGACAGCCGTTTATTTGCAGGCTGCATACCCCCATGGTATACTGGAGAATGTATGAGTGATAACCTTTGGAAAGTACTGGAAGTAAAGGAAAGCATCCTGAAAAACAATGATCAGGAAGCTGCGGTACTCAAAGAAAAGCTGAAGAAACAGAAAACAATGCTCATTAACCTGATGTCGTCTCCCGGCAGTGGTAAAACTACCACCCTGTGCCAGACCATCAGCCGTTTAAAGGATTCGTATGCCATTGGCGTAATGGAAGCAGACATTGACAGTGATGTTGATGCGGAAACCGTTTCCAAAGCCGGAGCCCGTGCCATCCAGCTGCATACCGGCGGCATGTGCCATCTTGATGCCTGCATGACAGAGCAGGGCCTTGACGGCTTCAATTCTGCGGACCTGGACCTGGTAGTTCTGGAAAACGTCGGAAACCTGGTGTGTCCGGCAGAGTTCGATACCGGTGCCCAGAAGAACGTCATGATCCTTTCTGTTCCTGAAGGTTGTGACAAGCCCTTAAAGTATCCCCTGATTTTTGAAGTATGTGATGCCGTCATCATCAATAAGATTGATGTCATGAGCTACTTTGACTTTGATATTGAAAAATGTTCCCAGTGGATTCATGAACTGAATCCCAAAGCAGAAATCTTCCCGGTTTCTGCAAAAACCGGCGAAGGTTTTGAGTCCTGGTGTACCTGGCTCTCAAAAGAAACCGATGCCTGGATAAGCCGGGAAAACTGAAGGAATCAGTATTTTGCTCAAGGTTTTATCGGGCCTTGAGAAAAAAATAGAGGAGTGAATATATGTTATTCCAGATTTATGGAGCAAATACCGGAGCTCAGCTTCTTGGCTGGGTTGCAGTATTTGTTTGTCTTGTTCTTGCAAACGAAATTGCACGCAGAACAAAGGCTGGTGGCCTGGCTGTACTGGTATGTCTGCCAGCAGCACTGACTGTTTACTTTATTGCTGTTGCCATCGGTGCTGCTAATGGTGCTGAATGGGCAAAAAACAACCAGACCTACCTGTACATGAACGGTTGGTTCCATTATGCAAAACTGTACGCTGCAGACTGTGGTTGTATCGGTTTCATGATGCTGAAGTACAAATGGGGAAAACTGGGAAAATCAGAATGGTTCAAAGCATTCCCATTCGTAATCGTTGCCATCAACATTCTTATTGCTGTTGGTTCTGACTTCGAATCTGCCATCAACGGTGCTATCGCTGCTGCAAAAGCCGGCGACGAAACCTGGCGCTGGTGGAAGTCATCAGAAAACGTATGGCTGTACGGTGGATGGTGGAACTGGGCAAACGGTATTGCCGGTATCCTGAACATCCTGTGTATGACCGGATGGTGGGGAATCTACCAGTCTAAAGACAAGAACCGCCAGGATATGCTGTGGCCGGATATGACCATCTGGTTCATCATTGCATACGACCTGTGGAACTTCCAGTACACCTATGCTAACCTGCCAACCCACACCTGGTACTGTGGTGTTGCTCTGCTTCTGGCTCCTACTTTTGCTGCAGCATTCTGGAACAAAGGTGGATGGATTCAGAACCGTGCAAACACACTGGCTATCTGGTGTATGTTCGCTCAGGTATTCCCACTGTTCCAGATTCAGTCAAAATGCGCTGTACTGCCTACTCTGTACGGCAACGCTGACAAACTGGGAATCAATGCCTTTGCCATGACTTCAATGGACGAAGTTGCATTCAGAGCATCTGGTATTGTAGCTAATCCAGTTGCTCAGGGTGTAGTTGCTCTGGCAGCTCTTATTGCAAACGTAATCGTTCTTACCATGATCATCGTTCGTGCTAAGAAAATGCACATCAATCCTTACAAATCAGAAGTTTGGGTTGGTACCAAAGATTACGAAGAAGCAATGGCACGTGCAGTTCGCGACTAATAGCCGCAACCTGAACACCTAAGCGATTCTTGATAAAAGCCCCGGGTTTCCGTTACGAAATCCGGGGCTTTTTTATCGTCAGCACAGTATCGTTTGCTTTTCACCAACACCAGTTGTAGAGTTACAGTATGGCTGATAGTGAATCAATACAGTACAACACCACATTGTTCGAAAGTATGTCTCCCTTTATCGACGCCGTCTGGGTCATCAACATGCATAACCAGACCATTGATATTTTATACGACCGTATTGATCCCTCCCAGGTACCCCCACATCTGACGCTTGAAGAAACTCATACTCTTATTGAAAAAAACAACCATCCTGATGATATTTCAACACTGAGCACCCAT
Organism: Treponemataceae bacterium; assembly: GCA_024413635.1. Lineage (GTDB taxonomy): Bacteria > Spirochaetota > Spirochaetia > Treponematales > Treponemataceae > Treponema_I. Next base: position 7,436 of record JAKSTT010000010.1, on the reverse strand, counting down.
CTGTCTACGGAATATCTGAGCAAGCTGAAAAAAACGGAAACTCATTCGGCCCGGTCGCTGATCCATGGGAAAAATGCCCAGACAACCATATCTTATACGCTCTCTCCGGAATTTGCTTCAGATGGTTCAGTTATACGGGTATTCATTACCCTGAAAGATATTCAAAAGCAGATTGATACCGAACTGGAAAAAGCATCACTCATTCAAGTACTGCAGATGTTCCAGATGTCTGCCCGCGCCACTGATTCTACCGTTTTCATATTTGACACAAAAAAACAGTCAATTCTGGTAACCAGTTCAGATGCCCATAACTGGGGTATTGCCACCGAACAGACCGGTGTCCCCTATGAAACTGCAGTCAGTCCCATTGTTGCACCCCGGTACCGTGAAAAATACATCAGCCTACATGAAAAAATGATGAACGGCGCCAGTTCAGCCTACGGTATAGTCGGATTATGCGATGCATCCGGCAGGGAAGGCCTGTATGAACTGTATTTCAGTCGTATCTATGACGAGGAAGGAAATCCTACCGATAAAGCAAGCGGCATCTACCGCAATATCACGGAGTTTTCCCGTGAAGCGCGGAAATCCCAGGCCATAGCAAAAGTGTTGGGCAATGCCTATGACATAATCCTTATCATCAATATTGATGACCGCACCATACGCAGTCATAAAATCACCGGTGACCTCTGGCCAAAACTGGGGTACGAAGAGGGTATTCCATATAACTACGATGAATTCATTGAACACTGGGCTACTGACGGATCCCATAAGGAGGATGTGAACCTTATCAGGGAAAAGTGTACCATTGAGCATATTGTGGAAGAAGTAGACCGGAAAGGGGCCTATACCTATACGTTCAGGTGCATCAATAATGGCCAGCCACAGACTCTGGAATGTACCCACCAGCGGTTGACAGGAACCAATGAGCTGATCTCTTCATACCGGAACCTTACGGTTATTCTTGAGTATGAAAACCGTCAGCGACAGGCCATGGAAGATGCGCTGGCAGCAGCAGAACACGCCAACCAGGCAAAAACAATCTTCCTGAACAGCATGAGCCATGACATCAGAACACCAATGAACGCCATCATCGGGTATACCCAGCTGGCAACCACTCATATTGAAAACCAGGATAAGGTCCTTGATTACCTGAACAAAATCAATACTTCATCTAATCATCTGCTTTCACTGATTAATGACGTGCTTGATATGAGCAGCATTGAATCCGGAAAAGTACAGATTGAAGAAACACACATATCCCTGCCGGAAATTCTCCGTGACATTAAAAATATCGTTCATGCCGATATCCGGAAAAAACAGCAGGAACTCTATTTTGACACCGTTGGTCTGACAGATGAAGAAGTCTGGTGCGATAAGCTGCGTCTGAATCAGGTATTGCTGAACTGTATTTCCAACAGCATAAAGTTTACGCCGATTCATGGCACCATCGGCCTTACCATCAGACAGATTCCCTGCAATACAGACGGTTATGGCACCTTTCAGTTCATCATTTCTGATACCGGTATCGGTATGAGCCCGGAATTCAAGGAACATCTGTTTGAACCCTTTGAACGGGAACGGAATTCTACCGTCAGCGGCATTCAGGGCACCGGCCTTGGTATGTCCATTTCAAAAAACATCATAGAAATGATGGGTGGCACCATATCCGTAGAAAGTCAGAAAGGGGCAGGCTCAGAGTTTACCATTACGCTTACCCTGAAACTGTCAGCTGACGCTCAAAAGCCAGACTATGTCATCCCGGAATACGCCGGAACCCATGCCCTTATTGCCACTGGGGACAGCAAAACCGGGGCCAGTATCAGCAATATGCTTACTGCCATTGGTTTCAAACCTGAATGGCTCCGTACCGGAAAAGAAACGACAGCAAAGCCTGGATGCGGTCTGTACTTTATTGACTGGCTGCTGCCTGATATGGACGGTCTGGACGTTGTCCGGAGAATCAGAAAGGAAACGGCAGGGGAGAATCCCATCATTATTCTTACCGCCTATGACTGGAGTGATATTGAGGAAGAAGCCAGAGCAGCTGGCGTTACCACATTCTGTTCCAAACCGTTATATCTTTCTGAATTGCATGACCTGTTAAAGTCACAGATTCTTTCACCTGCAGAAACACAAAGGGAAGAGGACAACACCACAGCCAGCCTGGAAGGTATACGGATTCTGCTTGTTGAAGACAACATCATGAACCGCGAAATTGCCGTAGAACTGCTGAGTGAAGCCGGTGCCCATGTAGATACCGCCAGCAACGGTTCCATAGCCGTAGCAAAAATGCAGATTGCCGCTCCTGACCAGTATGATGTTATCCTGATGGATATCCAGATGCCGGTCATGGATGGCTACGAAGCCACAAAAGCAATCCGTGCCCTGGAAAATCCCAAACGGGCATCAATCCCCATTATTGCCATGACAGCCAATGTTTTTACGGACGACAAAAAAGCAACGGAAGAGCATGGCATGAACGCCCATATCTCCAAGCCCATAAACATCACCGTCATAGCAGAAACAATACACCGGATATTGAAATCATAAAAAAAAATGTTGGAAATGGTGTAATATTTTCGGTTTTCGTATAGCATAATTTTTTTCAGATCAGTAATATATCTCCCAAAAATTAATATCTTAATTTATCCTTATGGGAGTATGAAAAAACAATGAGTAAAAAATACTCTATTTTAGCCTGTTTCGGCCTGTGTCTGACAGTTTTATTGTTTACCGGTTGTCTGCCGCTCGGAAATGAACAGCCAAAAGTACCGGCCCAGCCAACGCTGCAGGAAAAAGCAGACAGTGGTCTTACCGATTTTTCCGGTATTACCGGCATCGGAACTTTGTATCTGACCCGTGATAATACCACCATCAAGAATATTACCGATCCGGAAGCAATTCTGGTTGTTACCGGTAAAGATGTCATTCTTGAAAACGTTACCGTAAAGGAAGTTACCGTAATGGGCAAGAAAACCAGCCGTAACGTACGTGCTGCCGGTTCTCCTGATTCAGACTGCGGTAAGTTCAAACTGAAAGACTGTCTGATCGGCAAAATTGACATCAGCAGCGCAAAGGCTAAACTTGAACTGAGCGGTACCACAACGGTATCAAGTAACCTGACAGTGTTCAGTGCTACCGTTTCTCTTACCATTTCTGATACATCCGCAATTAAAGCAGACCTGGTAATAAGCAGCGAAACTGCAACAATCAAGCTGCAAGGCGAAGCAAAAGTAGAAAACAACCTTATTGTTACCGAAGGCTCAGCTACCATTACCGGCGAGGAATCTACCGTTGTTGCAGGTCTTGAAATTGCAGCTGAAGTAGAAACCGTAGCCATTGGTGGTGGAAAAATTGATTCCGTTACCGTAGCTGCTGCAGCAGAAGCTGTCATTACCATTACTGAAGACATAACCATCAACGCCGTAGCCGAAGGTTCAGCAACCATCGTTACCAGCGATACAGTAACAATTGAAGGCGAAGCCAAGGCAACAGTAGAAGAAGTAGCGGTAACGGTTACCGGCGCAAAACTTGAATCGGATAAATCTGTCATTACTGAGTATGAACAGTATGCAGATTTTGATTTTACCGGTCTTAAAGCCCGTGTAACCTACAGCAATGGAACAGTCCGTGTCGTTACGATGAATGACACAAACACCGTAATCGATGGATTTACAACTTCAACACCTACTGAAGAAGGAGAATCACGTTCAGTTACCTTCACATTTCAGGGTGTCCCGGTAGACGGATCAGTAACCTATACCGTACATGAAACCGGCAGTGATTACAAAGAATTCCTGAATAACGCCCTGGAGGATCTTGCTAATGGCCGTTATGACGAAGGTATTGCCAAAATTGAAGCTGCATACGGCAAAGTAAAAAACAACGAAACGAAAGCATATTATGCCATTGCAAAACTGGCACAGCTGAGTACCGCAGAACGCGTTCAGAACATCATCAGAAACCGTTTCGGCCTGTACCATTATCCGGGAACCATGAACGCGCTCCTTGATCCGGCATGGCTTTCTGAAAGCCAGATTGCCGCATATACTGAATACCGCGATTATGACGTATATTCTTATGATACCGACAATCCATTTACCGGTACTATCCGTGTCAGCGGAACTCCCGTATATGAGTCTGAAGGTGATTACAACGGAAACATCCTGGTATATATTCCGCAGCAGAACATTTGGGTTGGAACCTGGGACTATACCAATACCTTCCATCTTTCTGAAAACCGTATAAAAGATCTTACCGATGTAGTACCGGATCCCAATGGGCCCTATCTGTATTGGGTAAATTCAGTTCCTGAAAGTAACGGCGTCCCGGTCTGGATTAAGGGAGATCTTAATGATTCAGAAGATTATACCTATCTGGGACGGACTTTTTCCGGTGCATTCCTGAAAGAAAACGTTGTCGGCTATGGATATACTTCTAACGGCATAAAGTCATTCTTCAGCGGAACCACACCAATGCCTGCCATTAAGGCTCCGGCATGGATGACCAACAGTGCTGCCTATAAAAATACTCTTATTACAGAAGGCGGCACCGTCTACCAGTCAATGATGTCCTGGACATATCTGCTGGCTGCAGCAGCCATTGACGGCAATGCCAATGGTTTTAACCAGATTATTGATGAATTTGTTGACCTGCTGGATACCGACTATGAGGCAATTAAGGAAATTGCTGAGGGTATTGAAGACAAATCCGTGCAGTTTGATGCAGAAGCTCTTTCTGTGTTAGGTCTGACACCGTTCTTTGGTGATGAACCGCTGGTAGTCGGTGGTGCCGAACTCCGCGTGATTTTCTCTGCCATGGACGTCCTGAAAGGTGTTTTCCAGTTCTTTGCATCCTATGACTGGTCTTTCAACATGAACAACCTGAAGCAGCTGCTGCTGGATGCCCAACTGGTTAACGGTGGTCAGCTTTCCATGTCTGAGATAGAAGCTGTCTGCAATCTGTTTACCGAAAATACCTTAAAAACCCGTAAAACCTACCTGCTGAACCAGTCTAAAAAATCCATTACCAGCGGGCTTACCGGCATTCTTGCATCCTATGACTATCTTATGGATGATGAAATAACGTATATCCCGGATGCAGTCAAGGAAACCATCTCCCAGATGGGAGCCATGTACGTAGAACTGTGCAGTCAGATTATTGATGCCATTGAGAACGATGGTTCTGTTAAAATTCCATATACCGACACATACTACAGTGGTGGAAATGTTATCCACAAAGATGAAATACTGACGGTTAATGTAGGAAAACTGTTCAGTCCCAGCAGATTCTATGACTTCCTTGACCGTAATGATGATGGCAGTCTGAAACTGTATACGGTTGCAGAAGTAGTTTGCATTGAGCGTACCAGTGAATCATCAAGCAGTGGTTACTGCAAAACGATTCTTCTGGAAAATGTTGACAGTTCTGATGAAGCTGCAGTAAAAGCAGCAATTGAAGCTCAGATGTCAAAATTCCTGGAAAAACCGAACAATCCATATCTGTATGATTATATACTGGGATACGGTATTAAAGAAAACGTACAGATGCTGAGCGACATCTTCAGTCTTTCCTCTGTTACAGAAAATGATGACTACAGTCTTTTGTCATTCGTTCATGTTTCAAATGAATGGATTACCAGTTTCTGGAGTACCCAGTGGAGTAAACTGGATGAAATTCCGTATCCGGAAACCGCAGAGCAGGATTGATGCCTAAAAAGCTGTTGATTCTGCTGACTGTCTGTTCTCTGACCCAGGTCATAGCTGCCCAGAAAATTCAGGGTAGTGTGACCTCTCTGTGGCAGGAAAATAGTGCAGTCAGCGGGGTAGTGACGCAGGGAAGTGAGACCCTTACCATTACACTGGGACCGCTCAGCTGTACAGTTGGCAGCTGCATTCTTGCGTCAGACAGACTTGGAATCAAAACATTTTCGGTGGAAGATGTCTTTATTCCAAGTCTTACGTTTTCATCTGCTTTTTCAACATCTATCGAATCAGTTCCCGTTTCAGCAGGTTTTCTTTACCACATCGCAAGTTTGAATTCTGAGAACGGGAACATGCAGTATTTCTTCGGATCTCCAGCCATAACCAGATTTGATATCTTGGGCGGGTATGTATCAGCATTTGACATCACCATGTTTTTCAGCAGTTCCACAGGTGAAGGAAAAATGAAAAACGTTGCTGAAAAATCATTCAGCAACCAGAATCTGGGGAACGGAAATGCAAAACTGAACACAGCGGGATTTTCCTACCATGCAGTGTCTTGTTTTTACCTTTGGGGAACTGCTGACTACACCGCAAGATTAACGGCAGAAAACCAGGGATATTCACTATTTCCATATAAAACGTACACACTTGATGGTACTTCCAGTTTCAGTTTCATCGGTGCATCTTGTAAACCCCGATTGACCGCCGGTAGTTTCAGCATATCCTGTCTTATTTCAGGGCTTTACTGTCTTAATGAAACTTCTGACATTCTTCGCTGGTGGATTTACAAAAACAGTCTGATTTTTGATGGTTCCTATGGAGACTCCCGAACCACAACCAGTACAATTACACATACCGGATTATTCATTTTACGGCCGGAAATCCTTTACCGGCATCAGTTCGGATCAGTTTCAGCATCAAAACTGTTTCCAGTTCCCATTAACATGAAAAATGATCCGATGTCTGATAACATGACTGCTACCGATTATCTTTCAGGCGGTTTTACGATTTCTGTGTCATTCCAGTTTTAATTACTGTGTCAATTCAGTATACTTGCCCGTATAAGGAAAATTCATGCTGAACACTACCAGGAAATCAATCCTTTTACATATGCTGCTTGCTGCAGTTTCACTTTTTATCAATGGGCTTGGCGTATATCTGACCATTCATGCCAATATCGGAGCCGCCCCCTGGGATGTCCTGAATCTGGGTATTGCACACACCACGGGTATTCTGTACGGAACAGCTTCAATTATCGTTTCCGTAACCATTCTGGTTATTGATATCCTTATGAAAGAACCCATCGGCCTTGCCATGTTCATTGATGCCGTGGTCGTAGGGAAAGCCGTAGATTTTTTCAACTACATCAATATAGTTCCGGTACCAAAAACAATTGCCGGCAGTATCATCATGATTATCATCGGACTGTTCATCATCGGCTATACCCAGTATACCTATATGGTTGCAGCTCTGGGCTGTGGCCCCCGCGATACGCTTCTGGTAGGACTTTCACGCAGGCTGAAAAAACTTCCCATTGGGGCCATCAGTATTGCGCTTCTCAGTATGGCTACGTTCATCGGCTGGCTCTTAGGAGGACCTGTCGGTATCGGAACTTTACTCTGTGCCTTTGGTGCCGGTCCCATCATGCAGTTCTCATTCCATACCGTACACTTTGATGCGACAACCATTCATCATCAGCGTCTTGGAGAATCATTCCGCGTCTTTACC
>JAKSTT010000001.1 GCA_024413635.1 Treponemataceae bacterium | reverse complement strand
GCCGGAATCCGGTTATTTTTTGAACAGTTTCTTCACTTTCTTGAACCAGAAGGCGCGGAACTTTTCGGCGGTAATATACAGGCTGTACACCACTTTCTTAACCGGATAGTCAATTGACCCTGCCCGGTGGGTCAGCGTGCCACCAAAGCCGTTCTTAAAGCGGAAAAGGCCGTGCATAGGGTGATGCTCGTCATCAGTGGGCGGGCAGCCGTAAAAATCGTACACCTGGGCACCAAAGGCCTTTGCATCCTGAATGGCTGTCCACTGCAGAAGATATGCCGGCATCACGTTCCGGTGCTGGTTGGAAGAGGCTCCGTACAGGTATACCGACTCTGTTCTGGTAAACAGGGTGATAATCCCGGCAATGGGTTTTTCTTCATATTTTGCCAGATACAGGGTTACCTTTACCGGCTCCCCTGCCTTTTCAGCGGCAGCTCCCCGCTCCAGAATATCCTTGTAGTAACTTTTTGCGTGCACGGCGATACCGTCGCGGCTGGCAGTTTCTTCAAACAGGCCGTAAAAGTTGTCAATGGCTTCAGCACCACATTTTTCTACCACTACGCCTTTTTTCTCTGCCAGCTTTACGTTATACCGCCATTTAGGCTTCATGGCAGCAAGTAAGGCTTCTGGTTCCGGACGGATATCAAGAAGCACCGTATCAGGCGGCTGAATGTCTGTAGGAGACTTTTTGAGCGGCTTTTTCAGTGAGCCAAGCCAATGAGCTTTTGCGTCAAGTTCCGTAAACTCCACCGGCGGGTCCATGCGGATGCAGAACAGGTTCTTTGGCAGATACTGCCGTACACTGGATGCAAAAGATGCCAGCAGTTCCTGATAGCCTGCATCAAACACCGTAAAAGGAGCGTTTTCCGGCAGTTCCAGTCCCAAAGGAATGTACGCAATGGAAAAAAGCCGGGCAAACTGGCGGACCATCAGGGAAACCGAGCCAGTAAAAGCGGAACCGTCTGCAGCCGCTGCCTGCCAGTTGAACCGGTATGCTTTCCAGCCGTGGGCAGCCTTGAACTGAGCCCAGAATGAAGTCTGTAAAAAATGATAAACCCCGGCGGGGTTATCTGCCGGGGTTACCGTTACGGTAAGGGTACTCATCAGTGAGCTTCACCGTTCACAGTTTTTTCTGTGGTAATGGCTTTACCGTCTGCAACAAGGCCTTTGCCATGGATATTCACTTTCTTTTCAGTAACAGCAATGGTTACGTCAAAGAAGGTATCAGCATCAATTTCTGCTTCTTTTGCAAATGCCGGATCAGTACCTTCGATAACAACGGGAGTACCGGGAGCTGCCCAGGGAGCAGTCAGCAGTTCAACGCATTCTTTACCGTCAGCGTCGGTATAATCTGCAGCCAGCAGCATACCACGGCTTTCAATACCGCGCATTTTGCGTGGTTTCAGGTTGTCAGCAATGATTACGTGCTGACCAAGAATTTCGTCTTCCTTCAGGTATGGAACAAGACCAGACTGGATTACGCGGTCAGTTCCGGTACCGTCATCAAGGTGTTCAACATACAGTTTATCTGAATCAGGGTTGCGTTCGATTGAAACAACTTTGGCAACTTTCAGGGCAACCTTTGCATTGAAGCAGGCAATCTGCTCTTCTGCAGTAAGAACAGGACGTGGTTCCGGTTCTTTCTTGGCAGGTTTCTGTTTCGGCTGGTTCTGCTGTTTTTTATCAGCCTTATCAGCTTTAGCCTCACCTTTTCCTTCTGCAGCCTTGCGGTCTTTCTGAGAACCACTGTAGCGTTCGCGGTATGCATCAATACGCTTGGTATCGATAGGAGTAAAGATGATTTCAGTCTTGTACACTTTATCAAGACCGGTGGTAACAGCCAGGTTGTTCCAGTCAAGGAATCCTTCTTCGTTCGGTTTGCCGATTTTTCCGGTAACACCGGTTTTTCCGAAGAATTCCAGAACGCGTTCTGCGTAGTGCGGCATGTATGGATGAACCATAATCATCAGGTCTTTGATTACGTAACACAGGTCACGGAGCAGTGCGCCGGCAGCAGCTTTAGCAGCAGGATCAGGTTCGCCTTCTTTGGGGAATGCTTTCCATGGCGCACCGTCCTGGAATGCCTTGTTTGCGATGGAAGAAATGGCAAAGATTTCGTGGAAGGCGTCTTTCAGGTCTGACCATTCCAGGAATTCTGTAACTTTTGCTTCGTGTTCCTTGATTTCTGCCCACAGAGCTTCGTTTGGAGTTCCTTCCGGAATAACACCGTCAAAGTATTTTGACACGAAGGTGGTAGTACGGTTAACCAGGTTACACAGGTTACCAACCAGTTCACTGTTTACCTTTTCCTGGAAATCTTTCCACATGAACTGGAAGTCTGATTTTTCTGGACGGTTATAGAAGATGTAGAAACGCCACATATCAGCAGGAATGCCTGATTCGCGGGCGTCAGTACCGAATACGCCGATACCGCGTGATTTTGAGAACTTACCGCTTTCGTAGTTCAGGTATTCACTGGAACTCATGTGGTACAGTTTGGTCCATTCTTTTCCGGAACCGATAAGGGTTGACGGGAAAATTACGGTATGGAACGGAATGTTGTCTTTTCCGATGAACTGGAACAGATCAACAGGAATCTTTGCTTTTTCTTCTGAGCTTTCAGCCGGCAGCCACCAGGTCTTCCAGTCAAAGGCTTCAGGAGATTCCATTTTGGCCAGTTTATCAGCCAGAGCTTTGGTAATTGAAATGTATCCGATAGGAGCATCGAACCAAACATAGAATACTTTGTCTTCAAAGCCTTCTTTTGGTACCGGAATACCCCACTTCAGGTCACGGGTAATGGCACGTTCATGGAGCCCGTCACGGATCCATGCTTCGGTCATCTGTACGGCATTTTTAGCCCAGCGGCCTCTTTCAGAAGCTTCTTTCATCCATGGAGCATATTCAGCCTGGATTTTCGGCAGGTCAATGTACAGGTGTTTGGTAGAACGCAGTTCAGGAGTTGAACCACAGGTAGAACATTTTGGTTCTTTCAGTTCAGTTGGTTCCAGCAGGGTACCGCAGGCATCACACTGATCACCGCGGGCATCGGTTGAACCGCATTTCGGACAGGTTCCCAGAACGTAGCGGTCTGCCAGGAAGCGTTCGCAGTGGGGGCAGTACAGCTGTTCAATGGTGTTTTCCTTGATGAATCCACGGCTGTCCAGGTCATTGAACATTGCCTGAACAATTTCAGTCTGCTGTGGAGTTGAGGTGCGGCCAAAGTAGTCAAAGTTGATGCCGAACCAGTCATAGATATCCTTATGGATTGCGTGATAGTAGTCACACAGTTCACGTGGCTTTTTCTTTTCTTCAAGGGCACGGGTTTCAGTTGCAGTACCGTATTCATCAGTACCACACACGTACAGAGTATCGTAACCGCGGCTGCGGCAGAAACGGGCAAAAACGTCAGCAGAAAGAACCTGGATACAGTTTCCCAGGTGTGGAACGTTATTTACATACGGTAATGCAGAGGTAATTAATCTTCTGTTCATAGCAAGTCCTATAAATAGTTTGGCAACTATTCTAAAGACTTACGGTTCTTTCGGCAAGCCTAGGACGTTTTCCTGCGTCCCCGTTTTTTCCCCAGACTGGCTTTTGTGGGGGTCCTGATGGTCAGGAACAGGGTCTTTTCCGTTTCATACTGGCCGGGTAAGTCAAAATCCCAGAAAAATCCGCAGGTTGACGCAACACATTCTTTTTCAAAGAACAGAGGCTGAATCTGCAGGCTGGCGTTTTCATTGGTTTCCAGGATAAAGGACGTTTCCGTTACGGTATCCGTAATCTGTACCGTAGACACATCGCGGTTCTTCCAGAATACCTGTCCGGTTACCGGCTTTACCATCACATCATTGGAAACTACGGCAATTTCCCGTTTATCAGTTTCACGGTACGGGACTGCCAGGGTATTTTCTACCAGGAAGTGGCCCTTCAGCGTAGACTGGGATTCATTTTTCAGGATATAGGTAACCTGTACCCCGTTATCAGAGAATACATACCGTTTCTTTAAGCTGTAGGGCAATTTTTTCTTACCGAAACGCCCCTTCCCCAGAAAAACGATTTCACGTTTTGAGCGCTGGAAAGAAGCAACCTCAAAATGAATGTCATGGGAGGTCCGGGTATAGGGATAATTGCAGTTCTGGAAAGCAGAAAAGCTTTCATCATCCAGCAGGAAGTCGTTGAACACGGTCCGCTGGGGCAGCGATTCTCCAGGACTGCTGCACAGGGTATACATCTGACAGCTGTTGCGGGAATCCAGTTCAAAAAGAGATGCGCCCTGCAGCCGGATATAGGCATTGTATTCGGTAAAGTGGCAGGCATACTCATCAAGCCCGTCAAAATCAAAGTCAAAACTGGTAATGCTGGTGGCAGGAGTTCCTGAAAGATCTCCCATGATTTTTTCGGCGGCCAGAATATGCCGGTATGCAGCCTGCTGCTGGGCAAACTGTTCCAGTTCATCCCCTTCAATACCGCAGTACATCTGATAATTCTGGGCTTTCCACAGCTCTTCGCGGGCAGCATTTTTCCGTGTCTTATCACCGCGGAACTGATTTACTTCTCCGCTTAACTGAATCATGCGGGCGTACAGCTGCCGGATGCTGGTATTCGTGTTGATTACTTCCCGTACGTGGCGGGCATTGCCGTTCCACACAGGCGGTACATACGTTTTGATAAAACCTGAGGTAAGGCGGGTAACAACAGCCGGCGTATTCAAATCTGCCTGGGGCTGACCGGCACACCAGTCAAACAGCCGGTCACAGATACCGTCCTTTACGTTCCGGATAAACTGTTCTCCACTCAACAGCTGGGAAAACAGGGTATCATAGGGCTGTGCAGTCAGCTGGCTGTAGGAACTCTGCAGCCAGTCGCCAATATCAGCCATAGTCGTATACGGAACAAGAATCAGTGACTTACCGCACTCTTCAACCAGATGCGGCCGGAAGCCATCCAGCTGTTTCTGGAAATTCTTGATGAAAAGGTCATTTTTCAGGAGTACATATTCAACACCGGCAGTCTTAAAACTGGGGATCAAAGACTGTTCCCAGCAGTCGCAGGCCATTTTTAAGCCGCGGGAACGCTTGCCGGTAATTTTCCTGAGCAGCGTGGTCTGCTTGTCAATCTGACCGGAGCGGTCAACGGGCAGCAGCAGCGGAAACAGCGGATTGGTATATCCGGAAGAAATACATTCTATCTGATGATTTTGGGAAAGCTCTGAAAGAACCAGAAACACTTCCTGATGGAACTGCTCCAGCCAGCTCAGCAAATCGCCGGTAAAGCACAAAGAAACCACATACTGGGGATGCGCACAGATATAGGCAAGAGAATCTTTAATTACTTTTTTATAATACTCTTCTGCTTTAGCAGCAGTAAAAAGCCCAGGTATTTCAAATGAAACAACCTGGCATATATGTACTATTCCCATAATGCTTTAGAACCGTCAGCTTGGTCGCGTCTTAAAATGGTAAACCAGAATTTCCAAAATTTAAACCAGAAACTCAGTTTTTTTGCAGATTCCTGTTCAGGTTTCTGCAAAGATATAAGATGGAGCGGACAATTATCGACACAACGGCCACAGCCATTACAGGTTTCACCGATAACGGCAGTTCCCTTTACCAGCGAAATGGCGTTCTGGGGACACACCGAAACACAGCTGCCGTATCCACAGCACTGAACGGCACCTCCGTAGGGAGTTATTTCATAGGCTCTGGTCAGCACATGACAGTCCAGCATATTCTGATACACTGCATCAGCTTTTGTTTCACCGTCTGCCACAGCAACCACTGCAATTGATGAACCTTTTTCTACTTTCGGCCCGGCAGGCTGTTCATTGCGGTCATCAATTTCATCACTGGAGAACACGGCAGTAAAATTCCAGCCCCCCTCAGTTTCCATGAAAAAGAGGACGCCGACAAAAATAATCAGAATGCAGATACAGAGGATAACAGAAAAAACCATCAGAATGCCCCGAAATTAAGCCATGAAATATTGATGCCGAAGAGTACGATAAGCATTACGGCGATACTGAAAAACACCAGGGCCCCGCCGCGGAATACGATATTGGAATCGCTGTACTGCATGCGCCATCTGAACGTGTACAGAAGCGGTGCTCCCAGGTAAAAGGCAAGAATACTGGAAAGACCGATGGCCAGGGAATCGATGAAGGATGTCCCCTCACCTACGGCAAGAATAACCGTGCAGAATGTCAGTGCAAATTCCGGGGTATCCAGTTTTGAAAGCAGGTTCCACAACTCATAGGTCAGCTGGCTGATCAGTACACAGACGATGACGGCAAAAAAAGGAAACAGTTCCATCAGGCCATAGGGACTGAGAAAAGTTGTAGCAATAAACCATACGGCACAAATGATACTCATGGTTGTTACCAGTGTTCTGGAAAACCACGCCAGGTAATGGGTAATGTTATTTGATACGACAACAACCTTGCGGATGCCGATGCCGTACATGAAGACGGCAGAGGTAAACAGCATGTAAAAATACAGAGAACGTAATGCCATCAGTCTTTACTCCTGATAATGTTGAACCGCCGCTGAACCAGTGACATGAACGCCAGGATAAGGGACAGCAGGATAAAGGCACCGGGGATGGACCCCCAGAAGGCAGTAGCCTTGATGAGGCCATGCATATTCACCGGAATGATCCATAATCCGCTGTGGGCTGGCAGTGAAATGCTTTCGTACGCAATCAGTTCCCGTACAAAGCCAAAGGCAAGACAGGTACCGGTAAAAACGCCAAGAACCTGCAGGTTGGAAATACAGTATGCCTTCCACTGCATCTGTTCGCTGGCAACCGTGCGGCCAATGATGATTGCAGATACTGGCACCAGGTACAGGACAAAACTGAGGGTCATGGCAATAACCGGTGAGTACAGAATAATAAACTGTTTAATGAGGATTGTGGTAAATACCAGGAACACCAGCATCATAATGGAGCCCAGTTCATTCAGATGCAGGCTGTCAACGGCAATACGCATGCCGGTACCCAGAATCATAAGCAGATCTGCAGCCATGACAACCAGCAGTACATATCCAAACCGTGCCGGACAGGGAACCAGCAGTGAAAGCAGTGCGCCGATAAACAGGAAGGGATAGTGATAGTTTTTCATTCAAGAACCTCCCGAAACAGGGCAGCAGCTTTATCCGACCAGAAGGAAATCTGGGCCGTAGTCAGCTGCAGGTTATTGCAGGTAACAATCCGGTTGATCCTGCGGTTTCCAGTACGGCTGAAGGTATCAGCAGTCCCCAGGAAAACAGGAGGCTGCTGGGAATTTTTAGTATAAAATACGCCGCTTACCGGACCAGAAGGTCCCGTCATCCGGACAATAATGGCATAGCCCTCTACTACAGTATTTTTTCCTACCAGATACATGGCTGCCGAAGATGCCATGGTGCTGGGAAACGGAACAGTTCCAAGCACCGTCAGGTCCCCGGTATTGTCATTTGCCGCAAGCACCTGGTTTACTACTGTTTCCAGGCCACGGTTCCACACTGAACGGTCAAGCTTTACAAAGATGAACAGTGAGAAAAACATGACCAGAAGAATCAGGCTGAAACTGCCGTACCGGTGGATAATCTGTTTATCTTCTTTTGTCATGAAGCCCTCCTTTTATCAAGCATGCCGTAGTACAAAGCGTCTTCAATGCACTGAATGGCCGGAGAGAACACATTGGCAGCAAGGATGACAAACATGGACCCGATGGGAGAGGTACCAAAGCCGTTTACCACAGCGGCCATAATGGCGGCAAACAGGGCAAACAGGAACTTTCCGGGAATACTCATGGGTACCGTTCCTCCCCAGGGCAGCAGGAAAAACGCCGTAATCAGGGTACCGCTGGAAAAGAGAGCCAGCAGGATGTCACCCTGATTCAGAAGGCCACCGTAGGGATACAGACCGAAATAGCGGACCAGGGCACCATAGCCAAGCAGATATACGGTAGGTATCAGCGGTTCTATCATATTTGAAGAAAACAGCACAATGCTGGCAATAAGGGTCAGCAGGTTAAAGCGGAATGCAGGAATGGGACCGCCCGCATCAAGCATGAGTGAAACATAACCGTCAGGTACGGTAATTCCTGCTTTTACCAGCAGTTTTTCGTTAAGGAAACCAGTCACTACCGAATCAAACCGGTTCAGGGGAATCAGTCCGTCACGAACCAGCAGCGGAACTGCATTGGGGCTCTGCAGGTGTTCAATGTCGGCAATAAAGCCGGGGAAACACTGGGAACCAAACAGGTACAGCATGATCAGGGTAAAGGCAGCCGGATTTGCCCAGGACTGTGCAAAGCCGCCAAAGGTATACTTACATACCAGGAGACTGCACAGCACAATCAGGAACAGCCACCACAGCGGGTATCCGGATGGAATGAACAGTCCGATCAGCAGCGCCTGCAGAACGGCATCCCAGGAGAACACATATTTCTGTTTTCTGAAGAAGGTGTCGCTGAGCTGAGCCGCATGACCGGCAAGCAGTGCTACCCCCAGAACAGCCAGAGACCGGTAACTGGCAGTCAGCACCAGCATCAGCACCTGGGGAAGCAGCAGGAAACAGGTTAACCGGGCAGTTTCATGCACTGAAGGTATTGAATAGCAGTAAGGAGCCAGCGAAACTTTTTTAATGGCTTTATTCATGAGAGAGTTCCTCCCGTAACAGCATGATGGTCTGGGCCAGCGGGAGCCGGGCCGGACAGGCCGTATTGCACTCCCGGCAGTCATTGCACTGCCAGATCAGTTTTTCAAGACGTTCCGGCATTTTCTGATGCCGGCTGTAGAAAAAGAGCATTTTATCAGGATGAATACCGGCTGCGCAGGAACGATGGCACCGTCCGCAGCGGATACAGTTAAGTTCCCGCTGATCCGGTATATCTGATTTTGCCGGAATCGTAACACAGACAACCTGTGGCGTAACCGGCACCTGGGGATCAGCCACCGCATACCCGCGGACCAGCCCGTTGACGATAATCTTCTGCGGCAGATGCTTTAAGCCGCCACACTGGGCAGCCAGTTCTCCAATGGGAGTTCCGTTCCGCACCTTAAAGAGCCGGTCTTTACTGAGGGCTGAACCACTGATCTGCACCAGCGTTTCAAGTACCGGCTGGTCATACACGGCAGCAAGGGCCGTTGCGTACATGGTACGGCCGTCCGTAAAGAGGATATGGTCATCAGCATGGGAAAAACCAGCCTTTTTCAGCTGTTTCCGAAGGTCCCGTTCACGGCCGCAGGGATACGTATCAAGGGAAACCGGCAGGAACTGCAGGTTTGCCGTCATACCGTCAATAGTGTGGCCTTCCTCAAAAAAGGCACTGCCGGCCGGATAGAATATATACACATACGAAGCGTGGATTACTTCAGTTACAATCCTGATACCTTCGGAAATCAGGTCGAAATAGTGTTCTGAAAACACCGAACCGGCAATACTGACCGGATCTTCGTCAAAAAGCCGCACGGCCAGAACCGTTACGGATTTTCCGTGGGAATCTTCTTCATCAATCTGGATCTGCCGCTGGAACGGCCGTACCTGATCCGCAAAGGGAACCGAGTGGTCAAAGGTGTTGTATACGCCGTGGGTATTGAGGATACCGCTTAACTCAAGGGCCGTTAACGTTTCAACGGTCTTTTTCGTGCGTCCCCGGCCAAAATAGGTAAAGGCACCTTCAGTCCTGATGATGGCATACAGACTTCTGCCCCCGTCATACAGGGGAAATTCCTGGTATCCGGTAATCACCCCCGGTACCGAAGACATAACGGCAGGATGACCGTTTTCAGCGGCCTTCAATACCTGGCCTTCCTGCACCACGGTGCCCGGCTCAGGAAACGTAAGGCCGTCAGACTCGCGGCAATACAGGGGAATATGAACAGTATGAGGTATCCAGGCATCCGTTATGGCAGTAACACCCGGCACCGGTATATGCAGTGCATGAACATCGGTCATTTTTCAGAGCTCCTCTGTCTGGCACGTCTGATAACCAGCACCATGCACAGACCAGCTGCCACAGTAATACAGGCAAGTATTCCTGCATAATCTGCAGCTGTAACGGTAAATGCTCCTGTAGTAGTGTACGTTGTTGATGCCGTAGCATTTCCCTGCAGCAGGAATGCAGCCACTGAATCATGTTCACGCAGCCATTCCATACTCCGGTTCAGATACGTATCATCAAACACAAGAACATCTTTTTGTATTACATGTACGCCGTCAGCATCTTCAACAAAGTGGGATACCGTTACGGCGCTTCCTTTTTGCGGAAACAGGTCATTACGCTGTGAAATCCGGCGGAATCCATAGGACTGACGCTGCCACAATTCTGCAACGAAATCAGTAATATCAGGGTACCGCACCTCATCCTGGCCGTCAGCAAATGCATTCCAGCCATCAACAGACGTAATGGAATCAGTATACCGGTTAGGTCCCGGCAGACTCAAGTCTTGCCGGTCAGACAGACTGCCGCCCACCGTAGAAAACAGCGACAGGCTGAGCAATACCAGTACGGAAAGGCTGTACAGAACTGCAGCACCACCTTTCTGCCGTTCATCAACGGTCACAAACCGGCCTGAGATAATGGGCGTAAAGGAAAAATGCCGGGTACCGGCAGCCCACTGCTCCTGCATCCGCACGGCAAAACCAAAACAGGCAGATGAAGAAAGACACAGCAGGGATACCAGCAGCGGCCGGGGTGGCGTCAGTACCAGAAGGCCGGCAAGCAGTACCAGAAACACGATGCACAGGGGATTCCTGATGAACAGTCTGCCCCCCTGCACCCGGTTCCAGTACCGGTTGATGAATGGAACAAGTGCCAGCACCGTACATGCCGTACAGCTGACGGCATACCAGGGTGCCAGGAATGCCATGGTACAGACCGGCACCAGCATGATCAGACGCTGCCAGCGTACGCGTACCAGAATGACCAGCACCAGCGCAAGAACCAGCACCGTCAGTGCACCGCCATAGGGCACTTTTACCGTGCTGTCCGTTCCATAGGGTATTTTTTTTGAATCAAGCAGGGAACAGAAGGACCGGAAATGGGCATCAGGCACGTACACCAGACGGTAATTGCCCTCACGGTCAGAAAAAAAGAAGCTGCGGATGGTATCAGAGGTATATCCGTCGCGGTTAAAAGGGTCCATAACCGGAATATACATGCCGTGATACACAGACTCTGCCACCGTAAAATCAGGAGGCGTAACGGCGTCACTGCGACAGGAGGTTTCATCTGATACAAGTCCGGGGAACAGATCCCCTATTGACGATTCATTCAGAAAAGAAAGATCCTGGCTGTTGGGGAAAAATACCACCTGATACCCTGACCAGATGCGGGCAGAAGGAACAACGCGTAACGCACAGGCGGCTGCCAGCAGACAGCATGCGGAGAAGAACGAAAGTGCGGCTTTAGAGGCGGTATTCATCATTCAGTAATTCACTGTTTATCAAAGTGCTGAGAAAGCTACCCCGATACATAACCCGAGGAAACATCCCATAATCACTTCAAAAGGCTTATGCCCGTGTACTTCTTTAATTCTACTGAAATCCAACAGATTCTTTAATGCCAGTTTTTCACCGATTTCGTTGATGGCATGGGCCTGAATACCGGTAGAGCGGCGGACACCAAGGGCATCACGCACCGTTACCATGGCAAACGCCAGTGCCAGCAGAAAGATGTCAGAATTGAACCCATTCCGGTACCCGACTGAGGTTGCCAGTGACACCACCAGGGCAGAATGGCTGGACGGCATGCCGCCGGTACGCCAGATCAGGCTGTTGAACAGTTCACTGATGGAATGGATTTTACCGGTCAGAAGACTGATTAATGTCTTGATGAACTGTGCCGAAAACCAGCTGAAAACGAGCGAGAGAAATACTGGATTAGTTAACAGTTCATGAATATCGAAACTTGCTTGACCGGACATGATACTAAAAATAGTATAGGGATTATGCGATTTTTGCAATATGAAACAGGTCCCAACGACCGGGACAGACGGCTTGACCGGGTACTCCGCACATTCCTTCCGGACACGGAATTAGGAGAACTGTACAAGGCAATCCGGAAAGGTCTGATCCGTATCAATGACAAGAAAACAGCCCAGAATTACCGGATTCAGGAACATGATGTCATATCCGTAGCAGAGTTCCTCGTTCATCCCGATGGCAGCAGAAAGGATACGGAACCCGGTGACGATGGAAGGGAACTTGAGATTCTTTTCCGCAACAGCCAGCTGCTGGTCATCAACAAGCCCTATGACATTCCGGTGCAGAAAGCGCAGAAAGGACAGTTGTCCCTTGATGACATTATCCGGACCCGTTACCGTCCCGAAGATCATTCCCTTTCATTCAATCCGGGGCCCCTGCACCGTCTGGATAAAAAAACTACCGGTGTACTCTGTTTTTCACAGAACCTGACCGGTGCCCGTACCTTTTCGGAACTGATCCAGAGTCATGAAGTTACTAAAACCTACGTTGCCCTGCTTTCGGGTGTCCTTGACCATGACGAAACCTGGACAGACTTCATCACAAAAGCAGATCAGGATGACCATACTCCTAAAGGATTTCATACCGTATCCGTTTCTGAAAGCGCAGGACCTGAAGGAAAAGAATCGATTACCATGGTACACCCCATCGCCACCGGCAGCCATAAGGGAAATCCCCTAACCTTTGCCGTCATCAGGATCCTCACCGGCCGTACCCACCAGATCAGAAGCCAGTGTGCCGCCCACGGATACCCTCTGCTGGGTGATACCGCTTATGGAGGACCGGCAATCAAAGCATCCCAGGATTTCTTCCTCCATGCCCTGACCCTCAGTTTCCCCCCGGATACCAGTCTTGATATTCCCGAAGAAATCCGGGCTCCCCTTCCAGAGGCCTTCAAGACGTTCATCGCCGCAAACTTTGATGGAGAAAACCGCCAGAAAATTGATTTTTTCACACTTCAGCCCTACAATATAACTACGGACTGAGTATGAACCTGGTAAAAGATATTGTTTGGAAATTAAAGGGTGTTTCTGTCATGGCACTGGTTGGCGAAAGCGGTACGGGAAAAAGTTTCCGTGCCAAGCTTCTGGCTCAGAAATATGCCATTGACGCCATAATTGATGATGGACTTCTCATTCAGGATGACAAGATTGTCGCCGGACGCTCGGCAAAAAAAGAAAAGACCTTTCTGGGAGCAGTCCGCATTGCCCTTTTTGATGACAAGGAACATCGTGATGAAATTGCCCGTGCGCTGAAAAAAGCAAAGGACATCAAAAAAATCCTCATTCTGGGAACTTCAGAAAAAATGGTCAATAAAATTGCCATGCGTCTGCAGATTCCAGCCCCTTCAAAAATCATCCGCATTGAAGATATTTCTACGCAGGATGAAATTGATCAGGCTATCCGTTCCCGCCGCATTGAAGGCAAACATGTCATTCCGGTACCGGCCATCGAAATCCAGCAGAATTATCCTCAGATTTTCTACAACAAAGTACAGGTATTCCTGAGCCGCAAGAACAAAAAAAGCGGAAAAGTATTTGAAAAATCAGTAGTACGTCCGGAGTTCAGCCAGAAAGGCCGGGTTACCATTTCAGAAGCAGCCCTTTCCCAGATGGTCCTGCACTGCGTCAGTGAACATGACAGCCAGATCCGGGTAAAGAAAATGTCCATCAAGACGGATGCCCAGGGATACCGCATCGTCATCACCATCGATGTCCCCTTTGGCACTCAGTTGACCGGAACAATCCACAACCTGCAGAAATACATCATCGACAACATCGAAAAATATACCGGTATCCTCATTGAAGAAGTCAGTATCATCATCGATAAAATCATGATGACCTGATACCGTTACCGGTCAGTTCCCTCAGTTTTCAGATTCACTCTTTTTGCGGAAACCGAACCGTCTGCGCTTGCCGCCAACGGCATCTTTCGGGATACGGATGGTAATGCCCAGGTCTTTCAGCACTGCTTTGATGGCATATTCCAGTTCAGTCCGCTGCGGATTCATGGGCAGTACGAAGTTACGGCACTGGGTCCAGGTTTTCGTGTACAGGTCGCCGGTGGCAGAACTTACGGATTCTGCTTCCCAGTCAGTAAGACAGGCAATGAAATCATAAATCAGGTAATACAGTTTCTGTCCCAGGCGGACGTCTGCACCGGAAGCATTCAGGGCATCCAGCTCTTTCAGGTGGTTCAGGTATGAATCACGGAAATCTGGATTTGAGTACATCATGCCCGTTGCAGCCGGCTGCAGGTACATGTATACGTCTGTTTCCATACAGAGGCGGACAATTTCATAGGCATGTGAAGAATTGACGATTTTCAGCAGTTCTTCGGTAAGCCGTGAAGGTGACACCGGAGAAAGCAGGTGCGCAGACTTGGTAATCTTATGGCGCAGGGAATACGGCATCTTGAAATGGGTTGTAGCCGTATATTTGACCGCGCGGATCATGCGTACGGGATCTTCAACAAAAATGGTATCCAGCGGAATGACCGGACGGATGATCCCTTTACGGATGTCGCGGACGCCACCGACGTAGTCGATGACCTGTTCCTTGATGGGGTCGTAATACAGTGCATTGAGGGTAAAGTCACGGCGCTGTACGTCTTCTTCTATTGTTCCGAAATTGTTTCCCACGGTTCCGTCAGAAATGGAACGGAAGGTGCTTACTTCATAAATGGTAGAGCCGAAAAAGACATGCACCAGACGAAAACGGCGCCCGATAATGCGTGAATTGCGGAAAATCTTCTTGATTCGTGAAGGAGTTGCATTGGTTACTATATCAAAGTCTTTCGGTTTATTGCCTACCAGAAGGTCACGGACTGCCCCGCCAACCAGATATGCCGAAAAGCCGAAACTCCGCAGCTGGGTAATAATCTTCAGGGCGTCAGAATCTATTTTAGTATTGTCTATGCAATGTTCTTCTTTGGTGTAAATGACAGCCGTCTTGACCGGTCTGCCCTTTGAATCTTGAGTATATCTAAAAAGCACGTAGTGAAAATATACCTTTTTTTCTCAATATTCAATACTTGGATTCTGTACCGGTACTTTTATTTGACGAACGGAGTTCTTTGGATTAAGGTGTACTACGTGAAAACTTTAAGACTTATTTCAATGTTCGCGCTTCTCCTCATGATCGCAGGCTGTGCAACCAAACAGCCGGCACCACAGGACGAACCTGTCCAGGAAACTGCGACCGTAGAAACCGAGCATATCCCCGCCCCTGTGGCTGAAGAAGATATCGAAGAAGATATCTATGAAGACGAATTGATGGATGAACCGGAGTTAATCATCGTTGATGAAAGTCAGGATGAATACGAACGTTCTCTGGGTGAACTGGATGCCTCAGAAATCAGTGCAGAAACCTTTGTAGACGACAAGCATGAAATTCTTTCAATCATTGAAGACCTTGAACAGATCATGCGGAAAAGGGATTTCCCGGCATGGACAAAGTATCTCAGTGATGAATCACGGTCATACTGGTCGGATGCAAAGAACCTGTCTACCCTTTCAGGAAAACTGCCTGGTGGCGGCAGAGTCAAACTGAACAGCCTGAAGGATTACTTTGAAAAATTCTTCATCCCAGCCCGCAAGGGACGTGTCATTGATGAAATCCGTTACGTTACCCATGACCTGGTAAAAGCAGTCCAATATAAAGACGATGAAGACATTACCACGTACATGTTTGAACGTTCCGGTGACACCTGGGTACTGCACCTGGACACGGACGACCAGTAATTTTTGAAAAAGATCCGGTATAGAAATGCGGCATTTCTGCCGATACTGTACTGTGACTTATACTATTTTCGTGTAAACACAGATTTACATCGGAGGGAAGATGAAACTGAAGAGATATATGGCAGTCCTGCTCTGTATCTGCACCGCTGTAGCTCTTTCTGCACAGAACAGAACTGAAAAAACAGCAGAAGAGGATTACCTGGCCAGTTTTGAAGACATCATCATTGCAGAACTGACTGCTTCTGATGAATATGACAACAAAATGCTGGCACTGCAGTACATTGAAGATGCCGTAGGTCGTGGACTTGACGGCCGCGATATTACTGAAATCCAGACTGCACTGTGCACCCTTTCGGGAGAAGGTATTGTTTCCCAGAGCCGTACCAACGGCCGTCTGGTAAATAACTTTCCTGACATCCGTGCAAAAGCCTGCGACCTTCTGGGAGAACTGAATACCCCTGAAGCAAAAGCACAGCTGGAAAAAATTGCCCTGGCTGATAACGAACCCATGGTTACCACTGCAGCTATCCGCTCACTGGGAAACATCAGTTCTGAAGAAGCTGATTCAGCCGTAAATACCATCGCCTGGATTGAACGCAAATTCTCCGTACTGAACCCAACCAGCTCCATGGCCTTTGAAGTCCTGAATGCCTACGAAAAACTGGCACCATCACTTGATGACCGTTCACAGATGATTCAGTCAATTTCAAAGATTGCCGTAAACTATACCTACGTAACCCCGGTACGTGACAAGGCAAAAGAACTGCTGAGACAGTATACCGGCGTAAAACACTGATTCCGGTTACAGAACAAAAAAGGCTGCCAGATTCCTGACAGCCTTTTTTATTTGCCATACGCGAGAGATACAGGATTCGAACCTGCCACCTTCGCCTCCGGAGGGCGACGCTCTATCCAAATGAGCTAATCTCTCAAACTAAATTTGAGCATAGTCAGAAAGACCACATTTGTCAACATGAAGAACACCATCATCCTTGCATCCAACTCACCCAGAAGAAAAGATATCCTGACGGACTTACACATTCCCTTTACCGTACGCCCTTCTCCCTATGAGGAAATACAACCGGAAGGCATGAAAGCCGGCCTGATACCTGAATACTTTGCCCGCATGAAGGTTGAAAGCCTTGCCGCTACCCTTCCTGCGGATACGGAAGAAGCCTGGATTCTTGGAGCCGACACAGCCATCGTGTTCCAGGAAACCTGCATCGGCAAGCCGAAGGACCGGAATGAAGCTTACACATTCCTGAAAGCGTTTGCCGGTCATACCCACCAGGTGGTAACCGGTATTGCACTGCTCCACCGCACTGACGGAACCCTGGTTTCCCTGACCGTTCCCAGTGATGTTACCGTCAAACCCATGACAGAAGCAGAAATCAACTGGTACCTTGATACGGACGAATGGCAGGGAGTAGCCGGAGCCTACCGTATACAGGAATCATTTTCCCGTTTTGTTTCCGGCATAAACGGCAGCTACAGCGGCATTATAGGCTTGCCTATTTCTGAACTTTATGACATACTCAAGCAACTGCAGTATCCGGTATTGGATTGCTTGCAGTAATGAAGCGTAGCTTCATTAAATATCTTCCGTATGCTGAACGTAACGCTCCGTTGCGCAAGGCTATCGTGAAAAAGAGTCAGGTGAAAGACAGCGGACTCCGGAATACTCATTCCGGCCGTTATTAAAATGTCTTTCGATGAAGGAGAAACTCATGGCAGTTGTAACCATGAAAAGTCTGCTTGAATCAGGTGTACACTTCGGTCACCAGGTTAAGCGCTGGGATCCCCGCATGAAGAAATACATCTTCGCAGAACGCAACGGGATTCACATTATCGATCTGCAGAAAACTATCGTAGCTATCAAAGACGCTTACGATGCTGTTCGCAAAGTAGCAGCTGCAGGTAAAACCGTACTGTTCGTAGGTACTAAAAAACAGGCACAGCAGGCCATTGCTAAAGAAGCAGAACGCTGTGGCATGTACTACGTAAACAACCGCTGGCTTGGCGGTATGCTTACCAACTTCTCTACCATCAAAAAATCACTTCTCCGCCTCAAGAAACTTGAGAAAATGGAAGTAGATGGTACTTACGAAAACCTCACCAAAAAAGAAATTGCCCAGATGCAGAAAGAAAAGGCAAAACTCGAGAAAAACCTTGGTGGTATCAAGGAAATGAAAGAGCTGCCTGGCATCGTATTCATTATTGACACCCACAAAGAAGCTATTGCAGTTGCAGAAGCCCGCCGCATGGGTATCCCGATTGTTGCAGTAGTAGATACCAACTGTAACCCAGAAGGAATCGACTATCCTATCCCCGGTAACGATGACGCTATCCGCGCTATCAGCCTGTTCACCTCAATCATTGCTAATGCAGTAATTGAAGCTGACAACGAAACCGGTCTGAAAATCATCGAAGGTCTCCAGGACGAAGATGACGAAGTAATGGGCGATGCATCTCTGAAAGACAAAGATGAAGAAATCGTTGATTACAGCAACTACACCCCAACCGAGCCAAAAGAAGAAGAAACTTCTGATGATGATGACCTGGTTGATGAAGACAAACTTTACAAATAAGGGATACTACAATGGCAGAAATTAAAGCCGCAGAAGTAAAAGCTCTCCGTGAAGCTACCGGCGCTGGTATGATGGAATGCAAAAAAGCACTGGTAGAATGCAACGGTGATGCAGAAGCAGCAGCAAAACTGCTGAAAGAAAAAGGTCTGGCTGCAGTTGCTAAACGTGCTGAACGTGCAACTAAAGAAGGTCGCGTATTCGTTAAACAGGAAGGCGGAAAAGCTGTTATGGCTGAACTGACCTGTGAAACCGACTTCGTAGCTAAAAACGAAAAATTCATCGCTCTTGGTGAAGCTATCTGTGCAGAAGCTCTGGCTAAAGGTTATACCGAAGTTAACGAAGCTCTGTCTAACATGATGCTCGACCTGGCTACCGAAATCCGTGAAAACATGAGCGTACGCCGCATTGCTGTTATTGATGTACCAGCTAACTGCGTATTTGCAAAATACATTCACTCAGACGGTAAAACCGGTGTTATGACCCTGATTGAAGCTGACGGTGCTGTTGACAACGCTGACGTTAAAGCATTTGCTTACGACTGCTGTCTGCACGTAGCTGCATTCACCCCTGCTTTCATTCGCCGCGAAGATGTTAGCGAAGCTTACATCAACGAACAGAAAGAAGTATTCATGGCTCAGATGAACAACGATGAAAAAGTTGCTTCTAAACCAGAAAACGTAAAACAGGGCATCCTGAACGGTAAAATCAACAAACACCTGGCAGACATCTGTTTCCTGGATCAGCCATTCGTTAAAGACGATAAAGTATCTGTATCTAAGAAAATGGAAGAAGTTGGTAAAGCTGCAGGAACCAAACTGAACCTGAAATCAGTTACCACCTTTATCCTTGGTGCATAATTTTACCGGAGCTTAATGCAATTTTAAGTTCCACAAAAAGGCTGTCATGCAGTATACTGAAGACAGCCTTTTTTTTTAGAAATATACAAAGGAGTTTTCAAATGGCAGATACTCAGGAAGTATGCGTAGAAAGAATGAAAAAAAGCATTGAATCACTGAAAAATGAATTCAGTGCCATCAGAACCGGTCGCGCTTCAACCTCCCTGTTCGATAGAGTTCGTGTTGATTACTACGGTGACAAATCACCATTAAGTCAGGTAGCAACCATTTCTATCCCGGAAGCCCGCATGGTTGTAATTCAGCCATGGGATAAATCACTGATTAAAGAAATTGAAAAAGGTATTCTGGCAGCAGACCTGGGCCTGAATCCTTCAAACGATGGTAAAGTAATCCGTATTGCTATTCCACCGTTAACTGCAGACCGTCGTAAGGAACTCTGCAAACAGGCTAAAAACACTGCAGAAAACAGCCGTGTAGCAATCCGCAACATCCGCCGCGATGGTAACGATGAACTGAAAAAACTGCAGAAAGACGGAGAACTGACTGAAGACGGACTGAAAACCGCAGAAGACGCTCTCCAGAAAGCAACTGATTCTTATATTCAGGAAATCAACAAGATTCTTGAAGAAAAAGAAAAAGAAATCATGGAAGGCTGATTCAGCTGATGTCTGAATTAACAATACAACCGGCAGCCGTACCTACCCATGTTGGTATCATCATGGATGGTAACGGCCGCTGGGCCAAACAGCGCAAACTTCCCCGTACCAGTGGTCATAAAGCCGGTGTAGAAGCAGCCCGTACTGCCATTCTTTCGGCTATAAAACTGCAGATCAAGTATCTGACACTGTATACCTTTTCAACAGAAAACTGGTCACGGCCCGAATCCGAAGTATCTTATCTCATGGGGCTGCTGCGCATTCACCTGCAGACCGAAAAGAGTTTCTACCAGAAAAACAACATCCGCGTCCTCCATCTGGGAGACCGCAACCGTCTTGCTCCAGACTTACTGGAAGCTATCGATCAGGTTGTAGACGCAACAAAAAACAATACCGCAATTACCGTTGTCATCGCATTGAATTACGGTGGCCGCGATGAAATAATCCGGGCATTCAGAAAATGCACCGATCCGGCAGAACTGACAGAAGCCGGACTGGCACAGCTTCTTGACCAGCCCCAACTTCCCGATGCTGACCTTATCATCAGAACCGGTGGAGAAAAACGGCTCAGTAATTTCCTGCTCTGGCAGGGAACCTATGCTGAACTTATCTTTGATGATGTACTGTGGCCGGATTACGACGAAACGTCACTGAAGGCACACATTGCAGAATACCAGAAACGGACCAGACGTTTCGGTGGACTAAATAAGGAAGATGAACATGAGTAAAACCGTTGAACGACTGTTAACGTTCTTCATTGGATTACCGCTGGTACTTTTCATTACCCTGATAAAATGGAATGACCATCTGCCGCTGCATGTGGTAATGGTTGTTGTAACCTTTATAGCAGCACTGGAAATGCAGAATCTGCTGGCCCAGAAAATGCAGACCCAGAACCGTTTTTTTATGGCCGTTCTCGCAGCTGCATTGCCTTTGGTTACTGCCCTCTGCCTGCAGTTTAAACTGGCTCAGACAAACAACATCATTCTGTTGACCGGAGTTCTTGCACTGTTCGTATCCCTGACTGCCGAAGTGTTCCCCAGCGAAAAGACCCGTTCTGCAGACAGTTTTTTTGAACCCGCACTCCAGCGGGTAAGCGCTACGGTCATGACCGTATTTTACTGCGGACTTCTCATGTCATTCCTTTCACGGATTACTGTCTGGGAATACTCACAGGCTGCCCTGGTGTTCATGCTGCTGATGGTATTCGGAAACGACTCACTTGCCTGGTTCTTTGGCGTACTGTTTGGTAAATCAACAAAAGGCATTGTAAAAGCAAGCCCCAACAAAAGTCTGGTCGGCTTTATGGGCGGATTTTTCAGCTGCCTTCTGGTAGCCTACCTGTACTGGAGATTCCAGCCGGCCTACCATCAGTTCCAGATCTGGCAGGTTCTCCTTGTCGGCGGTATCTGTTCACTGACGGCAGATCTGGGCGATCTGGTAGAATCCGTTTTCAAGCGTTCAGCAGGCATTAAGGATTCCGGAAAGATTATTCCCGGCCGCGGAGGGATGCTGGACTCCCTTGACTCTATCCTGTTTACCGCACCGGTCTTTTATCTGGTTTCAACCCTGCTCTTCTTCTAATCAACAGGAAACATTCCAGCCTATATGAAAAAAAGAGTATTAGTTTTAGGGTGTACTGGTTCCATTGGTACCAGTACCCTTTCAATTCTTGAAGAATTTCATGACAAATATGAAGTCTGCGGATTAACAGCCCATTCTAAGGAAGATGCACTGGCAGCTGCTGCAGACACTTTCCACTGCAGCAACACCCTGCTTACCTCCACCGCTGACCGTGAACAGATCCGTCAGTTCATTGCCTCATCAGGTGCAGACATTGCCGTAAACGGCATTGCAGGTTCTGCCGGACTCTGGCCATCAGTCTGCGTCCTTGAAGCAGGCATTGACCTGGCCCTGGCAAATAAAGAGACCATCGTCATGGCAGCCCCTCTGGTATATGCCATTGCCCGCAGAACAGGAGCCCATATCCTGCCAGTTGATTCCGAGCATTCTGCCGTTTTCACCCTTATTGAACATTACGGTAAGGAAGCGCTCGATACAATCGTCATTACTGCCTCCGGCGGTCCCTTCCGTAAAAAGACCATGGAAGAACTGAAAACCGTTACCGTGCAGGATGCCCTGAAACATCCGACCTGGGATATGGGAGCAAAAATTACCATCGACAGTGCAACACTTGCCAATAAAGGTCTTGAGGTTATTGAAGCATGCCGGTTATTCCAGGTAACACCTGACCAGGTGCAGGTAACCGTACACCCCCAGAGTATTGTCCATTCACTGATAAAAACAAAGGACGGCATGCTCTATGGACAGCTTTCAAAACCGGACATGCGGCATCCCATCGTCATGGCTTTATCATGGCCGGAATTCTATCCTAACAGCCTGGAACCGCTTGACCTTTTCGGCTCATCGGACAATCCCCTGACGCTGACCTTTGAAAAACCTGATACTGATAAATTCCCCATGCTGCGGCTTGCCTTTGACTGTGCCGGTAAAAACGGCGGCTATACCATTGCCTTTAACGCTGCCAATGAAGTTGCCGTTGCTGCCTTCCGGGCCGGAACACTCAGTTTCACCGGTATCAGCGAACTGACGGCAAAAGTCTGTGCTGCAGACTGGACAGGAGAACCGGAAACCATTGATGAAGTATTCGCCATTGATGCAAAAGCCCGGGCCATGGCACAGGAGTTCCTGAAATGACCTTCATTTACGGCATCATCGGACTCGGAGTTATCGTTTTTATACATGAACTGGGACACTTTATTGCAGCCCGCCGCTGCGGCGTTGTGGTAGAAAGTTTTTCCATCGGCATGGGGCCCATACTGTTTCATAAAACCATCAAAGGTACCGATTACCGTATTTCCCTGATTCCCTTAGGCGGCTACTGTGCCATGAAAGGCGAACAGGCATTCCAGAATGCCGTAGAAAACAATCAGAAACGCATTGAAGGTGAACCTGATGAATTTTATGGTGTTCATCCGTTAAAAAGGGCGCTTATAGCCTTTTCCGGCCCTTTTTTCAACGTGCTTTTTGCCATTGTTGCCATGACCGTCGTTGCCTGGGTCGGATACGATTACTATACCACAGAAAACCGCATCATCATCGCGACTGATGTTTACCCTGATGTTGAATCAGTTGCTGCAGAAGCCGGTATGCAGACCGGAGACCGTATTGTAGCCATCAACGGAAAAGACACACCCTGGTTCAAGGACATTTACGAAGAAATTTCACTGAATGCAGATACCCCCATTACCATGGATATTGAGCGCGAAGGTGCAGGAATCTTCCAGATAACCGTAACACCGAAACTGGAAAGCTCAACCGGTGCCGGAAAAATCGGCGTCATGGCATGGATTGCACCGGAAGTAACGGAAGTACAGCCCGGTTCAACCGCAGCAAAAGCAGGGCTCCGGGACGGTGACCTGATAACAGCCGTTAACGGAAAACCTGTCGCTACCACGGTTGATGTATCCCGGCAGCTGGGTACAGACCGTTCCTTTGTCCTTACCGTAAACCGTAACGGTTCCCTGCTTGATATCGACTTGAAACCAGCATCTCCCGATGATTCTTTCGGGTTTTACTTCAAGCAGGAAAAACTCCATACAGAAAAGTACGGTCTTTTTACCGGAATCGGAAACGGCATAGCAGAAACAGGACGCCTCATCAGCCTGACATTCAAAAGTCTGGCACTGCTTTTTAAGGGAGTAGACCTGACATCAGCAGTCAGCGGGCCGGTACGCATTACCAAAATGCTGGGTGATACCGCCATCGAAGGTTTTTCCGCCGGCTTTGGCATCGGTGTTGTCAATGTCATGCAGTTTCTTGCCCTCATCAATATTTCGCTTTTCATCATGAACCTTCTGCCCATCCCTATTCTTGACGGCGGACTGGTTCTTTTTGCCCTTATCGAAACCATTTTCCACCGTCAGGTACCGCCAAAGGTTCTGTACCTGGTTCAGATATTCGGAATTCTCTGCATCGGAGCATTATTTGTCTTTGCCCTTTTCGGTGATATCCGCTATCTTATAGGACGATAACAGAGGATTATTCATGAAATACACAGTACAAAAATTCATTGCAGCTGCTGTCCTGCTGCTTTCTGTTTCAGCAGTATCAGCACAGTCAAGAAATTCTACGCAGCCCCATACCGGCAACGTTACTGCCATGGCTTCTTCAGCAGATGCAGTATTCTCTGTCGGACAGGATAGTTTCATCATCAGATGGAGTACTGATGGCGAGGGAGAACGGTACCAGATGTCAAATCTGGAGATTAAAGACATTGCCGTACACCCGGATGGAAATCTTCTTGCCATTTATGAAACAGACGGTTTTTCCATTAACCGCATCCGCCTTTTTGACTGGAAAGCCAAGACCAACAAACTGACAAAACGTTTTCCCAATCCGGTAACCAGCCTGTCGTTCTCTGATAACGGTACCTATCTGATGGTAGGCAGTAATGGCGTAGACGGTATTTCGTTCATCAATACCTCTACCCTCAAGACTGTCGTAAAAATCCGGGAAAAACCCAGCATGGTCACCATGGCATATACCAGTGCTACAGAAAATTCCGGCGTTTTTTATTCACAGCTGGGATATCTGGTATACGGAAACCTGAAAAACCAGGAAACAAAAACAGAACTTTCCGTAGAAGCAAACCTGGACCAGCCGGTACTGTTCAACAATAACCTGATGTTTGCGGGCTTTAAGGACGGTTATATCTGGATTTACCATGCCTACAGCGCCAAACTGCTGGCTAAGATCCGGGCAAACAAACCCCAGCTGGTTACCCTCCGTTCTGATACCGACCTGTACTACATTGAACAGGAAGGCAAGAACTATACCCTGAAAATGGTTGATATTGAGGGTGTTACCGTACCCTCCTACTCTGTCATTGTACGGAACTTCTACACGGAAGAACGTCCTTCCATCGTGACGGCAACTGCTACCAGAACCCATATTTATGCCGGTTGTGACGATGGTACCATTCAGACAGTCAGCAAAGACAGTGATACCGTACTGACTGCGGCAACCTGTATCTCACAGAACCCCTATGACAAGATCCTTGATATTTCTGAAAATGGAAACGATTTCTATATCCTTTCAGAAAAAAGTCTGATCCGTACCACCTTTAACGGAAAAGAAAACGAACCGTTGATGACAAATCCCGGTTATACCAATATTCTCCGTATCGATGAAGATACCCTGCTTTTCTGGTCCAGAGACCAGAAAAAACCGGTTGCCCAGGCAAAGGAATCAGAAGGCTGGAACCTTCGTACCATTTATACCCCTTCCCTGAACCTGATGAATATCCATTATGAAAACGGCGCCATGGTTCTGGTAGAAGGCAGTTCAACGGTAACCCTGTATTCATTTGAAACAAACAGTTCAAAACGACTGTATACCGGTACCGGTGTACAGGATGCCCTGCTGTATGACGAGAACACCCTGTATGTTGCAAAATCTGCAGCCTCTTCACCCAAAAGTGCCCTTATTGAAGTAAACGTATCCACACAGGAAACCCTGGCACTGCCGGTTACCGCAGAAGTAAGTTTCTCTCTTTCCAGCAGTACCACCGGCGGAACAAAATCGTTCTACGGTATTTCCGTATTCTCGACGCCGGCTGAAAAAACAGAGATTTTCACCTATACGCCGTCTACCAAGAAATATTCGGCCATCGTTACGTTCCCTGAGGAAGACACCGAAGCCTTCGTATACTATACCAATGGCCGGCTGTATACCAACATTTCCCAGGATAAGATCCGTTCCATTACCGTTTCTTCACGGAAGCAGACTGCCTACAACCGGTATAAGGCCCTTCCTGAAAAACTGACGGTAAATGACACCCACCTGCTGGTCCTCAACAAAGACGGCAGCCTTTCCTGGTTCAGTGCAACATCAAGTACCTCGTATGGTACCTGGTACCTGACCATTGAAGGTGAATGGGTTACATTCAAATAACGGATATGCAAGCCATATTGCTTTTATCAGAGCAATTTGGTATTATCAAGAACCCCTTGGAAGAGTTTTCTTCCCACAACGACCATAAGGAGATACTATGAGAAAGTATGAACTGATGACTATCTTCCCTATTGAAGAAGATCTGTCAAAACCAGCTATTGAAGCTGTACGCGCAACTCTCAAAGAGTTCGGCGCAGAAATCGAAAGCGATGCACTGTTCGGTGATCGCGATCTGACCTACGAAATTCAGAAACGCAACAAGGGTCGCTTCTGGCTTTTCAACATCAAAGCTAACCCATCAAAAGTTATCGACATTGACCGTGCATTCAAACTGCAGCAGAACCTGCTGAAGTTCATGTTCGTTCGTGTAGAAGACTAATCACACACAGAACACTGAATCATACCCGGAGGTAAAAAATGGCAAAAGATTTGAATCATGTAGCAATTATCGGAAGACTGACCCGTGACGCACAGCTGTCATACAGCTCAAATGGTAGTGCTATCTGTAAATTTTCCATTGCCGTTAACCGGAGTATGAAAAAAGATGAACAGTGGATCGACGAAGTAAGCTACTTTGACGTAGACTTTTTCGGTCGGCCTGCTGAAGGCATCAAACAGTTCCTGTTGAAAGGCAAACAGGTTGCCATTGATGGAGAACTGAGACAGAACAGATGGGAAAAAGACGGCCAGCCACAGAGTAAAGTTGTTATTCATGCTGATAACGTACAGTTATTAGGCGGAAATGCGGGCGGAAGCAGCGCACCAGCCGGGGGGTACAGCCAGAACAACAACAGTTACAACGGCGGATCAGGTTATAATGGCGGATCCAGCTACAATGGCGGTCAGCGTAATTCCTATCAGCAACCACAGCAGATGGAACCTCCTGCATACGATCAGGGAATGCCCTATGGCGGCAACTCTGGCGGATTCAGTGAAGACATTCCGTTCTAATTTCTGCTTTTTTATCAATTCTTAGTAAGGAGAATTCAGTATGTCAGACGAAGTAACTAAAGATATCGATACTACACCAGATGTTCAGATGCAGGACGTAATGCGCGATGCAGATGAACGCGCACCACGTGCAAAAGGAAAATCATTCTTCCGCAAAAAGGTTTGCCGCTTCTGCGCAAACAAAGCAAAAATCGACTATAAAGACCCAGAAGGTCTGCGTCGCTTTACCACCGAACGCGGAAAGATTCTTCCACGCCGCATCACTGGTACCTGTGCTAAACACCAGCGCCAGCTTGCTCTGGAAATCAAACGCGCACGCGCTATCTGTCTGCTTCCTTTCGTAGCAGACTAAGTAATCGGTACCCGTTACCCTGTTGGTTTAGAGGCATCCAACTCCGGATGCCCACTATAGAAATCTGTATAATACCCTATCCGTTCTGATTACTGCAGACCGGATACTTGAGGAGTTTGTAATGAAAGTAATTCTTAACGCTGATGTTAAACACCTTGGTGAAGAAGGTGACGTAAAAGTAGTAGCTAACGGTTATGCCCGTAACTACCTGTTCCCACGCAACCTGGCTCTGCCTTACAACGAAGTAACCGTAGCTTACTTTGAAACCCGCAAAGAAGAAATCGAAGCTAAAAAAGCTGCAAAACGTGCTGAAAGTGCTTCTCTGAAAGAAAAACTGGATGCTCTGACCGTTGTAATCCCAATGCCAGCTGGTGCAAATGGAAAACTGTACGGTGCTGTTACCAACCTGACCGTTGCTGAAGCTCTGGCTAAAGCTGGTTACGAAGTTGAACGCAAACGCATTGAAGTTCCTGGTGCAACCATTAAAAACACCGGTAAATATGCTGTTACCATCCGTCTGTACGAAGCAGCTACTGCTACTGTAACTGTTGAAGTTAAAGATCAGGATGCTAAAGAAGAACCAAAAGCTGAAGAAGCTCCTGTAGAAGCATAAGTTTTATAAACTGGCTTTACGATACCGCTGTCGCGATGTTTTTACGAAAACCGCTGCAGCGGTATTTTTTTCTGTTATACTATACAACAAGGAGACACCATGAGTTTAAAAGATAAAGTTCCACCACATAACCTTGAAGCAGAAGCTGCTACCTTAGGTGCACTCCTTTTGGACTGGGATGCTGTGGGTGAAGTCCTTACCTACCTGCGCCCTGAACGTTTTTACTCCCTGCAGAACCAGAAAATCTTTACGGCCATACTGTCGCTGTACAGCAAAAGTATCCGCGGGGACCTGTTAACCATTCAGGATGAACTGCGTCAGACTGGTGAACTGGACGCAGCAGGCGGCACGGTATATCTGGCATCATTGACCGATAAAGTACCAACCAGTGCCAACGTTCTCTATTACGCAAAAATCGTATTTGATAATTTTATCCGCCGGGAACTGATTCATGTTTCCAGCAACATAGTCAGCCAATCACATGACGAAACCATCGACAGCCGTGCAGTTCTTGAAGAAGCACAGAAACAGATTTTTGACCTGACTGACTCTAACCAGACAACAACCATTAAAACCATGCAGTTTGAAATCCCTCAGACCATTGAAATGATTGAAAAACTGGTACACGATAAAAGTGACTTAAACGGCATTCCTTCCGGTCTTGCTGATCTTGATACCATGACTTCCGGTTTCCACGGCCAGGAACTGATTATTATCGGTGCCCGCCCTTCCATGGGTAAAACAGCCATGGCACTGACTATGGCTCAGAATGTGGCCATCGAAAAACGCATTCCTACGGCGTTTTTTTCATTGGAAATGTCTGATAAGCAGCTGATGATGCGTCTTATTGCACAGGAAGCCCGCTTACCCAGTGAAAAAATCCGTGCCGGCCGGCTGAACTATGCAGACCTGCAGCAGATTCAGGACGCAGCAGCCCGTATTTATGATGCCCCGCTGTACATCGTAGATACTCCGAACATGAAACTGCTTGATCTCAGGGCCATGGCACGCCGTTTCAAGGCGATGCAGAACATCCAGATTATATTCATTGACTACATTACCCTGATCCAGTCAGAAAACACCATGATTCCCCGTCATGAACAGATTGCAGAAATCTCACGGTCACTGAAATCACTGGCCCGTGAACTGGATATTCCGGTAGTTGTACTTTCCCAGGTAAAACGTGACTCGGAAGGCCGTGAACCGAACCTGGCAGACCTTCGTGAATCAGGATCCATTGAACAGGATGCCGACGTCATCATGTTCATTCATCGTGACCGTGAAGAAAGCCGTTCTGAAGGTCCGCTGCAAACCATTGAGTCAAAACTGATTCTGGCAAAGCAGCGTAACGGCCCTATCGGTACCGTAAAGATGCAGTTCATTCCAAGCTATACCCGCTTTGAAAACGCTGCACACGAATAATCAGTCCGAGAGGACAAAAAAAGCCGTCCAACAGAAGCTGGACGGCTTTTTTTATATCTGCTCATGCTGAACAGGGTTCAGCATGACAGTGTTATTTACTGTTTCTGATAACAGCCTGTGCTGCAGCCAGACGTGCGATTGGAACGCGGTATGGTGAGCATGAAACATAGTTCAGGCCTGCACGGAAACAGAAGTCGATGGTAGCAGGATCACCACCGTGTTCACCACAGATACCCAGCTTGATGTCTTCTTTAACACCGCGTGCGTTTTCACGGGCAATGTTAATGAGCTGGCCAACACCATCTTCATCAATTGACTTGAATGGGTCAGATTCCAGAACTTCCTGTGACAGGTATGAAGGCAGGAATTTACCGGCATCATCACGGCTGAATGCAAAAGTCATCTGGGTAAGGTCATTGGTACCAAAGCTGAAGAAGTCAGCATAGTTGGCAAGTTTTCCAGCCAGCAGCGCTGCACGTGGAACTTCAATCATGGAACCGATACGGATATCAAATGAAACACCTTCTTTTGCCAGTACATCTTTCATTACTTTTTCGCATGAAGTGCGGATCATTGACAGTTCTTTTGGTTCACAAACGATTGGAATCATTACTTCCGGATGTACTGGAACACCTTTCTTTGAGCATTCAGCAGCAGCCAGAGCAATGGCTTCTACCTGCATTTCGTAAATTTCCGGATAGGTAACTGCCAGACGGCAACCACGATGACCAAGCATTGGGTTAGCTTCATGGAGCATATCCAGTTTTACGCGCAGTTTTTTAGCATCTTCACCCATGTGGGCTGCCAGTTCTTCGGTTTCAGCTTCAGTATGAGGGATGAATTCGTGCAGCGGTGGATCCAGCAGACGGATGGTAACAGGACGTCCGTTCATTGCCTGGAAAATACCGATGAAGTCTTTTTTCTGCAGTGGCAGAATCTTAGCCAGGGCAGCCTTGCGCTGTTCGGTGGTATCAGAAGCAATCATGGCACGGAAGTGGATCAGCTTGTCGCGGTCAAAGAACATATGTTCGGTGCGGCAAAGACCGATACCTTCAGCACCAAAGTCAAATGCATGCTGTGCATCGATAGGCTGGTCTGCATTGGCACGTACAGAGAATCCTTTCAGGTTTCCGCGTACGGAAGCGTTACGGATTTCATCTGCCCAACCCAGGAAGGTATTCAGTTCACCTGAAATTTCAGGGGTAATAAGTGGCAGCTGACCTTCATATACGTTACCGGTTGAACCGTCAACGGTAATGAAGTCACCGCGTGAGAATTTCTTTCCGTTGATTACAACATTATCATCAACAAAGGTAACTTCGCCGGCACCGGATACACAAGGAGTACCCATACCACGGGCAACTACAGCAGCATGGGAAGTCATACCACCGGTAGAAGTAAGGATTGCTTCTGAAACAACCATACCAGAAATGTCTTCTGGAGAAGTTTCCTTACGAACGAGGATTACTTTTTTGCCCTCTTTTGCCCACAGTTCAGCTTCGTTGGCAGTAAATACAATCTGACCGCATCCAGCTCCCGGAGAAGCATTCAGACCTTTGGTAAGAGCCTTGGTCTTTTTCTGAACTTTAGGATCAATCATCGGGTGCAGCAGCTGATCCAGCTGGTCAGGAGATACACGCATGATGGCTTCGTTTTTGTCGATAAGGCCTTCACCTACCATGTCTACTGCACATTTAACGGCAGCCTGACCGGTACGTTTACCGTTACGGGTCTGCAGCAGGAACAGTTTACCCTGCTGTACGGTAAATTCCATATCCTGCATATCGTGGAAATGGTTTTCCAGGCGTGCACGGATGGCACACAGCTGGTCATATACTTCTTTGTTTTCCTGTTCCAGTTTGTCGATGGTAGCTGGGGTACGGATACCTGCAACTACGTCTTCACCCTGGGCGTTCATCAGGTATTCACCGTAGAACTTGTTTTCACCGGTTGAAGGGTCACGGCTGAAACATACACCGGTACCTGAATCATCACCGGCATTACCGAATACCATTGACTGTACGTTTACAGCGGTACCGGCAAGACCTTTAATATTGTTGAGTGCGCGGTATTTGATGGCGCGTTCGTTCATCCATGAGCCGAATACAGCGTCAATGGCATGCCACATCTGGTCTACAGGATCCTGCGGGAAGTCTTCCTTTACGTATTTCTTGTAGATTACCTTGTAGTCTGCAACCAGTCTTTCAAGATCTTTTGCATCAAGTTCGGTGTCCAGTTTTACACCTTTTTCTGCCTTAATCTTATCAATGGCACCTTCAAATTCATCTGAAGGAACACCCATGGCAACATCACCGAACATCTGGATGAAACGGCGGTATGCATCCCATGCAAAGCGCGGGTTACCGGTCAGTTCTGAAAGGCCTTTTACGGCTTTGTCGTTCATACCCAGGTTCAGGATGGTATCCATCATACCAGGCATTGACTGTGCTGCACCGGAACGTACTGATACCAGCAGCGGATCTTTTTCATCACCCAGTTTTTTACCCATGAGGGTTTCAAGTTTTGTCAGGTTTTCGGCAACTTCTTCTCTCAGTCCTTCCGGATAGTTGCGGTTGTTTTCATAAAACAGCTTACAAACTTCTGTTGAGATAGTGTATCCAGGTGGAACTGGAATTCCGAGATTGGTCATCTCGGCAAGGTTTGCACCTTTTCCGCCCAGCTCATTGCGCATGGCGGCGTCGCCTTCGGCTTTTCCGTTACCGAAGAAGTAGACAAATTTTGTCTTGG
The DNA here is from genome assembly GCA_024413635.1 of Treponemataceae bacterium. Classification (GTDB taxonomy): domain Bacteria; phylum Spirochaetota; class Spirochaetia; order Treponematales; family Treponemataceae; genus Treponema_I. The sequence goes on along the minus strand of JAKSTT010000001.1, from coordinate 42,861 downwards.
ACATAACGATTTTTTCTCCTTTATTTCCTCTAATCGTGTGTTGTTCATTGTACCATGACAACCGGTTACCGTCAAACAGAAAGCCTGTCAGGCCTTATTTTTCAAGGCTTTGATTAAATTTGCCTACTTGATGTATAATCAGTATTATGTGGATGTTTCGCCATTCAAAAAGTATTTCCATCTTCATTCTTTTACTGGCGGTTCCCCACCTGCTGCTTTCTGCCCAGGAATCCGGCAGCCGCAAACCGTATCTGGACCTGACTTTTGCCGGCGACATCATGTCTCATTCCGTCAACACCAACCGGACTGAATTTTTCTCTGTCTTTTCAGATATCAGATACATTACTGATACCGACGACCTGACCTTTGCCAACTTTGAATCTCCGGTCATTGACACCATGGAAAACAAATCGTACCCCATGTTCAACAGCCGTGCCTTATGGCCTGAAACTGCGGCTGCGTGTGGTATTGATGTCTTCTGTCTGGCCAACAACCACACCAATGACCAGTATCAGCAGGGCATTGCCGATACCTGGACCTTCTTTGACAGCCTCATGGCAAAGGGTGACATTGCAGCGTACAGCGGGATCCAGCCACCGGAAGGCAGTTCCGGAGCCCCGGGAATCATCACCATGCAGACCGACTGCGGCCCCCTGTCATTCTGCCGAATCGAGAAATCAGGCTGGACCATACTGTTTCTTGCAGAAACGGAGATGCTCAATGATTACTACCGGATGACACGGATAAATTATGTTCCCCGTACCAGAAAGAATCTGAAAGCCTTTCCTGAAGTCCTGCAGAAAATCCGGTCGGAATATCCCTGCGACCTGTTCATTCTTGGGGTCCATACGGATGAGCCGGAATATGTGTTCACCGTTACACCCCAGCGGAGGTCCTATTTTGACAGTCTGCTGAAGGCAGGTGTTGATATTATCTGGGCAAATCATCCCCACGTAACCCAGGAATGGGATATACTGACAGATGAAAAAGGACGGGCGGAAAAGCTGGTCATGTACAGTGTGGGGAACCTGATTTCAGGACAACGGACCCTGTATGGATTTGATGATCCGGCAGCCACCTTTGAATGGATTGGTGACAGTGTCATTATGGAAGTATCAGCAGTTGATACCCCAGATGGCATACGATTTGACGGCATTTTTCCGGTATATGCGACGACCCACCGGAATGGACCCGGCGACTACGTTATCAAACGATATACGCAGGATTTTATCGCAGCCCAGGAAAAACAGTATAAGAATTATTACACCAGACGGCTGGCATGTCTGAAGACCGTGCCGGCCAACATACGGAAGACAGATGAACTATAAGAAATTACCCGTTTACACCCAGAAGCAGCGCATCCTTGATACCCTGGCACAGAACCAGGTTGTTGTTGTTCAGAGTCCCACAGGAAGCGGTAAGACAACCCAGATTCCCGTCATCCTGCATGAAGCAGGCTACAGCGATAACGGCATTATTGCCGTAACTCAGCCCCGGCGTATTGCCGCCCTTTCTGTCAGTGAATTCATTGCAAAGCAGCTGGGCACCACCTACCCCGGTGTTGTCGGATACAAGATGCGCTTTGACGACAAAACTGACGCTACCACAAAGATCAAGATTATGACCGACGGTATCCTGCTGCAGGAAATGAAGCTGGATCCGTGGATGAGTAAATACAGCGTCATTATGGTTGACGAAGCCCACGAACGCAGCCTGAACATTGACTTTGTTCTGGGGCTTCTGAAACGGGTGCTTGCAGAACGGAGCGATTTCAAGGTTATCGTTTCGTCAGCCACCATGAATGCCGAAGCCTTCAGCCAGTACTTTGACGGCTGTCCCATCGTTACCATTGATACCATAACCTATCCGGTAACCATGGTGTATGATCCGCCGGCCATTCCTACCAGTACGGCAAGTCCGGCTGCAGAAGATGCCCTGCTGATGAAGATAGAACAGACCATTGACCGGGTTCTGGACAACCGGCATACCGGCGATATCCTCTGCTTCCTGCCGGGAGAAAAAGTCATCAAGGACTGCATGACCCGTCTGCAGAAAGCCTCATTCAGCCGGAAAATTCACTGTGTTCCGCTGTACGGACGTCTGGCTAAGGAAGAACAGGAACGGGTATTTGACAACCCTCCTTTTGGCAAAAAGAAAGTTGTCATTTCCACCAACATTGCAGAAACCTCGGTTACTATACCCGGTATTACCACCGTTATTGACAGCGGTCTTGCCAAAATGAACTTCTACAATCCCCGCACCTACACCAGCAGCCTGAACGAAACCACCGTTTCCAAAGCAAGCTGCAACCAGCGGAAAGGACGCGCCGGCCGTACAAAGCCCGGTGTCTGCTACCGGCTGTACCAGCGGAAAGACTACGAAACCCGGGAACTGTATACCACAGAAGAAATTTACCGCACTGACCTGTCGGAAGTAGTACTGCGCATGGCAGAACTGGGCATTACTGATTTTTACAGTTTTGACTTCATCAGTAAGCCAAACCGTGAAGGTATGCGCGGCGCCATAGAAACCCTGAATCTGCTGCAGGCCCTGAACCCGGACAATACCCTTTCTACCACCGGTCTTCTTATGGCTGAATTTCCGCTGATTCCCCGGGTAAGCCGCATCATAGCAGAATCCATCATGCGCTACCCCGGCGTTATTGAGGACGTACTTATTGCCGCTGCCTTTTTAAGTCCGCATTCGCGCTTTGTGCTGCCACAGGGGGAAGCTGCCGTTGCCCTCCAGGCCCACTACGGGTTCCGCCATGACGCCGGTGACTTTGTTGCCTACGTCAACCTGTACCGGCTGTTCCAGAATGCCTGGGAACGCCATGAAAGCCAGGAATTCTGTAAAAAGAACTATCTTGATGAACGGGTACTGCTTGAAATTACCAACATCAAGCAGCAGCTGGAACAGATTGTGGGTGACAAAGGCATTCCTATTGTTTCAAGCGGCAACATAGAAGAATACCTGACCTGTATCTGTGCCGGTCTTATCCAGTTTGTCTGTGTCAGAAGCGGTAAGGAAAACTACCGGACCCTGACCCAGGAACATATCCAGATTCACCCGGGCAGCTGTCTGTTCCGCACCGAGCCCCTGTATTTTGTTGCCGGTGAAATTGTCCGCACCAGCCGCATGTTTGCCATGTCTGTTTCTCCGCTGACCAAACGGATCCTGCAGAATCTGGACGGCAATATGGTGGAACGGCTGGGCGCCGTTAAGGGTGACTCCGGCCGCACCGTTGATGAATCCCTGACCGCACGTCAGCGCCGTGAACTGGAAAAAATTGAAAAAGCTTCCAAGAAAGCAGAAAAGGCTGTAACGGAACCTGCTGATGAAAACAGCGTAAATCTGTGCGGTGTCCGTTTTGAAAAGAAAAAGATCAAGGGTAAACCGCACCTGATCATGCCACTGGACAGACTGCTTCAGGCACTGCAGCAGGAAGGCATTGCAGAGGAATCACGGCAGTACCGGACCACCAAATGTGTAGTCACCTATGCTGACTGGAGCCTTCTGCAGGATGAAAAACTGGAAACCATCATGCAGGTAGTTCCAAAACTGAACCTGCAGCCTCTGGCCAGGGAAGACTGGAACCCTAAAGAAAACCTGCATATGGCTGAAGATGCAGCAGTGCTGGCTCAACGTCTGCCCCTGATTATGCGGCTGACTGCGGCAAAGGCAAAAGCAAAGGAACTGGGATTCATCTGTCTGTTTACGGATGGCCGGGGCAGTTACTGGTTCAAGGTAAGCCGCGGCATTACCACGGCAGTAAACGAAAGCATCGCCTCTCTTGAAACGCTGATTGATGAAAGCGCTGACGTATTTACCGAGGATCAGAAAGATATCCTCAACAGTACGTACCGGCTGCTGAATGAACTTCTGTAACAGTATCAGACTGTTACAGCAAATCAAGAAGAAACCGGTTTAAGAGTAGTATGCCCTGTTCTGTCAGGGCATATGTTATATCACCGTCTGCCTGAGGTATCCGGTGGGCACGGCCGCAGGATTCCCACTGGTTCCAGAGTTCTCCAAGCCGTTCAGCCAGACTGCCGCCAAACCGCCGGTGATACTCTTTCTCAGAAACACCGTCCAGAAGCCGGAAACCCATCATAAGGAATTCAGTCTGGCGTGTTTCCTCATCCAGCAGTTCAGTTTCCTCCGGGGGAACAGCATTTTCCCCGTCCATTTCCTCCGTGCCGTTCCAGAAAGCACAGTAGTCATGAATAGCCGTAGTATTGGTCCACCGGTGGCAGCCGACGGTTCCGGTTCCCCCGGCCCCGATACCAAGATAGGGATTCATGAGCCAGTAGGTGGTATTATGACGTGCTTCATACCCGGGACGGGCAAAGTTGGATACTTCATACTGCCGGTACCCGTGGGAAGTAAGCCAGTCACACCCCAGGGCCCACTGCCGGTCATTCTGTTCATCATCAAGCAGTATCCGGCCCTGTTCCACCTGATCCCAGAGAACCGTATGTTCTTCCAGGGTCAGGGCGTACAGGGAAATATGGTCAGCCCCCGTTTCTGTTCCCAGCTGCAGCCCGGCAAGGAACTGCTCATCACTCAGGCCGGGTAATCCTGAAATAAAATCCAGACTCAGCCGCCCCTTCCAGCTTGTGTTGAGCAGTTCCAGACACCGGCTGACACAGGCGGCATCACTCCGCCGGTTCAGGGTCTTCAGAACCTGCTGGTCCACCGACTGAATGCCCACACTCAGCCGGTTAACACCACAGGCCGTCAGCCCCTGCAAAAAGGATTCCGTAATATCAGCCGGATTTGCCTCTACCGTAATTTCATCGGGCACAGAATCCGGCCAAAGACGGTGTATGGCATCAAACAGTTTCTTCAGCTGGACTTCCGATAGCAGACTGGGAGTTCCCCCTCCCAGATACACGGTGGTTACGGCATTTACCTGAAACTGCTTTTTCCGCCAGGCCATCTCTGCCGTGAGGGCTGCAATATAGGTATCCGGAACGGATCCCTGGTGAGCAACAGAAAAAAAATCGCAGTAGGAACACTTACTGCGACAGAATGGTACATGGATATACAGCGCCGTTTTCACAGCAGTCCAAAAGCATCAAAGGGGAAATAGCGCAACAGGGCTTTACCTCTGATGCGGCTTGCAGGAACTGGTCCGTACAGACGGCTATCTACGGCCGAAACCCGGTTATCAGCCAGTACAAAGTACTCGTTATCACCAAGAATCCGTTTTTCCATGGTTCCGGCAATGCCCATGGTCTGGTCATGACTGGTACCAGCCAGGAAATTGGTTTCATAGGGATGAGCTGCCAGTTCATGTTCAGTAAGGAAATGGTTTTCATTGCGGGGTTTGATGTACACAATGTAGTTCTTCATGTAGACGGTATCACCGGGAAGCCCTACAACACGGCGGAGTGAAGCCGATTCCGTTACGATGCCGTCACTGGCAGTTTTCCGCTGCTGCAGGGTAAAGAACTGGGCAACAGAATACCATACTTTTTTCAGTATGCCGGTATCGTGGGTTACGGCAGGTTCAAGGTAGACCACATCACCGCGCTCCAGGGTGTACCGCTGGAAAAACAGCGGTTCAGCAAAGTCACAGGGGGCTACAAACACCAGACAGTTGGGCTCATATTCGCTGAGCATATCGGTTGAACGAACCCGTACCGGGAAAATAACATAGACAAAAAGCAGTTGGAGAAAAACGCAGAATAAAACAAACGTTATGATGGTTGAAAGTATTTTTCTATTACGCTGTTTGCGGAGTTTTTGAACATAATCCAATTCATTTGAAGCCATACAGTAACAGTACCACACGTAAAAGCCGTTTTCAAGCATGACTTTACATGGCTAAAATTGCCATTTTACCGTAAAATCCCTATACTATAGGTATGTCTGAAGGTACAAAACTTATAGCACAGAATAAAAAAGCACGGTTCAATTATTCCGTGGAAGACTCCATTGAATGCGGCATTGCCCTTGAAGGCACCGAAGTTAAATCATTCAAGAATGCCCAGATTTCATTTCCCGACGCATTTGCAGAAATCATCAATGGTGAAGTCTGGGTAAAAGGACTGCATATATCTGAGTACGTCTATTCTTCTATCTTTAACCATAATCCTGACCGGCCGAAAAAACTGCTGCTCCACCGTGACCAGATCAAGCGCCTGGAACGGAAAACACTGGAAAAAGGCTATACGCTGATTCCCCTTGATTTTTACCTGAAAAACGGCAGGGTGAAAGTAAACCTGGGCTTATGCAAAGGTAAAAAGCAATTTGATAAACGTGCCGATATTAAGGAACGTGATGTTAAACGGGATATGCAGCGGGAATTCAGGAAACGGATTGACAGCTGAGGTTCCATTTCTGACATGTGTTGCAATTTTGTCATAATTGCGACACAATATGGTGGTGGGAATTATAAGGACTGGTAGCTTGTACAAAAAGCTTTCATTGCTGACAGTATTACTTTTTCTCTTATGTCCACTGAGTGCACAGAACAGGGTTACCTCTGTGTACTTCTTTGCCACCAGCACCTCTACCCCTGACGATCCGACCATTAAGCTGACAGAAAACCTTTTCTATACCCAGTTTCAGACGGAAAACCTGCCGGTTACTGACATGCGGCCCTGGTATCTGACTGATTTTACCATGGGCTTTGTGGACATTCCTGATCTTTCCAATACCGATATTCTCTTTGGCCTTGAACTGCAGAAAGAATCAAACGGCTGGATTTGCCGCATGAACCTGCTGCAATGTGATGAAGAAACACCGGTATGCTATGAGAATACGTACGAATCCTATTATAAAATCCTCATGGATGCCAAAAACCTGATCAGTCAGGTCATTGACCACCAGAAAACCACCGCTGCAAAAGCAGACGTAGAAACGGTACACCCGGATAAGCCGGTTTCTGCAGGTGCCTTTACCCTTGATGCCCTTGCCGGTACCTGGAAAGGTGAATCCCTGATTGATAAAATCATTATTTTACGCAGCGGCCGCGGTTTCGTTATTTTCAATAACGGGGCATCCATGAACATCAGCATTACACTGAAAGGAAACACCCTTGAAGCGGTTCAGACCGGGAAACCCAATGCATCGTTCTTTCCGGACCTGCCACGTGAAGTAGCACTTGCAGAAGCTACCCGTGCAGAACCAGTAGCCTGGAGTCTTTCATTACATGATGCTGATACGTTAAGCGGGACAAAAACAACACTGCTGCCGGCAGAAGACGACAGCAAAAACGCAGAGCGGCGCTCTGTTTCAGTTACCTGGAAACGATTGTAACAACGGTTGCAGCAGCAGGATTGCTGCTTCTGGGAGTCAGCTTTCTTTTCCGTAATCCGGTTACCGTGAACAGCAGGAAACTGAGTGCAAAAAAGATGATTCCCATCATCTTGCATACCTGCTCTTCCACAAACAGCAGTTCAGAAGTACGGTATACAGATCCGCAGTCATATACTTTGGTACCGCGGTCAGTAAGGCCGTTGATTTTCACCAGCACTTCCCCATCACACACATAGCCGAGCTTTCTGGCAAGAGCTTTAATGCGTGCTTCATCTGAGATCAGGGACTGATAATCCAGAATCAGATTTTCATTGACTGCCTGTAGTGACGCAACGTTTTCAGTCAGGGCATCCCTCTGCAGTTCCAACTGGTTGTAGGCCCATATGCCGTTCTGGCCAATGGTAAGGGTAAGAATACTGTAGACAGCAAAGCCTACACAGATTGATGCAAAAAACTTTAAACGTGACATATCCTCATTTTCGGCATCTGAAAATTTTTCTTCAGAGATTAACGCGAAAATATATATGACAAGAAAAAAGTGGCAAAAATTGGAAATCTTGCCGATACTGTATAAGCAAAAGAGTGCTATACTTTTTAAAGCAGATACATTAGGAGCGATTATGTCATTGGAACTTGAAAACGATTCTCAGGAACTGGAAAAATACGGCGTATGGGTAAAAAAAGCCGCGCCTGCCAATGAAGAAACGCCCATTGCAGATACACCGGTTGAGGAAACCACTGCCGAAAGCCTGGTAGCTGATCTTCCTGACTTTGATTTTATCGACGATCCGGCTGTTGAACCGGAACTGTCTGAAATGCCTGATTTTTCTGAAGTTATCTCTGATGACTTTACCATCGATGTACCGGCCGTAGAGGATCCGGCAGCTGAAGAGCAGGCCGCAGTAGAAGAACCCGCCGTTGGAGAAGAACCGGTAACCGCTGAGGAGCCTGTTGCGGAAGAATCATTCATTGACGAATCGGTTTTTGACATACCGCTGACTGAAGATACCATTTCAGAAGACATTTCCCTCGATGATTTCTCCATCGAAGAACCTGTCGCAGAAGACATTGCTCTGGATGACTTCTCCATTGAAGAATCAGCTGCAGACGAACCTGCTCTTGACGATTTCTCCATTGAAGAATCAGCTGCAGACGAACCGGAAATTACAGAAGAGTTTTCACTTGATATTCCGGACATGGAAGAAACCATTGCTGAATCAGACGTGCCTGAAATGCCGGACATGCCTGAAATGAATGCAGATGATATTTTTGCAGAAGAATTCTCTACTGAAGAAACTGTTGTCGAAGAACCAGTTGTCGAGGAAACAACCGTAGACACTGCCACTGATGCACTTGATACCCCGTCATTTGAAGAAGTTGCCCTTGATGACTTTGATACCCCAGTGGCCGAAAACCCGCTGGAACCTGAAGTAAGCATCACTCCGGAAACACCTGACATGGAAATGTTCGGTGATGTTTCTTTTGAAGATATTACCCTTTCCGTTCCGGAGACGCAGGACAGCACTACCCCTTCTGCAGACGATTTTACCCTGCCAACCGACGATACCTCTGAAATTTCATTCGACATTGACACCACAGCCACAGAAGAAGTAAACATCGATGACTTCCTTGGTCTTACTGATGACATGAGCAGTCCTGCCGTTTCAGAAGAACTGTCCTTTGAAGATACCGGTCTCCGTGACTTTACCACCAGTGAATCTGTCAGTCTTGACGACTTTATGTCAGCTCCACAGGAAGAGAAAAACGACATCACCAACGATGATCCCCTTGATATTGACCTGGCCTTTGATGACTCTTTTGCCGGATCTACCCAGGCATCACCGGAAGATTCTATTGAAACCGATATGGCAGCAGAATCTGCACCTGATGAATCATTTGATGTTGATGACATTTTTGATTCTATCCAGGAAGTATCATTCCCCGGTGATGAAACCACCGAAGAACCTGCCGTTATTCCTGAAGGCGAAGAAATCTCATTTGATGAAGTAAATGAATTTGATGATCTTCTTGGCAGTTTGAACGCAGATTCGGATCAGCCTTCTGACCACGAAAATGCGGCTGCCGCTCCAGCACAGTCCTTTACTCCTTCAAAACCGGAAGTACGTGATTACGAAATGACCGTCAACATGGATGATTCTGACGAGGACGATGAATTTGATGAAGCTTCAGCTACTGTTCGTGCTGCAGTACCTGCCGTTGAAGAAACTCCTGCAGAACCTGCTCCAGAACCGGAACTGACTGAATCAGATGTTATGAGTGATGATATGAAAGCTGTACTGGCACAGCTTGATGAAGATTTTACCGAAGATACTGAAATAACCATTTCTCAGGATTCTCTTGATGCCCTGACAGATGTAAAGGAAGAACCAGCAATGTCTGAAACCACAAACAACGCACTGCTCGAAAAGATTTTAAGTGAACTTACTTCACTGAAAAGCGAAATTTCCTCTATCCGCGCTGACGTAGACAACCTGAAGAATCAGGGCGTATCTGCCGGTCCTGCTCCAGAAGCACCGGCAGATGACTCAGCCGAAGAAGACGAGATAGATTTCACACCTGCAGAAGAAACATCTGCCGGTGGTTTCTTTGGTGATGAAGATGGTGATGACACTATTTCACTGTCCGGTGATGAACTGGATAACATCCTGAACTGTGCCAACTTTACTGAAGAAGAAGCACCCGAAATTACCGTAGAAGAACCGGTTATGGAAGAACCTTCCCCGGCAGCCGAAGAAGAGCCTGTTTTTGGTGACGACCTGGCAGTAGAAGAATCTGCTGTTGAAGAACCGTCTTTTGAAGAACCGGTAACTGATGAAGCTGCAGATGATGAAAACCAGTCATTCTATGAAGATGCAGATGTTGCTGACTCAAATGAGCTGACTGAATCATTTAATTCAATGGAACAGCCTCTGGAAGAGCCGGTTATTGATGAATTTGCCATCACTGAATCACTGATGGAAGATGAATCAGAAGAACTTCCTGAAGAAATTGAAATTCCACAGATGGGTGATGATTTTATCGTAGAATCATCAACAACTGACTTCCTTGATGGAATGGAAGAAGAAAAATCCATTGCTGACTCCATTACTGACCAGAACGACAGTTTCCTCAGTTCCGATGAAAATATCGACATGATGACTGAGGAACTGGGAAATGAGGAAGAAGTTCTTGAAGTAGCAGCAAATGACCCCATTGATGAATCAGAAGACCTGACAGAATCAGAAACCGAAACTGATGCCACTTCTTCATTCCCTACCGAAGAAGACATTGGTCTTGCAGAAGAAGAAACCTTCTCAGTATTTGATGAAGATGCTCCTGCTGAACCTTCAGCTGATTCTGAATATGCTGACGAAGAAATCGATACTACTCCAACAGAAGAAGTTTTCGGCAAAGAACAGTGGCCTGCTTTTGATGACATGGAAGAAACCATCATCGAAATGCCGTCAGAGGAGCCAGTTGCTGACGAAGAACCTGCCGTTGAAGAGCCGGTTTCTGAAGAAGAACCGGCAGTTGAAGATGAACCAGTTGCCGATGAAGAACCGGCAGTTGAAGATGAACCGGTTGCCGATGAAGAACCGGCAGTTGAAGATGAACCCGTTGCCGATGAAGAACCGGCAGCTGAAGGCGAAACCTCTGAAACTGACGCTGCAATTCCTGAAGACCTGAAAGAAGATGTAAAATCTGTCCTGATGTACATGGATCAGTTACTTGAAAATCTTCCGGAAGAAAAGATTGCTGAATTTGCCCGGTCAGAGCACTTTGATGTATACAAAAAACTGTTTACTGAATTAGGCCTGGCATAATGGGTCTTTTTTCAAGAATTCTAGCCCTTTCGCATAAGCCGGAAGGGCTTCTTCATAAAGCAGAAACACTATTGAAACAGGAACCGGAAACAACTGCTTCATTTTTTGAACAGTTTGCCCGTGATTACGGATACAGCCGGTTCTGTCTTCTGACACCGGAAGGTTCACATTACACTGTAGCAGGTTCTGCGGGCATACGGCCGGATTCCCTGGATACCGCCTGTTCCACCCGTGATTTCTGGGACGGAACCCTCTTTTCTGATGACACAGACTGGCTGTGTATCCGTGGGGAGAAACTGGTCAATTACCTGCAGCTTTTCTGTCCGGAAGACCGGAATGACATACGTCAGCTGATTATCCGCCGGGTAAGTAATCCATCCTTACACCTTGATTACATTTTCCTTTTGCCCCAGGAAGGTGAATATGATTTTTACCAGCCGGCAGAAATGGAAACCAGTCTTGAACGTATCAATGAATACCTGACCGCATAACCTTCATGCCTACTCCGGAATTTTCACCTGCCCGAAATACCTCATTGACCTGTTCCTGCAACGGTCTGTTCCTCCATTCGCGCTTTGACCCGCAGAAAGAAGCTGAACGTTTTGTTTCCGGCATTACCGTTGACTACAATCCGAACGTTATCGTCATCACCGGTCCCGGTATCAGTTACACCGTTCCCTTTTTCAGACAGCGCTGGCCTGATGCACGTTGTATTGCCATACAGTACAGCTCAGCTTTTTCCCGGTATGACAGGGACTTTGACCAGGTTTTTCCCTGTACTCCTGAAACTGACGCCCTTACCCTTTCTGAATCACTGTTTGGCCTTCTGGGAGAAGACACCGCCTTTTCAACGCTGTTTGTTTCCTGGACGCCATCAGAAAAAATCTGGCCTGATGAATCAACAGTTGCCTGGCAGGCCATAAAAGCCTACATGAATAAATCCCGGGATGTTACCGGTACCAGAAATTATTTTAACCGGCGCTGGCTGAAAAACACCGTCCGTTTTTTTTCACTGGTACGTCACAGTGCCACTACGGTACCTGTTTCCAAGCCTGTCATTGTCTGTGCTTCAGGTCCAACCCTGGAACCGGTTCTGCCCCTGCTGCAGGAACATCGTAACCGGTATTTTCTGCTGGCCCTTTCGTCTGCCGTATCCCCGCTGGCATTCCATAACCTGATACCTGATGCCGTCCTTTCAACTGACGGCGGCTGGTGGGCTACCCGGCACCTATCGCCATTACTTACTGATTCCCGTTTACAGACCGTTCCATTGTGGATCACCAGTGAAGCCGCGGTTCCCTCAGAATTACTGCAGCATCATCCCGTCCAGTACATCAGTTACGGCGATCCTTTGGAAACATGGCTTTTAAGCGCTGTAGAAGGCCGTACACAAACGATACAGCCCCTCATAGGGATTCGTAACGGTACGGTCAGCGGAACCGCGTTAAGCCTTGCTTTAGCCCTTACAGACCGTCAGGTCTTTTTCTGCGGCCTAGACCTGCAGAGCAGAAACGGCTATCAGCATATCCAGCCAAACTGCCTGGAAGTTCGGGAATCCATGAAGGATTACCGCCTGGCACCGGAAGAACACCGCTCAACGCCCAGAACCTTTTCCAATGGCAGTCTTGCCGTCTACCGGAACTGGTTTGCCACCAGAAGTGCTGAAAAAATGAGCCGTGCCTACCGTGTCATTTCTGAAGAGGACCAGCAGACTAACAGCCAGTTGGGGTACCTGAAGGACATACCTCCAGCCCGGCTGGCACAGCTCCTTTCAGAAGAACCGGCAGAACGCCTTACGTTTACTGAGACGGTAACCATTTCCCGTTCCGGAAATCAGCCGGTAACAAACGCCCTGCGGCAGCTGCAGGCTGAGCTGACTGCAGCAAGCGGTACTTTGGCGGCATCCCCGCTGGTAACAGCATTTCTTATGTCCGCTGCCTTACCGGAGTATCTCATGGCAAACCGCAATCAGAACCCGGAACAGATTGCCGTTCTTTACGATAAAGCTGAATCCTTTATGGGTGAACTGATTTTACTGGCAGAAAAACTTGAAGGAGCAGCGTCATGACCGGAAGGTATACCGCCATCATGACGGCAAAAACCGGGGAACCGGTTCCCTGCTTTGCCAACGGCAGCACCCTGTATTCCCGGTACAGCCCGGAACGGGAATGCCGGTCCTTTGCCGCCCAGGAGTGTTTTTCACAGGCAGGCTTTTACGTCATTGGTGGAATTGGAACCGGCCTTCATCTGAAGGCATTACAGGAACTGCATCCAGAAGCCTGTATCGTGGCTGTAGAACCGGATACCGCGACCCTTACGTATCTGCAGGCGCAGAATCTCCTTCCTGCCACCGGAGAGAACCTGCACCTAACCACCTTACCGGAACTGCAGGAAACCATTGTACAGACGTATCTTCCCGCCATTCACGGTAACTTCTGCCTGCAGAATGTACGGAGCTGGGAAAATGCGCTGCTGCCGGAAGAAAAAAAGGCTTTTGAAGAAGCCGTCAGAAACGCCATTACCCGGGTCAGCCGTGATTATGGCGTGCAGGCGCATTTTGGCAAACTGTGGAACCGGAACATACTGCAGAATTTTCATCTCTGGTGTACTCTTTCTGCAGAACAGAAGGCCTTCCACTGGGAAAAACCTGCAACAGACCGCTGCCTTATAGCCGCTGCCGGGCCCACACTGAACAAGTCCTTAGCTTCCCTTTCAGAGCGTTCCGAGCCTGACAGGTGGATTATTGCCGTAGATACGGCACTGCCTGTTCTTCTGAAACACGGCATTACCCCTCACATGGTAGTTACCATTGATCCGCAGATTGCCAGCATGCGCCATTTCCTTTCTGAACAGTCGGTACCGTCTCAGACCATTCTGGCAGCGGATTTGTGCGGTACACCGGGGGCCGCAAGACTGTGGGCAGAATCCGGGCGTCCCATACTCTTTTTCAATGAAAACCATCCACTGGGCTTATACTGTGCCCAGTGGGTTTCACCAGATACTCCGCCATTCCTGAATATCTCAGCCGGTGCCGGAACGGTAACCCATAGTGCCGTAGAACTGGCGTACCAGCTGGGATTTTCCGAGGTACAGCTCATAGGGGCTGACTTCGGCTTTCCAGGAAACCAGCCCTACGCCCGGGGCACCTATCTTGAAGAGCAGTGGCTGACACAGCACGGCAGAACCAATCCCCTTGAAAACCGTTATACAACGCTGATGTACTGCACCCCGCTGAAAAGGAACCCGAAGACCGGAACACTGACCACTGAAGTGCTGGACAGTTACCGGGAAGCCCTGGAAGAGCGAATGGTACAATTGCAGCACCAGTTGCCGGATACAGCATGCACTGGGCTGCCTGAAAATCCCCCCGTTGAAAAAGACACGTTCTGCCGGTTTTCCAGCCAGTTCCGTTCAGAACTGGACAAAATGACGAAAAATGCACTTTTTTCGGTACTTCCGCTTGCTGCACATCTAAAATCAAAAGAGGAGAATTCCGATACTCTAATCAGGGAACAAATTGTATCGACAGTTGCTAAACACCTGCGATAAGTCCTTTTAAGGAGTAAACCGTGAGTTCAAAAAAATTTTCACTCTTTTCCGGAATCATCATTCTGCTGTATGTAACAGCGGTCTTTTTCTTTCTGGGCGGTCTTGTAATCGAATCCAACCGGGGAGCAAAAACATCCCAGGATTATTTTGAACACCTTACTATTTCTGTGGAACAGCTGCATGAAACAGAAACCATACTTTCACCTTCATATGTAGCAACGTTAAAGGAACTGGCTGATACGACACCGTATATCCAGGCCATTCTCCTGAAAAAAGATTCCGTACCATTTCTGGCATATCCGACAACCAATGGCCTTATCAAACAGGATGAAAACAAGAATCCGGTCATCACCAGTTCTTCACCCGTCATCAAAATGCATACGAAAACCGTTTCCTTAGGTTCAAGCGGTACGGTTACCATTACCGCAGCTGTAAGCACCATCACCAAGGAAGCGGTATTTGATCTGGCTGTAAAGTCATTTATTCTGGTAATCATAACCACTGTGGTTGTTCTTATTCACCTTATTGCAACACGGAAAAACCGTCCTGCTGCAGGAACTGCCGCTGCTGCAGAAGTTACAGAAACAGAAACGGCAGCAGAACCGATTGTGTATGAAGCCGTAGAAGAACACGATACTGCAGAAGAAGTTGTTGATGTCATTGAAGTTGATCCGGTTACAGAAACTCCTGCCGCTGAAGAACAGATACCGGAAACTCCAGTTGAACCGGTTCCGGAAGCAACTGAACCGGTACTTTCTGCAGCCATCGACCCGGTAGGACTTTTTTCACCGGTTACCGGTTTCTGCTGGGAATCTTATCTGGACCAGCGTCTTGAAACAGAACTGAACCGCGCTGCCAGCGTTGAAGAAGATCTGGCAGTATTCCATATCCGGTTGTTGGGATGTCATCATGAAAATCCACAGCTGAAACCGGTTTTTGACCAGTTACTGCAGTTTTTCCAGTTCCGTGACCTGATTTTCAATACCGGTAAAGACGGCTATGTTTGTGTTGTTCCCAACATCAGTATTGAAGGTGCCATGAACGCCTCTGAAAAGCTGTACAGTCTGCTGCAGGAAGCCCTGGACAGGTGCGGTATCAGCACGAAAATCGTCATCGGCATCAGTACCCGTACCATGCGCCTTATTTCTTCTACCCGTCTGCTTACCGAAGCTGCAGAGGCCGTTGCCCATGCCCTTGAAGAAGAAGACATGCCTATCGTTGCATTTCAGGTAAATCAGGAAAAATACCGGGAATATCTGGAAGAAGAAGCAAAAAAAGTACAGGATGTACAAACCCTGCTTCAGGATTCAGAACTCTGAGCCTTTTTGACAGCATCAGAAAGTTTTTTTGTTCCTTCACCTGATTCATTCAGTACCAGCAGCTCCGAAAGGAGCTGTTCTGCTTTCTGCAGGTTACCTTCATGTACCAGGATAAGGCCGTAATTGGTCAGCACATTGGTATTCAGAGGATTTTTTTCGTATAAGGATTCATACAGTTCCAGTGCTTTCTGAAATTCATCTTTCTGCGCATAGATATATGCCAGGTATAACTGGAAGGTGGTATTTTCTGGGTCAGCCGTAAGCAGCAACCGGTACAGGTTTTCTGCTTCATTCCATTGTTTATTGAGGGTGTAGGCCTTTGCCAGGGAATAGATGGTCTGGTTGTTGGTAGAATCAATGGCCAGGGATTTCTGATAGAACTCAACGGCCTTACTGTATTTTTTCAGTTCTACATACGAATCTGCCAGAGAAGCATATTCACTGGCCAGATTCTGTATGACGACTTTCTGTTCATTGGGAACAATCCAACTGGCAGCACGTGATGCACAGCCAGTACAGAAAAGGCTGAAAAACACCAGCACCAATGGTAATGAACTGATTTTTCCAGCCTTCATGAGTAGTCCTTATTTACCCAGAACAGTCTGTTCGATTTTGCGGAGCTGTGAGCGGTACAGGCCGGCAATATTTGAACCATAATCAGCAATCAGCTGAATGATGTTACGTGGAGCTTCTTCAGTATCACGGCCATTAAGGCGGTCACCGGCATCGCCAAGACCTGGCATGATGTAGGCAGAAGCATTGAGAACCGGATCCATCCACAGGGTGTAACAGGTACAGTTATCAAGGGCACGTACAACGCGCAGACTGCCTTTCAGGGCAGAAATAACGTTGAAGAACTTGATTGATTTTGGTTTTACACCGTTATTCTGCAGGTATTTAACAACCGTTACCAGGGAACCACCGGTGGCGTTCATAGGATCAGCAAAAATCAGGTCTTTGCCATCAAGTTCCTGCAGATTAAAGAATGATTTATCCAGGTCAAGAACATATTCCATGTTGTCTTCTTTTTTGCTTTCATCACGTTTGATCTTGAACAGGGCAAATGGTGTTACATATCCGTGGGAAGAATACTCTTCAATTTCTTTTGACATGATCATTGATGGCAGCAGGGCACCGCGGAGCATGACACACATAACGGTATTTTCCAGTTTGTAGTCAATGTCAGGAATTTTATGAACGGCGTAGTTCTGAACCGGGAATGTTACCGGAGTTTTTACTACCAGATGGTTTTTATTTTCGCTTGGTCCCTGGGTATATGCCAGACGGAACAGCATTTCATAGGCACGCTGGTTGTAATACAGAAATTCATCGTGACCGGTGCGGATATCACGGAGTTTGGAAATAACGCGTGATGCTTCAGCCTGGCTGCCTGCATCGGTTTCAAAACTGAAGACGTTGAGTCCGGGAACTTCTTTACAGATATCCTGCATCAGGTGTCCCATTTCAGTAAAAACATCAATAACCTTTTTTTCTTCAGCAGCCAGTGTGGAACTGAATCCGCCGGCAGAAATAACTTTCATGGAAGCCATGGCTTTTTCATACAGGGCATCCATCTGAGCAAGGTATTCGTTATCTTTGTCGGTCAGGTAACCGTCAAGATCTTCTGCACGCAAAACAATTTTAGAACTCATTATATCCTCCGTTTCGTTTCTTCAAATCAATGAAATAATTTTACCATACTGTCCAGTGAAATGGTAATGTTTTTCAGACAGATACCGTCTTCTCCTACAGACTCAACCTGATAGCCGTCATCGCCGGACGAAAAAAGCGTCAGTGCCTTCAGGACAAACAATGCCGGTGTCCGTGCCCGTTTATCAACCAGCGCAAGTTCCATAAGACCGGTATAGGAATTGCTTTCTGCTGCGGGGGCAAGTTTCAGGCCCAGGGACTGTATTCCAAAGGAAATGCGGGGACCTAAAAGAGCGGCAACAAGTTTATCAGGGGATTCACTGTACAGGGCCAGTGAGTTTTCATGAGTAAAACTGCGGGAATAAAAAGCAGATACCTGCTGAAGCGGTGAATCTACAGCCTCATCAGGGGCATACAGGGTACCGATGGCATCAGAAATTGAGCGCAGGCTCATGATACACAGATTTTTTGAGGGAAACGCAACCTGAATCCCTGAATCATGTATGTAGTATTTCTGACTGAATGGGGTTCCCATAATCTGACGGCTTGCCTTGCTCCATCCGTTTTTTCCGTTCAGGGCAAAGGAAATGAGGGACACGGGATATTCTCCCTGTGCCACAATGGTCAGATTTCCGTCGGTAGTATCAATGGCGGCGTACACGACATCGGTATAGCCGACCATTTTCTTGACCTGTGCAGCCTGTTTTTCCGAAAACCGGGATTCAATGATGGTATCAAGAATCTGCCGGTTATCGGTGGTATACAAGGCAGCGTATACTTCTGCCCCCTCAGGAAGCAGAAGTACCGGGTCACGGGTCATGGGTACTTTTGGAATACCGGCACAGCCTGCCAGCATAAGACAGGCTGCTGCAACCAGTACCAGTTTTTTAAGCGAGCGCAACAAGAACACTCCAGGTTTCTTCACCGGCTTCTACGGTAATGCTTCCTGCAGGAGCTGCATCTGCCCAGTCTGCTTTTACGGTCAGGGTTTCCTGAGCAATGTAATCAGCAAACATTTCATATGCTTTTTTCAGCGTTGCAGTACCACTGCAAACCAGGGTAATGCGGTCAGTAACATTGTAACCGTTTTCCTTACGCTGGTTCTGGATGCTGCGGATCAGGTCACGTACGTAACCTTCAAGCTGCAGTTCCTCAGTAATTTCAGAGTCCAGAGCAACAGTAAGGGTACCGTCGTTTACTACTTTCAGGGTAGCCTTTTCCTTGCGGTCAACAATGATCTTGGTGGCATCCAGGTCTACGGTTTTACCTTCAACATCGATGCTGAGAACACTGCCGTCAAGAATTGACTGGATGGCAGCCTGATCCAGAGTCTGGATGATGCTGCCTGCAGCCTTCATCAGCGGTCCCAGTTCCTTACCAAGGGTGCGGAAGTTGGCTTTTGCTGAGAATTCTACCAGTTCATCTTCACGTTCGTGGAATACTACTTTCTTTACGTTCAGCTCTTCACGGATAGAGTCTTCCATTTCAAGGAGAACGGCTTTTTCTTCAGGGTTACGGGTTACGAACTCTGCAGATTTCAGCGGCTGACGGTTTTTCAGGTTGTACTGGCTTCTCAGGCTGCGTCCCATGGAAATGGCTTTCTGAACGGTGTCCATCTTGAATTCAAGATCCAGGTCACGTTTAGACTCATCGTATACCGGGTAGTCTGACAGGTGTACGGAAATCTGGTCACTGTCAGTACGCAGGTTCTGCCACATGGCTTCAGTAATGAATGGAATTACCGGAGCGGCAACCTGGCTGAAGGTTTTAAGGGCGATGTACAGAGCTTCGTAGGCTTCGTTCTTATCGTTGTCATTTTCTGACTTCCAGAACCGGCGGCGGCTGCGGCGGATGTACCAGTTGTTCAGCTGGTCAATGTAGCTTACCAGCGGGTCAATGGCACGGCTCAGGTCGTAAGCGTCCATGGCTTCGGTAACGTCTTTTACCATTTTCTGGGTAATGGACAGAAGCCAGCGGTCCAGAGGATTTACCGGTGAAGCATTGTCAAAGGCATGACCGGTTGGGGTTACACCGTCAATGTTGGCATAGGTAACAAAGAAGCTGTAACTGTTCCACAGAGGAATGAGGATGCCTTTGAGAACATCACGTACACCTTCATCAGAGAACTTCAGGTCATCAGCTTTTACGGCTGCACTGTGCATCAGAAACAGACGCATGGCGTCAGCACCAAACTGCTTGATGACTTCGTTCGGGTCAGTGTAGTTGCGGAGGCTCTTTGACATTTTCTTTCCGTCAGCAGCCAGTACCAGACCGTTTACTACACAGTTTTCAAATGCAGGGCGGTCAAAGAGTGCGCTTGCCAGTACGGTAAGGGTGTAGAACCATCCACGGGTCTGGTCCAGACCTTCAGAAATGAAGTTGGCCGGGAAGTGGGATTCAAAATATTCCTTGTTCTCAAATGGATAGTGGTTCTGTGCATACGGCATTGAACCGGATTCGAACCAGCAGTCCAGAACTTCAGGAATGCGGCTCATGGTTCCACCACATTTACAGGGAATGGTAATCTTATCAACAAAGTGTTTGTGCAGGTCTTCAGGATAGGTACCAGACAGGTCTTTCAGTTCCTGGCGGCTTCCTACACAGATGGTTTCACCACAGTCAGGACACTTCCATACTGGGATCGGGTTACCCCAGTAGCGGTTACGGCTGATTGCCCAGTCACGTGCACCTTCCAGCCATTTACCGAAACGGCCGTTTTTGATGTGGTCTGGCTGCCAGTAGATTTTCTGGTTATTGGCTACCATCTTGTCGCGGATTTTTTCTACGCGTACAAACCAGCTTCCTACACCGCGGTAAATCAGTGGAGATGAACAGCGCCAGCAGAAAGGATATGCGTGGAGAATCTGGTCGCGTTTAACCAGTTTTCCTTCTGCCTTTAAGCGGTCCATAACGTCTTTATCGCAGTCTTTTACAAAGCGGCCTTTGTAATCAGGAACTTCTGAGGTGAATTTACATTCATTGTCTACCGGACAGATGGTAGGAATACCAGTACCGCGGAATACGATATTATCATCTTCACCAAAACCGGGAGCGGTATGAACGATACCGGTACCGTCTTCGGTAGAAACGAAATCTGCATTGAATACACGGAACGCACCGTTGTGGGCAGGACCATCTGCATCTTCGGCTTTTGGTTCGTACAGGTAATCAAAGTAGTTGAACAGTGGTTCATAGCGGCTGTCAATCAGTTCGCTACCCTTCTTTTTCCATACGATTTCACATGCTGAAGGATCCTTGTAGTAAGCATGCAGGCGGCTTTCTGCCAGAATGTAGTATTCTTCGCCGTCCTTTACCTTTACGTACTCAATGTCCGGCCCCATGGTCAGACCCAGGTTTGAAGGCAGAGTCCATGGAGTAGTAGTCCATGCCAGGAAGTAGGTGCAGCCGTTGCCCATGTCAGGGTCGTTGGCTTTCGGGCCGCCTTCACGTACCTTGAAGCGGATGGTAATGGCAGGGTCGTGAACGTCTTTGTAACCACCCTGAGCCAGCTCGTGGTTAGACAGTGGAGTTGCACAGCGGGGACAGGTTGGCAGGATGTAGTGGCCTTCGTACACCAGACCTTTATCCCACAGAGATTTGAAAACCCACCAGATTGATTCCATGTAATCCGGGTTCATGGTTTTGTAGTCGTTGTCAAAGTCTACCCAGCGGCCCAGACGGTTAATGGTCTGACGCCATTCGTTGGTATAGCGGAGAACGGAAGCACGGCAGGCTTCGTTGAATTTATCAATACCCAGGTTTTCAATATCGGTTTTTGAGTTGAGCCCCAGTTCTTTTTCAATCAGGTTTTCAACGGGCAGACCGTGACAGTCCCAGCCGAAACGGCGTTCTACCTTTTTACCTTTCATGGTCTGGTAGCGGGGAATAATATCTTTAATGGTACTGGGAAGGAAGTGGCCGAAGTGTGGCAGGCCGGTGGCAAAAGGAGGGCCATCATAGAAAACGTATTCTTCAGCACCTTCGCGCTGACTTACTGATTTTTTGAAAACATCATTTTTTTCCCAGAACGCAAGGACTTCTTCTTCCTGCTTGGGAAAGCTAACTTTTGGATCAACTGATTTATACACAATATCCTCCACGATATATTGCCATCAGTATGCCATAAATACAGACTTTATTCTAGATAAAGAAGCTGGACTGTCACTGCAGGACCAGGAAATCTTTAAAAATATATCTATAAAAAAAATATTTTTTAATTATTGATATCGTGCTTTTTTTATAGTAACATAGAAATTATGAGTAAACAAAAGATACCTGCAGCACCTTCCATCAAACGACTGCCCTCGTACCTTCATTTAATCCGTCAGGCAAAGGACGAAGGATACGATTTTATATCCGGAACACTGATCGCAAATGCACTGCATCTGGAACCGATTCAGGTACGCAAAGACCTGGCCATTACCGGTATTGTCGGTAAACCAAAGCGCGGGTATCCCGTTGTTCCCCTGATTGCTGCCATCGAGCACTTTCTGGACTGGGACAACACAAAGAATGCCATCATCGTAGGAGCCGGTAACCTGGCAACTGCCCTTACCGGGTACCAGGAATTCCAGTACCACGGGCTGAACTTTGTAGGCGCCTTTGATACTGCCAGGGAAAAAGTCGGCAAGCAGATTCACGGAGTTCCTGTTTTCAGCATGGATACCATCAAGGAACAGGTTAAAAACCTTGGGGCTAGCATCGCCATTATTACCGTTCCCCCAGCCCACGCACAGGAAGCCATTGATAATGTAGCGGCAGCCGGTGTAAAAGCCATCTGGAACTTCAGCAATGCAAAAGTAACCGTACCGGAAGGTATTGTATACCAGCGTGAAGACCTTACTTCAGGATACGCCATGCTCTGCGTCATGATGGGAGAAACAAGCCCCAGCAGAACCATGACCAATCTTGACTGATACAACCATATCTCGCATGGAAATGACAGCGTGACTTGTAGCTCACGCTGTTTTTTTTTACTATAGCGGCATGACAACTGCAGAAAAAACCGCATATCAGGCTGAACTGTTCGGTAACCGCCTGACCAAACGCTATAAGCACCTGAAAAAATGGGCAAAACGGACCGGTGTATACTGTTTCCGCATCTATGACCGGGATATTCCTGAAATTCCCGTAGCCCTTGATATATACGAAACAGAAAGCGATGACCCGACCATTGCCGGTGAACGGTATCTGCAGCTGTATCTGTACGACCGTCCCTATGAAAAGGATGAAGCTGAAGAAGAAGCGTGGCTTACTGCCATGGCAGAAAGTGCCGCCAATGCCATCGGGATTCCGGTTCAGCAGGTCGTAACAAAGCACCGGAAACACCAGAAGGGCGAAAACCAGTACGAAAAACTGAATGAAAGCCGCTCCGGCCGCATTGAATTCATCGCAAAAGAGCATAATGAACGTTTCTGGGTAAACCTGACTGACTATCTGGATACCGGCCTCTTTTTTGACCACCGGGCATTACGCCATACGGTCCGTGATACCTGTAAGGGCAAACGGGTACTGAACCTGTTCTGCTACACGGGGGCATTCAGCGTATATGCAGCCCATGGCCGTGCCAGTGGCGTTGATTCCGTAGACCTGAGCAAAACCTACCTGAACTGGGCACGGAAAAACATGGCGTTAAACGGTTTTAAAGAAAATGATACCTACCGTTTTTTTGAAAACGATGTGGTAACCTGGCTGAAATCTGCTTCAGACCAGTACGACATCATTGTGCTGGATCCGCCGACATTCAGTAACAGCAAGAAAACCGATACCCTGCTGGACATTAACCGGGACTGGCCGCTTCTGGTGCAGCTGTGCTACCAGCGGCTGAACCTGAACGGTATCCTGTATTTTTCTACCAACAGCCAGCGGCTGAAGTTTGAAGAACAGGAACTTTCTGCTTTGCGGGGAGCCGAAATTTCAGATATTACGGCGCAGACCATACCGGAAGACTTTGCCGGCGGCAAACCGCACCGCTGCTGGAAAATCGTAAAGACCGACGGAGCCGGTGACTTGTACTGAGTTTCTTTTGGTGAAACTGCTTTTTGACAAATACCCCTTCGCACCTTAGAATTAGCTTAAGTTAAGAACAGGTTTATTACCATGATAGAAATCAGAGAAGTACACAACAGAAAAGAAATCAAACAGTTCATTGAATTCCCCTGCAAGCTGTATAAAGGCAACAAATGCTTTGTGCCACCGCTGTACGGCGATGAACTGAGTATGTTCCGTAAAGACTATGTATATAACGACATGTGTGAGCATGTCTTTTTCAATGCCTATGATAACGGGAAAATGGTGGGCCGTATCCAGGGAATCCTGCAGCGGACTTCCAACGAACTGCGCAATGAAAAACGGATCCGCTTTACCCGTTTTGATGCCATCAACAGTCAGGAAGTAGCTGATGCATTGTTCGATGCAGTAGAAAACTGGGGACGCAGTAAAGGCATGACCCATATCTGCGGACCCCTGGGATACTCTGATATGGAGCGGGAAGGTCTGCTGATTGAAGGCTTTGACCAGGTTGCCACCTTTGAAGAACAGTACAATGCAGATTACTATCAGAAACTGATTGAACACCGGGGCTACCAGAAAGAAGTTGACTGGACGGAGGGAAAACTGACCCCCAGTGCAGATTCAAGCCATATGGAAGATATGGCCGGAAAGATTATGAACCGGTACCACCTGCGGATGGGGCCGGCAAAGAACACCAATGACTTTCTGAAGCGGTATGCCGACAAATTCTTTGAGATGTATGACAAAACCTACGGTGTCCTCTATCAGACCGTGCCTTTTACCGAAGGCATGAAAAAAGTCATGATTGCCAATTTCCGGCTGATCATCAAACTGCAGTATGTAGGTGTTATTCTTGATGAATCTGATGACATTGTCGGCATCGGGCTCTGTTTCCCGTCACTGGCAGGTCCTCTGGCCGGTACCAACGGTAAGTTGACTCCCTGGCGGCTCATCAAGCTGCTGTGGGCCATCAATCACCCGAAAGTGCTGGATCTGGCCATTATCGGGGTTGATCCGGTAAAGGTAAACCAGGGTATCAGCATTATCCTGCTGTCAGAATTCAACAAAATGATGAAGGAAAACAATATTCAGTGGGCAGAAACAAACCTGATGCTGGAGAGTAACTACTTTATCCAGAACGCCTGGAAGCGCTTTAATCAGGTTCCCCACAAACGCCGCCGCAGCTACCTGAAAGAGCTGTGACGAGAACACTACCACAAATCGGGAGGCAGACTGGGGAAAATCGCCTACGGCAACCTTTCTGCCGGCACGGACGCCGGCGAAGAGCAGTCGGGTTTTGCATGGCAAAACCCGGTAAGGTGCATCGGCAGGACGCCGATGCACCGACTCATTCTACGTTCTTAGCCTGCTCACGGATGTTTTCCAGGGCGTCTTTGGCTTCGATAACGGCCTGGCCTACTTCGATGAACTGGTTCTTACTGCCGATGGTGTTGATTTCCCGGTTCATTTCCTGACAGATAAAGTCTATTTTGCGGCCGGGTGCGGCGTTATGTGTCATTTCTGCCTTTAATGCGTCAATATGGCTCTGCAGGCGCACCACTTCTTCGTTAATGGTGTATTTTACCAGCAGTGCTGCAGTTTCCGTCAGCACCCGCTGTTCATCCACGGCATCGCCCAGCACTTCTGCAAAACGCTTTTTTACGTTGTCCTTGAACAGCTGCTCCATCTGGGGAATCCAGTCCTTGAACAGTTTTTCGCATTCTTCAATTTTGGCAAGTTTTTCAAGCAGGTCTTTTGCCAGGTTTGCCCCTTCCCGTTCACGGTCAGCAATAAAATCATGCAGTGCGGCGGTAAATACCGGTTCAATGTGACGCCAGTATTCATCAGGATCAATATTCTTGTTCAGGGTCATGACGCCGTCACAGCGTGCAAGCTCGGTAACAAAACCTTTGCCGATGCCGTACCGTTCCTTTCCCTGCACCTTTGCATACAGTTTTTCAAAAGCATCAAGATAGGCCTGGGCTGCAGCTTCATCAATTTCTACAGTTACAGGAGCATTCAGAAGCCGTACCCGGATATTCACGTCAACTTTACCGCGGAGCACACTGTTCTGCACCTGTTCCCGGACAACTGATTCCAGACGGCCCAGAAAGGGCGGAATATTGAGGTTCAGGTCAAGAAAGCGGCTGTTCCAGCTTTTGAACTCAACGGAAACATAGGCTTCTTCCGTAGTTACTTCTTTGTAGGCATAGCCTGTCATGCTTTTCATTTCTTCAGCTCCTTCAGAACTTCAAGTCCCAGTTTGTAGTTATCCCCGGCTCCCATGGTAACAAAGAGATAACCTTTCTTACCCTGCGGCAGCGGCTGGGAAAGCCGTTTCAGTACATAGTCTTTTGCATCAAGGATTTCTTCAAAGTACTGAACGTTTTTATGGTGTTTTGCCGTTTCTTCGGCAAGGGTCTTGCCAGTTACACCGCCGGTATAGGTTTCACGGGCACTGCCGAAAATCTTGTGGAGAATAACTTCATCGGCACTGCCAAAGCTGGAAGCAAACTCATCAAGCAGGGCGCTGGTACGGGTATAGGTGTGGCTCATGAAGTCTGCAATGAGCACCCGGTCTTTGTAGAAGTCGCGGTAGCCGGCCAGGGTTGTCTTTACGGCCGTAGGATGATGTCCATAGTCATCGATCACAATGACATGGTTATCAGCAATGGTTCCCTGCCCTACAATTTCCGTGCGGCGCTTGGCACCGGCATAGTCCAGCAGTCCTTCTGAAAGCTTTTTCACATCAACCGGAACCTTCTGGGCCTTGCACAGTTCAACGGTCAGGGCAAGTGCACCAACGGCATCAAGCACTGTGTGATGGCCCGGAATCCGCAGGGCAAAATCTTCTTCAAATCCATACAGTGAAAAATGCTGCATGCCATCAATAACCTTGCCGAAGGTAATGCCGTAATCGCCGGGAGCCCATTCGCCATACGGAATCATGGTAATATCAGGCCGTTCAAGAAGGGCTGCATTGGCAGCTTCACAGGCGCCGGGGTCATCAGCACAGTAGATGAGGGTGCCGTTTTCCGGCAGCAGGCAGATGTAATCGATAAAGGCATCAAGAATATCGCCATAGGTGGGATAATAGTCCTGATGGTCGCTTTCTACGCTGGTAAGCAGGATTTTCTGCGGATGGAAATCCATGAAGTGACGCTGGTATTCACAGGTTTCTGCAACAAAAACATGGTCCCTGGCAGTTGCATCACCATTACAGGTGGTACAGGTATCACCAAATGACTTGATGATGCTGCCGGCAAGAATCTGGGCGTTAAGGGCAGTTTTTCTGATGAGGGTGCCGCAGATTCCGGTGGTAGTGGTTTTTCCGTGAACACCACAGATCCCGGCGCTGTATGCAGTCCGGCTGACTTCTCCTAAGCCTTCGGTATACAGGATACAGGGAATGCCTGCTTTCTGAGCTGCCACCAGATCAGGATTTACATCCAGTTTATAGGCTGAAGAATAAATAACCAGCTGGGGCTTGGGGTCTGCTTCAGTAATGTTTTCTTCACTGAACAGTTTTGGCGCAATGCCCAGTTTTTCAAGAATGGCATCCGTATAAAACCGGTCGGCCACATCACTACCGGTAATGATTGCACCACGCCGGTGGCAGATTTCTACCAGGGCAGCCATGCCGGTCCCTTTAATACCGACAAAATGTATGGGAAATCCCTGCATATCAGCAGGAAGAATCGATTCATTTTCTTTCATAATCGTAATTTTATCTTATTAGTTGGTCTATTTCAATGTTCCTTTTTCCGGACCGTGGTACACTGTATGATATGCATGATAATCCGGTCCATACCCTGCTGCAGGCAGTACAGCTGACAGCCCCTACCCCAGATTCCATCCCCTTTATCTTCAACAGGGAACAGCAGATTTCATATATCACCGAAGAAACTGCAGCCCAGTGGTATCATGCCAGCACCGCCATTCCGACCCCTTACGGACTTGCCAACAGTGGCCGTATCACATCGTCAACCCGGGATGAACTGATCAGGATTCATGAGGAAATCATGCAGGGCAAAAAAGAAGCCGAAGGCACCGTTTCACTGCTGCTTTCCACAGGCAGGCCCCAGGCATACCGGGTAAAAATGCATATCCTGACTGACCGGAACGGAGCACTAACCCAGCATGCAGCCGGCATCTGCATCCCGGTTACCGCTTCAGATAACGGTTTTTCCGTAAAACGGAAACAGGTGTACAAGGATATTTCTGACATCCTTATGAAGGCTGGTGATTCCGGCAAAGGTATTGAAAGTGTACTGGCATACATGGGTAAACTGCTGGATGTGAGCCGGGTGTATATTTTTGAGCCGGAAATCCATCATAAAGACCTGCTGCACTGTACCTTCGGATGGGCAGCCCCGGGAGTATCATTCCTGAAGGAACAGATGAAGCATAAGTCATATGCAGAGATTTCAGATGACTGCTTTTTTGAACAATCACCTATCCACTGTACCCCTGATGTGACCAGAATGAATGCTGTCTACCGGGACTATTACCTTCAGTCCGGCGTTAAGGCATTCATGCAGTTTGGAATTTTTGACCGCGGTGAATACGCCGGATTCATTGGCGTTGATGACTGCAAAAGAGCCCGTCCCGAGTGGCTTGAAAACAGTGATGAGCAGCAGGCCCTGGCATATCTGGCCAACATGATTTCCCTGTATCTGCTGAAAGAGCGCAACCTGAACCGTCTGGAAAAGGCGCAGAAACGTCTTGCTGTCCAGCAGAAAGACCTGACGGAACGGCTTTCTGCCGTACTGGGAAGTATTAAGGGCGGACTGGTAATCTGCAAGAACGAGCCGGGATTTCCCTATCTGTATATCAGCGACAGCGTTGCAAAAATTCAGGGGTACACGCCACTTGAGCTGCTCAGTTCCACCGGTAAGCTTGCCATGAATAATGTACTTGAGATTGACCGGGAACGTATTGACCGTGAAGTTACCCACCAGTTGAAAACCACCGGCGAACATAACCTGAAATACCGCATCCGCCACAAGGACGGACACGAAATGTGGGTTACCGATTACGGCCACATCGTATCCTTTCATGAAGGTGATGAAGCCCTGCTCTACTGTTTTTTCCAGGACATTACGGACCAGGAACTGTCAAGCCAGCGCCTGAAACAGGAACAGCTGCTGTTCCGCGGCGCCATAACGAAAAATGCCGTATTCAATGTGGTTTCTGATATTACCGAAGGAAAAATCATTGAGGACATTGTCATGCCGGACGGCTCCAGTGTCCTTGCTGCCATGGGCTATACCGTTCCCGCACCCTTTGATGAGCAGAGTAAGCGTTTTCTGGCCGACAACCAGGTACAGGTTCTTACGCCCGGCGGCGAGAAAACCTTTATCAGCGGCGAAATAGAAAAAATGTTCCGATCCGGGATGGCAACCGACAACCTGGAAGTGTACCTGCCGGATACGGACACCTACCTGCGTATGCGGCCGCTGCTTTCTGAAAACCCGGAAAACGGTCATGTCATGTGTTTCTGCTCTGCCTATGACATTACCGTAGAAAAAAAGGCCGAAGAAGACCAGAAACAGAAACTTTTGAAAGCCCTGAAGGATGCAGAACGGGCCAGCCGCGCAAAAACCGTATTCCTCAACAACATGAGCCATGATATCCGGACGCCGATGAACGCCATCATCGGATACGCCACCATGGCACAGAACCACATAACCCAGCATGAAAAAATGTCTGAGTACCTGGCAAAAATAGAAATCAGCGGTAAATACCTGCTTTCACTGATAAACGACGTCCTGGATATGAGCCGTATTGAATCGGGCAAACTGACCCTGACAGAAGATACCATGTCAGTGTCAGAAACAGTCATTACCATCCGGAACATTGTTGAACAGCAGGCCGTAGCCAACAAACTGCTGTTTACCTGTGATATTTCCAACATCCATAACGATTTTGTCATTGGTGACCGTACCCATCTGTCACAGATTCTGACCAACTGCCTCAGTAACTCCCTGAAATTTACGCCGGAAGGCGGACACGTGAGTCTGAACGTTTCACAGACAGAGGGAGCTTCAGAAACCAGCGGACGGTACCGTTTTGTCATTGCAGATACCGGTATCGGTATGAGTACTGAATTCAAGGAACACCTCTTTGAACCCTTTGAACGGGCACGGACCACCACCGTCAGCGGTATTCAGGGCACCGGGCTTGGCATGTCCATCTGCAAGAATCTGGTTGACCTGATGCACGGATCCATTACTGTAGAAAGCGAAGAAGGAAAAGGCACCACCTTTACCATCGACATTGACCTGCCCTACGCAGAACCTCCGGAAGAAATACTGAACCTGATGGCGGGCATGGCACCCAGTTCATCGCGGGCCGATGCTGACGACCTGAACCTGAAGGGAGTGAAAATACTTCTGGTAGAAGACAATATCATGAACCGGGAAATCGCCATCGACCTGCTGTCTGAAACGGGGGCAATCCTGGACTCGGTTACTGATGGCCGCCAGGCAGTAGAACGGATACAGGAAGCTAAACCGGGAACCTGGGACGTGGTGCTGATGGATATCCAGATGCCTGAGATGGATGGCTACACGGCAACCCGCTGCATCAGAAACCTGAAATCTAAAAAGAAGGCTGAAATACCGATTATCGCCATGACCGCAAACGTCTTTAAGGAAGACCGTAAAATGGCGCTGGAATCCGGTATGAACGGCCACGTCACCAAACCCATTGATGTGGAGACCATCGTCAAAGCCATACGGGAACTGCTGTAGAGATATTCACCCGACGCCCCATCAGTATCCTGCACTTTTTTTTCAGAATTTTCACAATATTGTTGACGTACGCATATTATACGCGCTATATTATCAGTGTCGACATGATATTACATCTAGGAGGTTACATGCTGTTTACCCCAAGCGCCGGACTTCTGGACGCAGTGGTACTCTCAGTTGTTTCCCTGGAAGAAACCTATGGTTACAAGATTACCCAGGATGTTCAGAATGTCATTCCGGTTTCTGAAAGTACCTTGTATCCGGTGTTACGCCGCCTTTTGAAAGACGGACTTCTTGAAACACGAGATGAAGCCGTTTCCGGAAGAAACAGACGCTACTACAAAATTACATCCAACGGCATGATCCGTTTGGACGAGTACCGGCGGGAGTGGATTGATACCCGCAAGATAATTGATTCTACACTGATGGGAGGATCACATGACCAGTAAGGAATATCTGAAAGATCTGAAAAAACTGATAAAAACACTGCCTGTTGAAGAACAGGACGAAGCACTGGACTACTATACCCAGTATTTTGATGACGCACTGGCTGCCGCAGAAGAAATGAGCGAAGGCAAAACAGAAGATGAACTGATGGAAGCCATCATCAAGGATCTGGGCACACCGGATCAGCTGGCTGCAGAAATCAAGGATAAATTTGCTTCCGTACCGGCTACCACCGGAAAACGGTACGACTACAAAAAGGAACAGCGTCCTGAAGGTTTTGAAGAAGACGGAGAGTACTTCAAAGGCCGGAGAGCCTACGCTGAAAACGCCCGTGTGGCAACCGGACCCTTCATTGTAAAAAGTGCCGGCGTACAGAAACTGGAACTGGACTGCAATATGGCAGAGGTAGTCATCATTCCTGCAAAGGGAAATGAAATCATTGCAGAAGGACGGGGGCCCCGTGGCTTTGGCATGAAGTTTGACCTGGACAACGGTACACTCCGCATCAAGAACAATCTGAAAGAAGCACGGATGTTCTTCCGGAAACGCACAGGGTTCCCTTTTGGCATGAATACGCCCCGTATTCTTGTTGAACTGCCGGAAAACCTGCGGCTGGAAAGCTTTGTCATTGAGATGAGTGCCGGTGCAATCCGTGCAGAAAACCTTTCCGTTACTGCCGGCCGTTTTGGTGTTGAAATCAATGCCGGTGACGTAAAAGTACAGGGTGTTACCAGTGACAAGACAAAAATTGACTGTAACGCCGGTAGTGTTTCCGTAAAAGGTACCTTCCGCGGGAAAACACTTCTGGACTGCAACGCCGGCAGCATCACTTTTGAAACCACCGGTTCAGTACGTGACTACAGCCTGACAGAAGACATCAATATGGGTTCCGTAACGGTAAACGGTGAGAAACACAAGGCCTTTGCCGACGACTATACTTCCGGTGAAAAGGCAAATGATATTCTGGCAGACGTAAACTGCGGAAAAATCGACATTACAATCGGCTGAGGATAAGGAGAGTACAACAATGAGAAGAAGATTATACAAATCAAACGATGGCATGATTTTTGGCGTATGCAGCGGCATCGGTGACTTTTTCAACATCGATCCGGTGGTAATCCGGCTGCTGATGGTTATCCTGACAGTTTGCAGCTTTGGTACCGGTGTACTGGTGTACCTGGTAGCTGCCATCATTATCCCGGGACGCCCCTATGCAGATGACGACCGTTACTGGGAAAACCGGAACTGGCGCAATGCCAATGAACGTGGCAGCCGTTGGGCCGATGACGGTTATCATGAATCAGCACGGAACACATATGCTGATGAAAGCCGCCGCCGCAGTGACGAAGACTTTGACCAGTTCTTCAGCAAAAAGGACTGAACCAACCGGGTAGTGCGATATGCACTACCCAAAACATCCAAAAACAGTATAATTGGCCCCATGACCAATACGACTGATATTCCAGCCCTCACCTGGTTTGAAGAATGGCTGGACAATTACCTGAATTTTGAACGGCTGCCCAAAAAGGACATTTTCTGGCTGGACACCGTAGAATTTCTCTGCCGCCTGTTCAACAATCCCCAGGATGACATTCCCTGTGTACACGTTGCCGGCAGCAAAGGGAAAGGCAGTGTATCGGCCATGATCAGCTCCATTCTGGAAGCAGCAGGCTATCCTACCGGGCTCTATACCAGCCCCCATATCATCAGCCTTGCAGAACGCATCGGCCGTGCCCACGGTCCCCTGCCGGAAGCCGTATATGAAGCCGCAGTCCGCGAAATGTGCCACCGGGTAGACGCCATTATTCCGGAAACGCTTCCCGGCCAGCGTGATTTAACCTGGTTTGAACTTATCACCGTATTCAGTTTTCTCTGCTTCCGGCAGGCAAAACTGGACTGGGCAGTATTTGAAACCGGACTGGGTGGCCGTCTTGATGCCACCAACGTGGTACACCCACGGGCAACAGTCCTTACCCCCATTGAACTGGAACATGTGGAATTTCTGGGCGATACCCTGGAAAAGATTGCCGGAGAAAAAGCCGGAATCATCAAACCTGATACCCCTGCCATAGTCAGTTTTCAGCACACCGGTGGAGAATCCGTAAAAAACGTTTTCAAGACCCAGGCTGAAAAACTCCATGCCCCCATTACCTTCATTGAAGATGTCACCGAATCCCTCCAGTGGGAACTGCCAACCTCACTGGAGGCAGCATCCCGGGGCATGAAAACCACCATCAGTTTCAAATCGCCGCTCTTTACCCGCCCCATTACGGCATACCTGCACCTTATGGGAAAAGTGCAGGCAGAAAACGCCGCACTGGCCGCCTACACCGCAAAATGCCTGGTACCTGACATAACCGAAGAACAGATAGAAAAAGGACTGGAGCAGGCACTGCTTCCCGGCCGCTTTGAACTGACGGCCACCGGCACCGGAACCACCCTTATTCTTGATGGTGCCCACACGGCCAACAGTATCCAGAATACCCTTGAAACCCTGCAGTCGCTGCTGGCCGGTGACAAAGAGGTCATGCCGGAACCGCACCTGCTGTTTGCCTGTGCCAGGGACAAAAACGATGCCATCATGGTTCATGAACTGTTATCACCGGAACTGTTCAGCCAGGTAACCCTGACCCGGCCGGGTGAACTGAAATCTTCTGATGTGGAGCACCTGTACCAGGTTACGCTGAAAGAAACGGCTGATATGCTGAAAGCGGGTAAGCGTACACCGACCCTGTACTGCTCGGCTGACTATGCAGAAACCATCAGGAAAGCCATAGCTGCTGCGGCTGAAGCCCATGCGCCCCTGCTGGTTACCGGCAGTTTTTATCTGGTAGCGGAAACAAAAAAGATTCTGGAAGAGTTACGGTAAAAAGTTTACCGGTTACCGGATGGGTAACACTGAGTCCTGAAGCATAAAAATAGAGGGGCAGACCAGAGCCGGCGCCGGAAACGGTACCGGATTCCGAAGTCCAGATGGCCGGATACAGAGGATCTCCCAGAACCGGAAGTCCGGCAGATGCCAGATGGGTGCGGACCTGATGCCGGTACCCTGCAGTGATCTGCGCCGTTACCAGAAACAGCTGATTTTCCCCGCCGGTTTCCGGAAGTGCCGTTACCGACAGAACTTCCGTTACGTATTCCCGGCTTCCTGCTTTTTTCCGGTCAGCACGGCCACTTTCCGCAAACACCGGTTTTACACCGCGGCTCCCTGCTCCAAAGGGCCGGAAAAGGCTCTGTACGGTAAAGGGAGCCTGAGGCAGCGGCCGGTTTGCATAACACACTGCCGTATAGGTTTTCATAAACCGTCCGGCATCCTGCTCTGCAGAAAGGGCATCATAGGCCTGCTGGGATTTTGCAATGAGTACCAGACCGGTTGTTGCCGTATCAATACGGTGCAGCAGCCCTCCTTCTACCTCTTTTTTACCATGAACAGAAAGCACTGCCGGACAGGTGCGGGACACTGCTTCCAGAAGGCTTTCCGGTTCTGAACCAATGCCGGAAAGAGCTTTCAGCGGCGCAGTAGGAACCCCTGCAGGTTTTACTGCAACCAGCAGGCTGTCGTCTTCATACAGAACCGGTATGGCGTCCATTCCAGCCATCAGCGGCCTCCACCATACAGATGTTTCAGGTCTGCCTTGGGAAACTGCTGGTGCAGGGTCTTCATCACTTTCTTGAACCGCAGGGGAACTGCAGCCGTAAAGTATGTCATTTCTTCTGAGCCCTGCAGCCGGAGTCCCAGTTTCCGGGCATGCAGCATAAGGGTGGCAGAGTCAAACAGAGCATCTTTTTTGCCGTAAATCGGATCACCTACAATGGGACAGCCCAGTGACTTCAGGTGAACGCGGATCTGGTGGGTGCGGCCGGTTTTCAGCCGCAGGCGTACCAGACTGTAGGGACCGTACACGGCAACTACCCGGTATTTTGTCCAGGCAAACTTGCCGACTGCCGGATCATCACTGGTGGTGAACTTTTTCCGGTCCTTGCTGTCCCGCACCAGCTGGGTCTTGATGTTGCCCTTTCTTTCCGGCAGGTGCCCCTTCACAATGGCGATATACTCTTTATGGATACGGTGATCCAGAAACTGCTGGTGCAGATAGTCTTCTGATTCCCGGTTTTTAGCCGTAATGATGCAGCCGGACGTATCCTTATCCAGCCGGTGGACAATGCCCGGCCGGGCAGCATTCTGCCCTTCTGCCGACTCCAATGCCCCCACAGACAATGATTCCCGTCCCCAATGGAACAGCAGGGCATGCACCAGTGTTCCGGTCCAGTTGCCGGCCGCAGGATGGGTAACCATGCCCTGCTTTTTGTTCACTACGGTAACCCGGTCATCTTCATACACAATGTCCAGCGGAATGTCTTCCGGCTCAATATCAGTGGGCACCGGATCATCCCATTCCAGGGATACGGTTTCACCACCGGTCAGCTTGTAGGAAAGTTTTGCTTTTCTGCCGTTAACGGTAATGGTTTCTACCCCGTTTTTCAGCCGGCTGCGGCTTAATCCCCGGGCACCGGCTGCATAGACGTCAAGACGGCAGGGAAAAGTCAGTCCTTCTGTTTCTTCAGCAACAAACGTAATCACTGCCATTATTCACCATCTCCCTCAGTTTCCAGCCCCACCGGAGTAATCGTTACGGTTTCTGCCAGTTTCAGCTGCAGTTCCCTTTCTTCTTCTGAATCACGCCACCGGTCATACAGGGTAAATGCCAGGTCAGTTACACCAAACAGAACACTGCTGACCACGGCGATCTTCAGAACCGTTTTCTGTTCACTGACATCAAGACGGGCCCCCTCAGAAGATTTTGCCAGAGGGTTGGGCAGGTATTCCGTATCAAAATCATTTTTCCAGTACCGCCAGAAGGTATAGCCGATTTTGGCAGCCAGAGTAGTAAACGGCAGGGAACCTAAGGTTATGATTTCAGTGCGGCGGGCATCGTGTACCCAGTCAGGAATATGATCCTGGGTATAGGCGTCAATCTTTACCGTAGGCTCTGCAATAAGCGGAGCCATGAATGAGAAAAGACAGCATACGGCAACCAGACGGTACCAGTTACGCATAGTTCCTCTGACCGAAAATAGCAGTGCCGATGCGCACCATGGTAGAACCTTCTTCAATGGCAATGGTAAAATCACCGGACATACCCATACTCAGTTCATTCAG
Source organism: Treponemataceae bacterium (assembly GCA_024413635.1). Classification (GTDB taxonomy): domain Bacteria; phylum Spirochaetota; class Spirochaetia; order Treponematales; family Treponemataceae; genus Treponema_I. Next base: position 6,875 of record JAKSTT010000001.1, on the reverse strand, counting down.
AGGCAGATCAGGATACAAAGTACGGAGCTGCTCTGAAAGCTGGCGGAGGGACCGGAACGAATTCCGTATGAGGGATTCATCATCGGTATTGGGCGCCATGGTCATAAAACCGGCACAGACAATACCGGCGTCAGCAGCATCACGGCACAGTTCAATGGTACGCTGCAGTTCCGCAGTATCAGTAAATCCGCTTTTTGACTCTTCGCCAGTGTGAACTTCAAATAATAGACGGAGCGATGCCGGCATCTTTGTACCGGCATCAAGCAGTTTCCGGCGCTGTTTTATGATTTCCTGTGCCAGCTCATACCGGTCCACCGACTGAATGCAGCTGGCATAGGGCACGATATTCTTTACTTTGTTACGCTGCAGACTGCCAATCAGGTGCAGTGAAACATCTGGATGGTCAGCCAGGACTGCAGGAAATTTCTCAACTGATTCCTGTACCCGGTTTTCTCCAAAGCAGGTCTGTCCGGCAGCTATGGCTTCCAGCACCGCTTCCTGCGGATGAAACTTGCTTACTGCCAGAAGCTGCACACTGCCGGCTGGTCTGCCGCAGCGTGCACAGGCTTCATCAATCTCCCTGCGGATCCGCTGAAGATTTTCTGATACGCTCACTGCCGGCCTCCGTCAGTTTTCTGTTCTGCAAAAAAATCATACAGCACATCACTTAAGGCCAGCATCTGTTCGCCGCTGAGTGTTTCTGCCCGGATATTTGCAGCAATGCCGGCCCGCTCCAGAACGGTATCCACGTTCCCCTTCAGGCCGTTCATGGTATTCAGGTTGTTTTTAATGGTTTTGCGGCGCTGGGCAAAAAGAACGCGGAGCATGGTCATGAAGAGTTTCGGGTCCTTACAGCAGGGGAACCGGTCTTTTTTTACGAAAGCCACAGAACGGGAATCTACATTAGGCCGTGGCCAGAAACAGCCGCCGGCAAGATCCATAACGTTGGTAACGTCATAGGCCCACTGGCACAGTACACTGAATGAAGAATAGTTATCAGTGCCGAATTTTGCTGCCATACGTTCGGCAACTTCTTTCTGCACGGTAATGATGGAACGGTCAAAACGGGCACCTTCGCTGATCATGTCAGCCACAATGGCAGCGGCCACGTTATACGGCAGGTTACCGAAGAACCGCTGAGGCAGACCGTGTTCCTTAAAATAGGGTTTCCAGGTTTTCAGAACATCACCTTCTACCAGGGTAAACTGCCCTTTTTCAATGTAGGGGGCAAAAATCTGCCGCAGGGTGTCAGCAAAACAGTGGTCAATTTCAAAGGCGGTAACCACACACCCACGACGGAGCATTTCATCGGTCATGGCACCAAGCCCCGGGCCTACTTCCCATACGGTGGTACCTTCTTCTACCTGCAGTGCATCAATCAGGCGGCGCCGTGCATCACGGTTAACCAGAAAGTTCTGACCGAATTTTTTCTGCATGGACATGCCGCGTTCTTCAAGGAATGTCTTTAACTGGGCTGGTGAATCGTAATCGGGTGTTTTGGCTGAAATTGTGCTCATAAATCCTCATTAAGTGAAATACCCGGCAACCGGGCAAAGGCCTGCACCAGAAACTGCAGCACCTTATAGGGTATGCCCAGTATACTGCCAACAGGCACTAAAAGAAAAGGCACGATAAGGCTGAGAATGATTCCGGCAATGCCAGCCGTTACAAACCACTCTGCCAGCGGTGTAACGGGAACAGCAGCGATGATGCCGAAGGGACTGGCTGTTCCGAATACGGCAAGGCTGATACCGGCAGTACAGAGGAAGGCTCCGCAGGATGCACCAAGACTTCCGGCAATTGCAGCAGGCAGCAGACGAAAAAGCCAGGGCGAAAGAAAGCGGGAACCTAGAAATACGCCAAGGAGCGCCGCATAACTTAACTGAAAGGCTACAGAACCGGCCTGCAGAGGGAACAAAGCGATCTGAACCAGAAACGACAGCGCCAGCAGTTCTTCACCGGTGCCTGACAGAAAGAGGCATGAAGCCCCCCACCCCAGCAGCATGCTGATACAGGAACGCACCAGCGAAGGTGTTGCACCGGCAAACCAGATGAACAGCAGGGCTGACAGCATGCCGGCTATGGCAGCACACCGTACACCGGATACCCTTCTGGTGACTCTCTGGGTAAGAGAGCTGAAAAGGCTCAGATGCATACCGGAAAGAGCCAGAATGTGGGATAATCCGGCAGCTCTGAAGGCATCAGACAAGGCAGGATCGGTATATTCCCGTTCACCGGAAAGCAGTGCCAGAAGCAGTCCGCCACAGCCGCCCCAGGTGTATAACAGCCGTTTCAGCTGCAGCCGGAGGAACGCCCGGACATAGGACAGTCTGCTGTTCCAGCCGGTCACCCGGACGTCTGTAGCACGATAACCGGTACTGCCGGCAGCAGTAAAATACCTGACCGGTGCAGTTATGCAGGCACCTTCTTCTATCAGCTGGGATTTCCGCTCCCCTAAAGCGCTGTACAGCCTGCCGGGATAGAGGGATTCCACCACCGGGGCATCAACGTACAGCGTCATTGAGCCTCCGGCTTCTGATGTACTCATGTTTCCATAGCCGTCATCAGCGGATACGGACGAAACAGTAACGGTCAAACGGTATGAACTGCCGCTGGAAGTCCTGACCGGACTGGAAGAGACTATGCCCCGCACCTGACTTATTTTTTCAGGCGCAAGGAGAGAACGGATTTCTGGCTGTACATACACCGGTACCAGACCGGAATACACCAGAACTGCAGTAAAAAGGGAAGCAAAAATAACCGGTTTAATTACCACTTCAGTCTCGCGAGAGCTTCGCGGGACGCTTCAATAACCGTTTCAGGATATGGCAGATACGACACATACAGAAGCGGATCAAAGGCAATCTTATCACCTAAGGCGCCCAGCGACCGGATAACAGCCAGTACTAACGACTCGCTGCAGAAGTCACTGCGCTCTGCCCGGGAGTTCAGCGTCTTTAAAAAGTCACTTAACAGCACGCCGGCCCGTAAGGAAGCCAGTTCCTGCACACCGCTTATGACGCCGATAAATTCTTCGTCGCTGATCAGACCGTCCTCAAACTCACCCACGGCAATGGGGAACAGACGCTGCACCAGACTTGAAGCACGTGTCCAGGAAAGACGGCGGAGCTCCTGTAAAGCCATAAGCTGCAGGGCTACATCGTCATCGCAGAATACATCAGTTTCTTCTGCAGTAAATATTGCGTTCTGTAAGGCTTTTTCTGCCATTTCTGCACGGAAAAAGTCGGAAAATTCTGCATTTTCAAGAATGAACTGCAGGGCAGACTTCTGATACTGGCTGCTTCCATTGTCCAGCATGCTGGAAAACCAGGAAAGGTGCTCGTCACGGGCGGCCAGCAGTGCACGGCGTGAACATTCACGGAGTACAAAGGTATCATCATCTTCAGGCAGGGCATAATAGGCAAAGAAAATGTCAAAGGAAGATGCATCATCAATAACCTGCAGAGCCTGCAGTGTTGCCAGCATCTGTTCCAGGTCCCAGTTTTCCCGGTCTTCCTTCAGCAGACTCAGTGCAAACCCATTGAACACCGATGCTGATTCATAGCCATAGAAGCCCAGATCAGGGAACACGTTCAGTACTGCCTGATGGATATTCCGGTTATCCCACCGGATGAAAATACTCAGCAGCTGAACGGAAACATCACCCATGGCATAGGGAGCATGGGAAATTGCAGAAGCTGTCAGGGCTTCCATTCCCGGCTCATTTTTCAGAAGGTCTGCATATTCATAAACAAAATTGAGTGCATCGGTATACAGCGGAGCAGCTTCTTCATGAAGCCAGGTAGAAGCTTCCAGAACGGCGGCTTTCTGCTGCAGGTCACCGGTAAGGAACTGCTTTTCAAACTGTACAACCCGCGGGTTTACATTGCTGAAATCCCGTACCTGGTTAAACCAGAGGTTATCTGCAGATTGTGCAGAAAGAAATGCGCACAGAGGCAGGAGAACAAGAAACAGAACAACTTTTTTGTTAACAGGAACTACCACAAAATACCCCGGTTCAGTTATTTACAGAATATTTTAATCTACAACCGTCAACTCATCAAGAGTTTCCTGGTATGCTTCAGAAAGTGTCCGTTCTTCACCAATGAGCTCATGGTCCTCATGGGAAACCGTTTCACCGGTCTGCCCTGCCCCGGACAGATCTGCATCGCTGATGATTGTAGATTCATCGCTCAAACCTGCATTGGTCAATTCTTCCTGCTGGTCGTTTTCAGCACCCTGAATTGCTTCAATTTCATCTTTCTTATCCTGGGGAAGGATATCATATACGTATGACAGAATGGCATTCCGTGACGATGGATCAAGGTTGATGCACTCAAAATGCAGGCGGCTCTGGTTGATGTTCTTGTTATATTCTACAGCACGGATAATGCCGTACATGACAATCCACCGGTCTACCAGTTCATACTGGATCTTTATGCGGATGTTTTTCCGGCCGCATCCACCGACACGGATCATGGAACCGTCTTCAGATATATCTTCCAGCATGCATTTCAGCCCCGGTTTTGATTCCAGGGTGTAATATCCCATGGTGTCATCCATAAGGAACAGCTGGGCAGGTATGGTACAGGCAATCCGGACTGAACGGCGTTTCTGGGTACGGATCAGGTTAGCCGTATGTTCCAGGAACAGACAGGGCGTTCCGTTGTATGACGATGCATTGTGAACCACGGTATCAAATACATATCCGGCATCTCCGGAGCGCTGCAGGTACACACTAATGGTCTGCCCGATCCAGGATTCTCCTTCAATGGTTATCTGGCCGTTTTTCATGGGGGTGGTAATAATCAGTTCCCGGCCGGCATGTATGATTTTTGCCGTAAAGACACCGGCACCAGTCAGAACGACCCGGACCCGCTGACCGGACATAAGGCCCTTGGTGGTTTTCAGGCTGTGGCTGTTCCGGGGATCCAGTTCGACTTTTGTACGGTAGGCGTACAGTTTACCCAGGAATTCCTGCACCATGGGTGTGTTTTCAATATGACGGTTACGGGCATCACTGAGGATAAAGGCAATACCCTGGTTAAGGGCCGGAATTGACCAGTAGAGGGAGGTTGGTTCTTCAAGATGGGCGGCTTTGGCAATACGATGCAGCAGGCGGATTTCAGAGCCTTTAAATCCGGCGTCTATTCCGGTAATATAGAAATTGACTGCTTCCCGATGCTGAATAACAAGACGCATGGTCAATACTACTGCCAGCATGATAAACAGCCAGGAAAGAACATTTATCACTGTACCACTTTCTCCCTTATGGCGGGGATTGTATCATATTTGGATAATTATTGCACTATATGACGGATTTCAACTCTATTCGCTTTCAGGCCGCAGCGTATCTGGCGTTCCCCATCCTCCTGGCATTCAGGATTATTCCTCCCCTCATCATGCCATCCGATGCCGTTCCCCTCACGTCAATCACCGCTCAGTCCCTGCTTGATGCAGTCAAATGGCTGCTGTTCCTGACGGTCATCGCCATTCCTGCTCTGATGGCATACCGGAACGCTCACGGATGTGAGGGTACTACCAATGGGAACGCAGAAAGGGAATCTACCAGGCTGATAGTGCGGCATTGGCTGGTATCAGGAGCCGGTGCACTGGCACTTCTTATACTGAATAACTTCTTCTGGTCTTGGATTCCGGGCGCTGCTGCGGCATCTCCGGAAGCTGCTGCACTGCCACCGGTTTCACTGACCGTCATCTGTTTCATCGCCGTCAGCGCCCTGTGGGAAGAACTGCTGTACCGCCTGTATTTAAGCGAATCCCTCATATCCTTTCTGGGAGTATCAGGTAACAGCCGTTGGCTGCGTCCCTTATGCGATGGCGTTTCCATCCTGGTATTTGCTTTTTCACACCGCTACATGGGATGGTATGCCGTGGGTAACGCCCTGGTTGCCGCCAGTATTTTTACGGTGCAGTTCCGGAAAGCTGGTCCCCGTCAGCACCCCTGGCTGGCCATATTCCTGACCAGCACCGTACATTTTTCATACAACCTGATACTGTACCTGAGCGTGTAAGGGCACAAACACCAGAAACCTGCCGGACTGTACCGTCAGCTGCAGGGTGTCTGCTCCGCTTTTCAGCCAGTTACTGAGGCTTTCAGCCCCGGTTTCCCACTGCACATCCTGCAATGGCCACAACAGGGTATCAGATGTTATTGCATACTCAGAAAGCGGGATGGACCCGGATTTCCGGGTAGTGCCGGCCGGCTCTTTCTCAAGCGTAGCACGATACCCTGCACCTTCCCAGGCGTTGGTGTTGCCGCCACTTTCGCCGCCTTCTACGCGGATGGCAAAGCAGGAGATTTTATCATCTTTTTCAAGGCCGGTAACCTGCAGGGATCGATAGCCGTTATGGGCACCTTCAAGGCAGAGTATGGCCTGCTCGTCTCCCAGCCAGATGTCCGGATACGTGTCGTGACTGTACAGTTTCAGAAGGGAGAACAGATGGTCAGCCCGGCCGCCGTTGCCCCCCACCAGAACCGTTATGCCCTTTCCGGTCGCTGCGGTGCGTTTCCGCCCTTCATGCAGGGCAAGTTCCGTATCGCTCCAGGCTTTGGCTTCCTGGTGGCGGATAACCTTATCCGCAGGAAACTGCCGTACTGCGGCCGTATCAGAAATGCTGTCAAAATCGCCGCACAAAAGGTCAGGTTCATATCCCCAGGAGCGGCTCAGATCCAGGCCGCTGTCAGCCGCAATAATGAGGCCGGCGCCTTCCAGCCAGTGCCGTGAACTATCAGCAGGACCAGCCTTGCCGCCTGTAAACACAACTGTTTTTCCCATACCTCAACCATACCACAGATACTTTCTTTCTGTCTTGCCCTGCTTGGTCACAGAGTGAGGAATTGACAGGTCCCTGCG